>NZ_KV793490.1:128192-153959 GCF_001808475.1 Klebsiella sp. HMSC09D12 | reverse complement strand
CTCAGCAAAAGTTCGATTTATTCAACAAAGCCCTTCAATACTCAACAGCTGCTGATATCCATACCGCAGGCGGCGCTTTCCACTATCGCGCAGGGCTTCGTTTCCCCCGATGAGTTTGACGACGGTATTAATGCCTTACTGACCAACTATCAGTTTAGTTCAGGCAAAGACTATGAAGCCAATAATGAGTATTACAATCTTAACTTACAATCCGGCCTGAACCTCGGGCCATGGCGCCTGCGCAATCTGAGTACATGGAATAAGTCAGCGGGGGCAAAGAGCGACTGGGATTCCGTATATCTCTATGCGCAGCGGAGCATTGTCCCGCTAAAAAGTACTTTAGTCATGGGCGAAAGCAGCTCGCTGTCGAGCATCTTTGACAGCGTGCCGTTCACCGGGATTCAGCTGGCAACCGACACGGACATGATTCCTGAAAGCCTGCGCGGATTCGCGCCCATCGTTCGCGGTATTGCCCGAACCAATGCGCGTATCGTCATCAAGCAGAATGGCTACCAAATTTACCAGGCTTTTGTCGCTCCGGGCGCTTTCGAAATTACCGACCTCTACTCAACCGGCGGCAACGGTGACCTTTACGTCACCGTCGAGGAGTCCGATGGCTCCCGACAAAACTTCGTGGTGCCCTACGCTTCTCTGCCATTAATGCTCCGGGAAGGCCAGATGGAGTATGAGATTACCAGCGGGAAATATCGTCCCTACGATGGCAACGTTGACGAGAAACCCTTTACGCAAGCAACGATCAGCTACGGCGTATTAAGCAATACCACTCTCTATACGGGCGTACAGGCGGCGGCCAATTACCAGGCGCTCGCTTTCGGCGCCGGGCAAAACCTCGGCGATATTGGCGCAGTTTCCGCCGATGTAACGGCGGCATGGTCTAAAAAGAAAGATGAAGAGAAAACGTCCGGCCAGTCATGGCGCATTCGTTACGGTAAAAATATCCTTGAAACAGGCACCAATATTACCGTAGCCGGCTACCGCTATTCGACCTCCGGGTACAATACGCTAACTGATGTGATGAATACCTATAACAACAGCTACGGCGGATATACGCCCCACTCGCTGCGTAACAGAACCAATATTACCGTGAGCCAGAGCCTGGGTTCGGGGCTGGGTAACCTTTCTGTATCCGGTATTTTTGAGGATTATTGGGATAGCAATCGCCGCAATAACTCGCTGAATATTGGCTATAACGGCGGGTTCCGCCGCTTTAACTATTACGCTGGCTATAGCTATAGCCGCTATAGCTGGGGAAATAATGGTTCCAGCCGTCACGTTGAGGATGACCATGTTGTTTCATTTAATATTTCCATTCCTTTAAGCGATTGGTTACCTAATGCCTATGCGACCTATAACGTGACCAACAGCAGTCCGGGTTCAACCGCTCAGTATGTTTCTCTGAGTGGCGTCGCGCTGGAAAACCATAACCTGGACTGGAACGTCCAGCAGGGCTACAGCAATCGTGAAGATGCCAGCGGCGGCGTCTACGGCAACTATCGTGGTTCCATGGGTTCGGCTAACGCCGGCTACAGCTATGCCAAAAATAGTCAGTTAATTAACTACGGCCTGAGCGGCGGCGTGCTGGTTCATGCTGACGGAATAACATTAGGTCAGGAAATGTCTGAAACCGCCGTATTGGTTAAGGCGCCCGGCCTGAAACACGTCCGTCTGGAAAACGACGCGACGATCGAAACGGACTACCGCGGCTACGCGATTATTCCTTACGTTACGCCATACCATCGAACCAGCGTGACCTTAGATAGCACGACTTTGGGAGATAATATGGAATTGCCAAATACGACGCAGAAAGTGGTGCCAACCCGTGCAGCCGTGGTACGGGCAAACTTCGCGGGCAATATTGGCCGCCGCGCGTTCCTTATTCTTAAGAGAGCGTCGGGTGAAAACGTTCCTTATGGCGCCACGGTAACGTTGACCACGGATAAAAATGCCCAGGCCAGCATCGTTTCTGATGGCGGTATGGTCTATTTGTCCGGCCTGAAAGATAACGGTGAAGTCTATGCACAGTGGGGTTCAAAGAGCGGGCAGCAGTGTAAAGCGCCTTATAGCCTGGCTGCGGTAAACGAAGGTATTGCTCAGGCCACTGCGGTTTGCCAGTAACAGGGATGAATACAGACTATGAAAAAAATACTCCTTTTTATTAGTTTACTTTTACTTAATCAGACAGTAATGGCTGACTGTAATTACAACGGAACTGATGCTGCATTCAATGTTACATTCAGCCCAGCTAAAATTTTATCCGATTCAAGCCTGGCGCCCGGTAGCGTACTGGCAGTAAGAACGGTAGGCGGTGCGATAGCCACCGCAAAAACTTTTTATAACTGTAAAGTAAATGATATTTACGCCATTATCGCCACGCCCAGCGTCAATCTGGCGGCAGGCGTGACCGGTGTACTCGGTGGTCCGGTTTATGAAACAGGAATACCGGGTATTGGTTTTGAAATTTCGGAAGCAATTGCTGGCACCAACGGCCGCCCCGTTCCGGCCACGTTAGGTACTGTTTCTGCCTATGGCCTTAGCGATCCCGGCGTGAAACAACTAACCGTCTGGCTGATAAAAACCAGGGACAATATTGATACGAGCTTCTCAGGAAAAAAAGAGATTTCGGTGTCCTATCGTGCAGGAAGCGTCAATCAGGTCAATGCTAATTCCTCAATTGCCCGACTTGCCCAAGCCAACATCAAACTCGGCCCTTTCACTTACAGGGAAACAACCTGCAATATAAATCCACGAGGTGGGAGCACGGTCAATCTATCTAATATAGAAGCATCGCAGCTTAAAGCTATCACTCAGGGCGGGGTAACTGGCAAGCAAAAAGACTTTACGCTTGACATTACCTGCCCTGACTCATCCGTTGGAACCAAATATACCTACTGGTTTAACCCTATAACTGAGAACTCAGCATCAAAAGATGGCGTACTGCTAAACTCCATCCCTGATACTATCGGAGGAGCCAAAGATGTTGGTTTCATAATTAAACAGGGTTCCAGCCCTATCACCTTTTTTGATTATAAAAACTACTCTATTGCCAGTATGAAAAAGAGCCAGTCGCTTACCTTCACTGCGGACTATTACAAACTATCTAACACCATAACACCAGGTAGCGTTCGAGCTATATTTGAAATCATTCTACAGGAAGAGTAACCATTAAAAATTATTGTTGGCGCTATCATCTTCATTTGACAGAGCCAACAATGAGGTCTTTTGAGGTAGAGTTAAATATCATGCAGATAGCCAAACACAACCTGCGAAATATATTAACCCTACTTTTACATCACAGCTTTTATATTACAGCCTTTATATCAACACCAATAAACACATTAGCCCGCAAACACTTTATTTACTTCACAACCGAAACTCTATGTGATTTAAGATAATTATTAGATGAAGAGCTAAAATTCAACATGAATTATACTAAAATGGCTTGGAAAAATATTTTTTTTAATTAAAATCATCCCTCGAAATTATCCTCTAAGGCAAGTTTTTATTTTTTTGACTTATAATATAATTTCAATGTACATTTGCGTGAAAATATGTTCATGCAGAGAGCGGAACAATTTGACATATTATATAACCAAGGAAAACTATGAAACAATTAACTGTTTTTGAAATGGAAGAAATCTCTGGCGGCTACTCTTGGGATTTTTCTTCAATTCAATCAACGATTAGCTCATTTGCATGTAATGCAGTTGAAGCTATTGGGGCTGGTGTGCTCGGAGGTATAGTTGGCGGTTCATTTGGTACCTTAATTGGTGGGACTCAATCTGGTGCTAATGGTGGTCTGTTAGGTTTTGGCCTCATTGGAAATGGGGTGGGATTAGTTTGGGGAGCTATTGTTGGTGGGGTAGCGGGGGCATCTGGGGCGATCGCGGCTGGCTGGGACACAACCCTGCAAGTTGTTGTTGATGCCTTCCAGAGCGTCATTGACGGTACATTTATCCCATGGAGCCATTAAGATTTAACAATTAAAAAAAAATTTATACTTTAAGGCCCATTATTAATGGGCCTTACTTCCACCTAAAAAACAAAATAATTATGAAAAAATCAATCTATCGCAAGGAAGCGATTGAGTACAAAAAAATCCACTGGAAAGGAAAGGCATTATTATTAGCAGGCATTCCCGCGTGGCTAGTCACTCTTCTGGCATTTATTTTTCTTATTGCCATTGTGCTTTCACTCATATTTTGCACCTTTACCCAGCGTATTGATGTACGCGGAGAGGTCATTACGCTCCCCCACTCCGTTAACGTCTTTGCCCCACAGCAGGGTTTTGTTGTGAATCTGCATGTAAAGGTGGGAGACATTGTCAAAAAAGGCCAACCGCTTTACGAGCTTGACGTTTCACGTAATACGATCGGTGGCAACGTTAGCGCGGCCCAGATTGAAGTTATCAATGAAAAGATTGCTAACGCCGAAGATATTATAAGCAAACTGACGCGTAATAAGGCTGAAACGCTCGCTGCTCTTGAAAAACAGATTAAAACCACCAGCGCCTCGTTAACGGAAACCAACCGTATGCTGGCTAATACTCAGGTAGGCTTAAACAAAATGCATACCAACCTGGCCAGCTATGATAAATACTTAAAGGATGGTCTGATAACTAAAGATCAGTATAACTATCAGCACTCGCTATATTTTCAACAGCAAAGCGCCTATCAATCCCTGGTGACCCAAAAGATGCAGCTGGAATCTCAGCTCACGCAAACCAGCAGCGATAAAATTACCAAAGCAGCAGACTTTGATAATCAGATCTCCAGCCAGCATAACCAAATCAATGATTATAAAAATCAGCTGGTAGAATCGAACGCTAACGGTAATCTGATTATTAAAGCAACGACCAACGGTAAGATCGAATCGCTGGCCGTGACTAAAGGGCAGATGGTAGAGAACGGCAGCAGCCTGGCGCAGATCAAACCTACCGGTGATATTGAGTATTATCTGATCCTCTGGTTACCCAATAATACCATCCCCTACGTGAAACCCGGGGACACCATTAATATTCGCTATGATGCTTTCCCTGCCGATAAATTTGGCCAATTTCCAGGTAAGGTTGTTTCTATTTCCTCGGTCCCGGCGTCACGTCAGGAGATGGCAGAATATACCAATGTCAGCAACGGCACTAATCAGCAGGAATTAGCGCTCTATAAAGCAATTATAAAAATCAAGGACAAGACCTTTAGCTACAATGGAAAAACGCTCACGCTCTCTAACGGTCTGAAGGCTCAGGCGGTAGTTTTCCTTGAAGAACGCCCGCTTTACATGTGGATGTTTACTCCTTTCTATAAGATGACGCAAAGCGTGAGTGGCCCGATCGATGAATAAAGAACTGTTTAAAACCATTACCGATAAGCTTAATTTCTCATTCCGCCATAAAACGCCGGTTATTTTACAGTCGGAAGCCGCCGAATGCGGTATCGCCTGTCTGGCAATGGTTTGCGGCTTTTACGGACTTAATATCGACCTGTTCAACTTCCGCCATCGTTACGGTAGCCCTTCTCAGGGCGTTACGCTCATGTCGCTGAGCAAAACGGCGGAACATGCCGGTCTGAAAAGCCGGGCCCTCTCTCTGGATCTGGATGAAATCAAGCAGCTGAAGCTACCCTGTATTATCCACTGGGGAATGAATCATTACGTCGTGCTCACTAAGGTACGTAAAAACAGCTTTATTGTTCACGATCCGGCGCTGGGTAAGCGGGTTATTGGTATCCAGGAAATGTCCAATAACTTTACCGGCGTTGCGCTGGAACTATGGCCGGACCAAAACTTTCAGCAAGAACAGGCAAAATCACGCCTGCGTCTATTAGACCTGATGCGCAATATTGTGGGACTTAAATCGGTCCTGCTAAAAATCTTTGCCTTTTCGGTAGTGGTTGAAGCTATCGGCCTGCTATTACCTATCGGTACGCAGCTGGTGACTGACCATGTCATCATGGCGCACGACCAGAGCCTGCTTTCGGTTATCTGTATCGGCCTGGTCTTCTTCACGCTTTTCCGCACCTTTATTAGTATGCTGCGAGCGTGGACCTCATTAACGCTAAATACGCTGACGAACATCCAATGGAAAACCACGCTGTTCGATCATCTGACAAGCCTGCCGTTATCCTTTTTTGAAAAACGTCATTTAGGGGATATTCAGTCTCGTTTTTCGTCGCTGGATACTATCCGTTCCACCTTCACCAATAGCATTGTTACCGGCATTATCGACTCAATCATGACGATTGGCCTGCTGGTTATGTTAACGCTGTACGGCGGCTGGCTGGTTTGGGTCGTGATTGGATTCACCTTATGCTATGCCATCATGCGTTTTGCCACCTACAGCTTCTACCGTCGCGTTGCCGAAGAGCAGGTTATCAAGGGCGCACGCTCCAGCTCGCACTTTATGGAGTCCCTATACGGTATTTCCACCATTAAAGCGCTGAACTTAAAAGAGCGTCGTTCTCAGCACTGGTTAAATATCAACATTGACGCCTGCAATGCCGGTATCAAACAGACTCGCTTCGATATGATGTTTGGCGGTATTAATACTTTTATTACCTCCATCGATCAGGTCGCCGTACTCTGGCTGGGCGCGATCATGGTCATTGATAACAATATGACCCTCGGTATGTTTATGGCTTTTAACGCCTATCGTGGGCAATTCTCCCAGCGCGCATCAAGCTTGATCGACCTGGTCATGCAGCTGCGAATGCTGTCGTTACATAATGAGCGTCTTTCAGAAATTGTATTTAGCGAGCCGGAAAAAGAGCTGCCTGCACGCCGGGTTTTTGCAGAAAATACTGGCGTGAAATTAGAAGTGAAGAATCTCAGCTATCAGTACGATCCGTTCTCACAACCTATTTTTTCTAATTTAAATATTACCGTTGAGCCCGGAGAATCCATCGCGCTGGTTGGCCCTTCCGGCGTCGGTAAGACCACGCTGCTGAAAGTCATGTGCGGTCTGTTAGCGCCCACCAGCGGTGACGTGATAGCGGATAACCTTGATATTCAAAAAATTGGCATCAATAACTTTCGTCTCGGAACGGCCTGCGTCCTTCAGGAGGACCGCCTTTTCTCAGGCTCGCTTATCGATAATATCAGCGGCTTTGAAGATAATGCCGATATGGACTTTATCGTTGAGTGCGCACGCAGATGTAATATCCATGATGAAATCATGAAAATGCCGATGGGGTACGAAACGATTGTCGGCGAGCTTGGCTTAGGTATCTCAGGTGGACAAAAACAGAGAATTTTAATCGCTCGCGCGCTCTATCGAAAACCCAGCATTCTGTTTATGGATGAAGCCACCAGCCATCTCGACCTGAAAAATGAATCGGTCATTAACCAGTCTATCTCTGGTTTAAGCATTACCCGAATCATTGTTGCCCATCGGCCATCCACCATTGCCTCAGCCGATCGCATCATTGATATGTCACAGCTCCATATGCAGGCACCAGCGTAACCACCAGGAAAAGGAGATCCGTATGCAAGGAACATTTATTGGTTTTAATACCGCATCTATTAAATATGATGACAAATTTTTGGCTTTAATGCTCAAAGTCAAACTGAGTAATCAACTCTGTCAGTCTTATTATCTTCAGGCGCCGATTCTTGCGGATCTCCTGTTAGTTCTGCAGCACAGAATGGCCATCGTCCTGCAGCGCTTAAATGCTGAAGGTGAAAGTTATAAGAATGAACTGGTGGCCTTTAATGAACGCCTTATAGAAAATACACCGGCGATCGATATACCTGAAGTACAGCACCCTAATCCGGAAAGACGTATTATGTCGATAACGTTAAAACCCGGCGACACCTGGTCAACGCTCATTCTGGTGCTGCAAAATGAGCAAATTGCTACGCTGCGTATTGATGATATGCAAGTTGAAGCGCTGCTGGTGGGCATTCAGCAGTCTCTTAAACACACGGGAGATAGCGATCTGATTAATTATTTAACTTCCTCGCTGGAAGGCCTGATGCTTTATGCGGTGGATTTAACGAATACCAGCAACGTTGATTATCAGCAGTATCTTCAGGATGAATGGAAGCTCAATCTGTTTTCCCATTATCTCGGCGTGTTGTACTGTTGTGACACGGAGGAAGGGCGAAAAATCATCTCCGGCGCAGTGATTAAAACCAATGCCGCTCATCCATCAGAACAGGAAAATATCGTTGTAATGCGCTTAATTGAGAGAAGCCCAAAGCTGAAAGAAGTGCATACCCAGCGCCAGCCCAGCCAGATTTTTAGCCAAATCATCCCTTCTCAGCCAGGAAGAATGATGACGCTGGAGGAGTGTCTGCGTCCTTTGCATGCGTTCTACCAGCAAACTCAGGCGCAACTCAGCAAGCAATAAAAAGAGATCAAGAGGGTGCCTCAATTTAGGCAAGAGAGGCACCGGTTAAATCAGTTCGGGCACTTATAAACCTGGCCGTTCATTTGGCTATCGGTCGGCACAAAGCTGGACAGCAGATTCTGCGTCGGGCTGCTGACGCCGTAAATGACGTTGCCACCCATCTCTGCGGCCTTGTTACGCAGGGCGTTTGCCGCGCCGCGCATGGAGCCGCCTTCGTCACCATTCTGTCCGGACAGCCAGTTGCTCTGCGTGCCGCTTGCGGTACCTAACAGCTGGCATTCAGAACCTGGTTTATCTTCAACAAAGCGTACGTTCTGGCCACCAGAGGTCAATTCGTTGCTGGAGCTGCAACCTGCTAACAACAATGCTGCGCCGACAATCCCTGCTAAATATTTTACCTGCATGTTATTCCCCACGATCAATGAGCTGGACGCACTGGCCCGGATGTACAACCTTATACTAAAAAGACGACAAAAAGAAAAACCCCCGAGCATTTCTGCCCGAGGGTTTCTTTATATCTAAGGAGTATAGCGCACGATTACATCATGCCGCCCATACCGCCCATGCCACCCATGCCGCCAGCAGCACCTAAGTCAGGCGCGTCGCTTTTCGGCAGGTCGGTGACCATGCACTCGGTGGTGATCATCAGACCAGCAACGGATGCTGCGTACTGCAGAGCAGAACGAGTCACTTTAGTTGGGTCCAGAATACCGAAGTCGATCATGTTGCCATACTCTTCGGTTGCAGCGTTGTAACCGTAGTTACCTTCACCACCTTTCACAGTGTTCGCCACAACAGACGGTTCTTCACCGGCGTTGGAAACGATCTGACGCAGCGGAGCTTCCATTGCGCGCAGCGCAACTTTGATACCGACGTTCTGATCTTCGTTCTGAGCGGTCAGGCCAGCCAGTTTAGCGGCAACGCGAACCAGCGCTACGCCACCACCGGCAACCACGCCTTCTTCAACCGCAGCACGGGTCGCGTGCAGGGCATCGTCAACGCGTGCTTTCTTCTCTTTCATTTCAACTTCGGTAGCCGCGCCCACTTTGATTACTGCAACGCCGCCTGCCAGTTTAGCCACGCGCTCCTGCAGTTTTTCACGGTCGTAGTCAGAAGTTGCTTCTTCAATCTGCTTACGGATCTGAGCAACGCGGCCCTGGATCGCAGCTTCTTCGCCCACGCCATCGATGATAGTGGTGGTGTCTTTGTTGATAACAACGCGTTTCGCCTGACCCAGATCTTCCAGAGTCGCTTTTTCCAGCTCCATACCGATCTCTTCAGAGATAACGGTACCGCCGGTCAGAGTTGCGATGTCCTGCAGCATAGCTTTACGACGGTCGCCGAAGCCCGGTGCTTTAACCGCAGCGACTTTAACGATGCCGCGCATGGTGTTCACTACCAGGGTCGCCAGCGCTTCGCCTTCTACGTCTTCAGCGATGATAACCAGCGGTTTGCCCGCTTTTGCTACGGCTTCCAGAACCGGCAGCATTTCGCGGATGTTGGAGATTTTTTTGTCAGCCAGCAGGATGAACGGGCTTTCCAGTTCAACAGCGCCGGTTTCCGGCTTGTTGATGAAGTACGGAGACAGGTAGCCGCGGTCAAACTGCATACCTTCAACCACGTCCAGTTCGTCTTCCAGACCAGTACCGTCTTCAACGGTGATCACGCCTTCTTTACCGACTTTGTCCATCGCTTCAGCGATCAGTTTACCTACGGTTTCGTCGGAGTTAGCGGAGATGGTACCAACCTGAGCAATGGCTTTAGAGTCAGAGCACGGTACGGACAGCGCTTTCAGTTCTTCAACAGCGGCTACGACAGCTTTGTCGATACCACGTTTCAGATCCATCGGGTTCATACCCGCAGCAACGGCTTTCAAGCCTTCAGCGATGATAGCCTGAGCCAGTACGGTTGCGGTGGTGGTACCGTCGCCTGCAGCGTCGTTCGCTTTAGAGGCAACTTCTTTCACCATCTGCGCGCCCATGTTCTCGAACTTGTCTTCCAGCTCGATTTCACGCGCTACGGAAACGCCGTCTTTAGTGATAGTCGGCGCACCGAAGGATTTGTCCAGAACCACGTTACGGCCTTTCGGGCCCAGGGTTACTTTAACTGCGTCTGCCAGTACGTTTACGCCGCGCAGCATTTTCACACGAGCGTCGTTACCGAATTTTACGTCTTTAGCTGCCATTTTATCTTTCCCTTAAATTCGTATGTTCAGTGTCGTTCGCGGATTAAGCTTCAACAATTGCCAGAATGTCGCTTTCGGACATGATCAACACTTCTTCATTGTCGATCTTCTCGGATTTCACGCCGTAGCCATCGTTGAAAATTACGATGTCACCAACTTTAACGTCCAGAGGCTGCACGGTTCCGTTTTCCAGGATGCGGCCCTTACCGACAGCGATGATTTCGCCACGAGTTGATTTTGCTGCCGCAGAACCGGTCAGAACGATGCCGCCAGCAGATTTCGTTTCAACTTCTTTACGTTTGACGATCACACGATCATGTAACGGACGAATACTCATTGATAGCTCTCCTTTGAGAAAGTCATTATCAGTTATGGATGACGCCGGTCCGCACACGGTTTTCCGGCTAGTGCCCTGAGAGATGGGGGTGGGGTTTTACCGCTTCAAGGGGAAAAGTAAAAAAAAATTTGTCCTCGTGCTCAGACGCACACAAATTTGCCGCCGTTGCCTGACGTCATAAGCAAAAGCGATTGTGATACCATCCCTTTTTTGCCGGGCGCAGGGTTGAAACATGAGTGGTTTAAAACAGGAGTTGGGGCTTGCCCAAGGAGTGGGGTTACTCTCCACATCATTACTGGGAACCGGCGTCTTCGCCGTTCCGGCGCTGGCCGCGTTGGTCGCTGGCGACAACAGCCTGTGGGCCTGGCCGGCGCTGATTTTACTGGTGTTTCCCATCGCTATCGTCTTCGCCACGCTGGGTCGGCACTTTCCCAGCGCCGGCGGCGTGGCCCATTTTGTGGATATGGCTTTTGGACCGCGTCTGGCGCGCGTCACCGGCTGGCTCTTTTTATCGGTGATCCCGGTCGGATTACCCGCGGCCCTGCATATCGCCACCGGCTTCGGTCAGGCACTTTTTGGCTGGCACGATAGCCAGCTGCTGCTGGCTGAACTGGGCACGCTGGCGATTATCTGGTGGGTCGGCTCTCGCGGAGCCAGCTCCAGCGCCAATCTACAAACGCTGGTTGCCGTGCTGATTGTCGCCCTGATCGTCGCTATCTGGTGGCGCGGCGGGATCAACCCCACGCAGAGCCCCTTCCCGGCGCCCGCTGAAATCGATAGTTCGCAGCTTTTCTCCGCGCTTTCGGTGATGTTCTGGTGTTTTGTCGGTCTGGAGGCTTTCGCTCATCTGGCCTCTGAGTTTAAGCAGCCGGAGCGCGATTTTCCCCGCGCGCTGATGATCGGCTTATTGCTGGCGGGTTCGGTCTACTGGGCCTGTACCGTGCTGGTCCTGCACTTTCATGCCTTTGGTGAGGAGATGGCCGCAGCCGCGTCGCTGCCCAATATCGTCGTACGCCTGTTCGGCGTTCAGGCGCTGTGGATTGCCTGCGTTATCGGCTATCTCGCCTGCTTCGCCAGCCTCAATATCTATATCCAGAGCTTTGCCCGCCTGGTGTGGTCGCAGGCGCAGCATAAGCCTGCGAGCTATCTGGCCCGCCTGTCGCCGCGACAAATTCCGCGCAATGCGCTGAACGCGGTACTCGGCTGCTGCGTGATTAGCGCCTTGTGCATTTACGCGCTCAATATCAACCTGGACGCCCTGATCGTCTACGCCAACGGCATTTTTATTATGATCTATCTGCTGTGTATGCTGGCGGGTTGCCGTTTGCTGCATGGGCGTTATCGCGTGTTAGCGGCGTTTGGCAGCGTGCTGTGCCTGCTGCTGCTGGCGATGGTGGGCTGGAAGAGCCTGTACGCGTTTATCATGCTGGCGGTACTGTGGCTGTTTTTACCAAAGCGCAGGCTCGCGGAGAGAGTCACCAGGCCGGAGTGACCGGCCCGGACAATGCTAAATGTTAATCACGACGATCGTCTTTATGTTCGAGGCGGTCGCGCTCGTCATCTTTGCGCTGATATTCACCTTCAAAGGTATCGCCGCCACCGGTTCCGGCGCTAAACCCGCCGCCCGGCATCCGACTAAAGCGCAGATGCGGCATCAGTTTTAAGGTCAGATGTTTCTGTACCGGAGGTAACAGCAGCAGCAGCCCCAGGAAATCGGTAAAGAACCCCGGCAGAAGCAACAGCAAACCGGCGATGATCAGCGACACGCTTTTGATCATTTCAGTGGCCGGGCTCTCTCCCGCCGCCATCTTCTGCTGCATCAGCATGAGGTTTTTAAAGCCCTGGTTTTTTACCAGCGATATCCCCACGACCGAGCTAAAGATCACCAGAATCAGCGTCAGCAGGACGCCAAGCACGTGGGCGACCTGGATAAAGATCGATATCTCAATGTAAACGTATAAAAAAACGGCAATTAACGGAATCCAACGCACCGGCGTCTCCTTCATTAACAGGCGCCAGCGTCGGCGCCCGTAGTCATAGATATGCTATTCGCATCGAAAAGATGTTGGGCCAAAACGTCACTTTTCAATCGTAAAAAAAGCTTATTTTTTTCAAGAATAGAAAACCGGTGACTCATTTCACAGATTAATAATTCTTATAGGATTCACTACATAATAAGTGATCAGGGTGACTGATATTCGCTATTATCAGCATATGATCGTGGGCACCGGGCCGATTAAGGAAATAATCTGCGGCCAGAAAATGCGCGAGATCCCATAAATTCTGCGTATTTGGTGAATTCATAGGCAGCTTGAAAGAGAAGGTTCACATGTTAAACAACATTCGTATCGAAGAAGATCTGTTGGGCACCAGGGAAGTTCCAGCTGACGCTTACTACGGCGTCCATACTCTGAGAGCGATTGAAAACTTCTACATCAGCAACAACAAAATCAGCGACATTCCTGAATTTGTCCGCGGAATGGTGATGGTGAAGAAGGCCGCTGCGCAGGCTAACAAAGAGCTGCAAACTATCCCTAAAAGCATCGCCAACGCCATTATTGCCGCCTGCGATGAGGTGTTGAATAACGGCAAATGCATGGACCAGTTCCCGGTTGATGTGTTCCAGGGCGGGGCAGGCACCTCCGTTAACATGAACACCAACGAAGTCTTGGCGAACATCGGCCTTGAGCTGATGGGCCATCAGAAAGGCGAATATCAGTATCTCAACCCCAACGACCACGTTAACAAATGTCAGTCCACTAACGATGCTTACCCGACCGGTTTCCGCATCGCGGTCTACGCCTCCATTCTCAAACTGATCGATGCAATCAACCAGCTTGGCGAAGGTTTCCAGCAAAAGGCCGTTGAGTTCCAGGACATTCTGAAAATGGGTCGTACCCAGCTGCAGGACGCGGTGCCGATGACCCTGGGGCAGGAGTTCCACGCGTTTAACGTTCTGCTTAACGAAGAGACCAAATGCATTCTGCGCACCGCTGAGCTGCTGCTGGAGGTAAACCTCGGCGCGACCGCTATCGGCACCCGCCTGAACACTCCGGATGGTTATCAGCAGCTGGCAGTTCAAAAACTGGCGGAAGTCAGCAACCTGCCGGTTGTGCCAGCCGAAGACCTGATCGAAGCCACCTCCGACTGCGGCGCCTACGTGATGGTCCACAGTTCCCTGAAGCGGCTGGCGGTAAAACTGTCCAAAATCTGTAACGACCTGCGCCTGCTCTCTTCCGGCCCGCGCGCCGGCCTGAACGAAATTAACCTGCCCGAACTGCAGGCGGGCTCTTCGATTATGCCAGCCAAGGTAAACCCGGTGGTCCCCGAGGTCGTCAATCAGGTGTGCTTCAAAGTGATTGGTAACGATACAACCGTCACCATGGCTTCCGAAGCGGGGCAGTTGCAGCTGAACGTGATGGAGCCGGTGATTGGCCAGGCGATGTTTGAATCTATCCATATTCTGACTAACGCCTGCTACAACCTGCTGGAAAAATGCGTGAGCGGCATCACCGCCAACAAAGCGGTATGCGAAAGCTACGTCTACAACTCCATTGGCATCGTCACCTACCTCAACCCGTATATCGGCCACCACAATGGCGATATCGTCGGCAAGATTTGCGCCGAGACGGGCAAGAGCGTCAGAGACGTGGTGCTTGAGCGCGGACTGCTGACCGCGGCGGAGCTGGACGATATCTTCTCCGCGCAAAACCTGATGCATCCGGCCTATAAAGCGAAGCGGTATACTGATGAAAGCGAACAGTAAAGTTTCAGGTTAAACTAATCACGGGCATGTCAGCGATGACATGCCTTTTTTGTTCTTATTGATCTACTAAATTACAACAATCCAATATCAACTTGTTAATAAAACAAGGAAGGCATATATGTTTGGTGCAGAACTCGTTATTGTCCTGCTGGCTATTTATCTGGGAGCCAGACTCGGGGGTATCGGCATCGGTTTCGCCGGTGGCCTGGGCGTCCTCGTCCTGACCCTCTTTTTTCAAATTAAACCCGGCGCGATCCCCTTCGACGTCATCGAAATCATTATGGCGGTTATCGCCGCTATTGCCGCCATGCAGGTCGCCGGAGGGATGGACTACCTGGTCAGTCTCGCCGAACGTATGCTGCGACGTCACCCCAAATACATCACCTTTCTCGCCCCGCTGGTCACCTGGTTTATGACCATACTGGCCGGAACCGGACACACTGCTTTCTCTACGCTTCCGGTGATCACCGAAGTAGCGAAAGAGCAGGGTATTCGCCCCTCGCGCCCTCTTTCCATCGCCGTGGTCGCCTCACAGATTGCGATCACCGCCTCGCCGATTTCCGCTGCGGTGGTCTTTTTTGCCGGCATCCTTGAACCGCTGGGCGTCAGCTACCTGACTCTGCTGGCAATCTGTATTCCGGTTACCCTGATTGCCGTGATGCTCACCGCCATCGTCTGTAACTTCCTCGGCTGTGAGCTAAAAGACGATCCGATTTATCAGGAGCGGCTGGCGAAAGGGGAAGTCAAGCTGCGCGGCAGCCAGGTTTTCGAGCTTAAGCCGCACGCCAGACGCTCTGTGATGCTGTTCCTGATTGGTATCGTCGCGGTAATGTTTTACGCCACCGCCATCAGCGACACCGTCGGCCTGATTAAAGATCCGGTTCTGCCGCGCAACGAAGCGATCGTGGTATTTATGCTGACTATCGCGACATTGATCAGCATCACCTGCAAAATCGACACCGGTGAAGTACTCAACGCCAGCACGTTTAAATCCGGCATGAGCGCCTGCGTTTGCGTTCTCGGCGTCGCATGGCTGGGGGATACTTTCGTTAAAGCCCACATCAGCGATATCCAGACGGTAGCAGGCGACCTGCTGCACAACTATCCGTGGCTGCTGGCGGTCGTGCTATTCTTCGCCGCAACCCTGCTCTATTCCCAGGCAGCCACCACCAAGGCGCTGATGCCCGCCGCGCTGATGCTGGGCGTAAGCCCTCTCACCGCCATCGCCTCATTTGCCGCCGTCTCTGCGCTGTTCGTTCTGCCAACCTACCCAACCCTGCTGGCGGCGGTCGAAATGGATGACACCGGCTCCACCCGCATCGGTAAATACGTCTTCAACCACGCCTTCCTGATCCCCGGCGTCATCGCCATTACGCTATGCGTGATCCTCGGGTTTATTTTTGGCGGCATCATGCTGTAAATCTCTTCAAATTCGGGCCAGATCCTGGCCCGTTTCGTTAATCCTCCCTATCTTGCGTGCTATAGTGCCTCTTTTCGCTGATACGAGGTTCACGATGACTACGCCTGATGCTGTTGTTGTACTCTGTACCGCGCCGGATGAAGCGACCGCCCAGGACCTGGCGGCCAAAGCATTGGCGGAAAAACTCGCCGCCTGCGCCACGCTCCTGCCGGGAGCGACGTCGCTCTATTACTGGGAAGGAAAACTGGAGCAGGAGTATGAAGTGCAAATGCTGCTGAAAACCGACCTTGCCCATCAGCAGGCGCTGCTGGACTGTCTGAAGTCCCATCACCCGTATCAAACCCCTGAACTTTTGGTTCTGCCCGTTATTCACGGAGACAATGATTACCTCTCATGGCTCAACGCATCATTACGCTGATCCTGCTGCTTTGCAGCACATCGGCCATTGCCGGACTGTTCGACGCCCCCGGTCGTTCGAACTTTGTTCCTGCTGACCAGGCTTTTGCCTTCGATTTTCAGCAGAATCAACACGATCTCAATCTGACCTGGCAAATCAAGGAGGGTTACTATCTTTACCGCAAACAGATTAAGCTGACCTCCGCCGATGCGACGTTTATCGAACCCTCGCTGCCGTCAGGCGAATGGCATGAGGACGAGTTTTACGGTAAAAGTGAAATTTACCGCCAGCGCCTGACCGTCCCGGTCACTCTGACGCACGCCGCCGCTGGCGCAACCCTTACCGTCACCTGGCAGGGCTGCGCGGATGCGGGTTTTTGCTATCCGCCAGAAACCAAAATCGTGCCGCTTGGCAAAGCGCTGGCGCGCTCCAGTAACGATGCGCACGCCGGGCAACCCAGGCTGAACCCGCCGCTGCCGTTGGAAACGCGCCCGGCGCTGCCCGTCGAGTCGCCGTCCGACCTTCCTTCTCCCGTCGCGGACAACCACAGCGCCGATCTCCCCTTTAGCGCGCTTTGGGCGCTATTAATTGGTATCGGCATCGCCTTTACCCCCTGCGTTCTGCCGATGTATCCGCTGATTTCCGGCATCGTGCTGGGCGGTCAAAAACGCCTCTCCACCGCCCGCGCGCTGCTGCTGGCCTTTATCTACGTTCAGGGAATGGCGTTAACCTACACCGCGCTGGGTCTGGTCGTCGCCGCTGCGGGCCTGCAGTTCCAGGCAGCGCTGCAGCACCCTTATGTGCTGATCGGCCTGTCGGTCGTGTTTATCCTGCTGGCGCTGTCGATGTTTGGTCTGTTTACGCTCCAGCTGCCTTCGTCGCTGCAAACGCGTCTGACGCTGATGAGCAATAAACGCCAGGGCGGTTCACCCGGCGGCGTATTCGCCATGGGGGCGATTGCCGGATTAATCTGCTCGCCCTGCACCACCGCGCCGCTGAGCGCCATTCTGCTGTATATCGCCCAGAGCGGTAATCTGTGGCTGGGCGGTGGAACCCTGTACCTCTACGCGCTCGGAATGGGGCTGCCGCTGATCCTGGTGACCGTATTTGGCAACCGCCTCCTGCCGAAAAGCGGCCCGTGGATGGCTCACGTGAAAACCGCCTTTGGCTTCGTGATCCTCGCGCTGCCGGTATTTTTACTGGAACGCATCCTGGGAGACCTGTGGGGCCTGCGGCTTTGGTCGCTACTTGGCGTCGCCTTTTTTAGCTGGGCGTTTATCACCTCGCTGGGCGGCACGCGCCCCTGGCTGCGTCTCGTACAAATCGCCATGCTCGGCGCCGCGCTGGTCAGCGCCCGTCCGCTGCAGGACTGGGCTTTCGATGCACCGGTCGTGCAACGGCAATCCCATCTCCAGTTTACCCGTATCCATAGCGTCGATGAGCTCAATCAGGCGCTGGCGCAGGCGAAAGGCAAACCGGTGATGCTCGATCTTTACGCCGACTGGTGCGTGGCCTGCAAAGAGTTCGAGAAATACACCTTTACCTCACCTGAGGTTCAACAGGCCCTGAAAGATACCGTTCTGCTACAAGTGGATGTCACGAAAAATAGCGCACAAGACGCGGCGCTGCTGAAGCACCTCAGGGTGCTTGGCCTCCCCACGATTCTGTTCTTCAACGAACAGGGCGAGGAGCAGCCCGCGCAGCGTGTCACCGGGTTTATGGATGCCGCGGCATTCAGCGCCCATTTGCGCGATCGATAACCGTGAGCGACACTTTAGGAGGGAAAATGGAGGAGAAGACCGTGCAACGTGAAGAAGTCCTGGGTGAAGCCATCCAAATCCTCGAAATCGAGGGTATCGCTAACACCACGCTGGAAATGGTCGCCGAGCGCGTGGCTTACCCGCTCAATGACCTCAAACGTTTCTGGCCCGATCGCGAGGCGCTGCTGTATGACGCGCTTCGCCATCTTAGCCATCAGGTCGATGCCTGGCGCCGTCAGCTTTTACTCGACGAGTCGCTAAGCGCAGAGCAGAAACTGCTGGCCCGCTACGCCGCGCTGACCACCTGCGTTAGCAACCATCGTTATCCCGGCTGCCTGTTTATCGCCGCCTGTACTTTTTACCCGGACGCTCAGCACCCGATCCATCAGTTGGCCGAGCAGCAGAAGCAAGCTTCTCTGGCCTATACCCACGAACTGCTTAGCCAACTGGAGGTTGACGATCCGGCGATGGTCGCGAAGCAGATGGAGCTGATCATCGAAGGTTGCCTGAGCCGCCTGCTGATCAAACGTAGCCAGACTGACGTCGATACCGCACGTCGCCTGGCAGAAGATATTTTGCGTTTTGCCCAGTGCCGGATGGGCGGTGCGCTGACCTGATTCCGATATCTTAACCGATTCATCGCGCATATAATTCCCCACTCATCGATATGCTGACAGGGTTTGATATGCGCTCTCTTCTTTGGGCTGCCATTATGGGGCTGTGTTCGACACCGCTTCTGGCAGCCTCTCCGCAAGGTTTCTCTTTCGCGCATAAAGACTGGGAGCTCGCCTGCGACAACACCGGCACCTGCCGGGCCGCAGGCTATGGCGTCACCATGGGCGAAGTCAGCGTTCTGCTGACCCGCAATGCGGGCGCGGCGCAGCACGTCGTCGCCGTTGCGACCTTCGCGCAAACCGAACGCGATATTCCGCCCGACGCCACGGTCACTCTGTTCATCGACGATCGCGACAACGGCGCCCTTGAAGCCGTCGACGAGAGCCATTTTCGCTTTGATGATAGCCAGACGTTGGCCCTGATTCAGGCCCTGGAGCATAACGGCAAAATTGAGCTGGCGATTAACGGCGAGCGCAAGGTGCTGTCCAGCGCAGGCAGCAGCGCCGCATTTCTGAAAATGGATGAGTTCCAGCAGCGCCTGGGCACCGCCGATGCGCTGCTGCGTCAAGGAGATGCCGGCGATGACAACGTTTTGCCGGCGGCGCCCGCGCCGGAAATCATCGCCGCGCCGGTCATTAACAATGCCGCTGCCGCGACGCCGACGGCAAAACAGCGGCAGAAGCTTCTTCCGCAGCTAACCCCCGTGCTTAACAGCCATTGCGACGACTGGCAAAACGCCGACATCCCGGCCTCCGAGCGTCAGCTCACCGCCACCCCGCTGGATAAAAACCACACCTTGATTCAGGCCCTTTGCTGGCGCGCGGCCTACAACGACGGCTACGCCATATGGGTGGTCGACAAAGCATTTATGACTCAGCCTCAGCTGATCGCTACCGACGCCTCCAGCTACGGCGATGGCGTGCTTACCTTTTTCAACAAGGGCCGCGGTATTGCCGACTGCATCAGCGGAGAAGAGCGCGTGTGGGACGGCCGGACCTTTGTTCAGAGCCTGAAATACACCACCGGCGACTGCCGGGAAATCGCCCCCGGCGGCGCATGGATGCTGCCCACTTTCGTCAGTCAGGTTATCCCCAGGCAGCAAAAAGAAGCCGATAATAATGCGCTGAAAGCGCTGTATAACGCCGTGTTAAAAGAGCAGAAGGTCAACCCTGAACTGGATCTGAATAAGATCGCCGAACAGTTTCCCCTCGGCGGCAAGGTCAGCCATTTTACGCTGACCTACGCGGACGACTCTCTGGTCTCGACGAGCAAACCTTCCGCCGATATCAGCGATGATGAGTGGCAGGCGTTTCTCCAGTCCGATATCAGCGCCGACTCCGAAAACGGCAAAGTCAGCTTCACCCTGGTGGATCTCGACGGTGACGGCAGACGCGATTTAATTATCGATAGCTACGTCGGCGGCACTGGACTCTTTAGCTATACCGGAGTCTTAAAACGCAACGACGACGCTTTCGAAACGGTCAACAGCGACAATAGCGGCAACGGCGATGATTTTGACGCAGGGGTTCCCGGCGCGCTTTTTTCCCTTAACGGCCGCGGCGCCAACCAGTGGAGCCAGTGGGTACGCATTAATGGCCAGGTTTATGCCCTCTGGTACAACGGTCAGTTTGGCGAAGATAATCTCTATTTATTGCGCCCGTTTGCCCCCTCGGGCAGTAGCGCGCCTGCGGTGACGATCCGCTATCGCTACACTCTCAATGACATCCGCTCGCCGGAAAAAGGCCAGCCGCTGACGCCCGCGTTAAGCGACGGGGAAAAAACGGATCTGCTGAAGTCGCTGGAGGTGATGCAGAGCAGCCTGCTTAAGGATAAGCCGCAGAGCGACGGCGAAGCGCCAATCTGCCCTATTCCCCCGGGCACGTCGGCCGACGATGCGGAAAGTTACTATAGCGGCGTGGCGTCTAACTATATTTATGAAACCGTCGCCTATATTCCGGTCTGGCTGAATGATAAATGTTTTATCGGCACCATCTTTAGCCACCACGGCGCATATCGTCACGGCGTCGACGCGGAAATTACCATCAGCTCGCCGCGCGATGACGAAGACGTCGTCGGCGACTACGCGATCTCCGGACTTCGCCGCGCGATCTCAGTGACCAGCGGCTGGAAGAACCGCGAAGGCGATAACGGCATGATGTAATTTCCCGCAGAATAGCGCGCTCAGACGCAGAATTGCCGCAAAGTTAAGCAACCGGTAGATAAATCGAGAAATTTGATTGACGGAGCGTACGGATTACGGTTTAATGCGCCCCGTTGCCCGGATAGCTCAGTCGGTAGAGCAGGGGATTGAAAATCCCCGTGTCCTTGGTTCGATTCCGAGTCCGGGCACCACTATTCAGAGAACCCGCCCACAAGGCGGGTTTTTGCTTTTATGCTTTCAGTTAAATATCGTCTTCCCTAGCTGATACCCCGCCTCAAGATGCGCTTTCGCCGTTTCCAGCTCCGGTAACAGCAGCAGCTGCGAACTGGCCACCGTCGCCCCGCAGTAATCAAAAATGCCGTGGGCGATCTGCGCATGAAAAGCAGCGGTAAACCCATGCTTATCATACGTTTTCTGATTGGCTGCGCCTAACGCAACCAGGTGCACTCGCAGGCGCCCGAGCTTCTTCACCACCTCGCCCCCGGCGGTTTCCTCATAGGCCCAGCCGTTGGCAAACACGCGGTCGATCCAGCCCTTCAGCAGCGCAGGCATCGACCACCAGTAAACGGGAAAGACCAGCACCAGTGCGTCGGCTCGATCGAGTCTGGCCTGCTCAGCAACCACATCGGGCGGCGTGGCGCCGGTTTGCAGAAATGCGGCGATATCCGGCTCAGTAAACACCGGGTTAAAGCCTTCCTGCGTTAAATCTGCTATTTCAGCAGTGTGCTGCTGGCCGGATTCGGCAATCCCTTGCGCAATAGCCGTCGCTACGCTGTGAGTCAGAGAAGTATTAAGAGGATGAGAAACCACGATTAATGCATGCATGACGGATACCCCAGTTGCGCGATAACGATATTGGACGTAGTCTAATATACTAACAGTAACCTACTCATGGTAACTTACCTTTGGTATATTAGCATGTCAACGGGAGAATCCTTTTATGTCTCAACCCCTCGTACGGCAGCGTTTAACGCGAGAAGAGCGGCGGAAGCAGCTAATAGACGTCGCCTGGCATATTATTCGCGAGGAAGGAACCGATGCCCTGACGCTGGGCTATCTGGCGACCCAGGCGGGGGTGACTAAACCGGTGGTTTACGATCATTTTGACAGCCGTTCGGGGCTTTTCGCGGCGCTGTATGCGGAATACGACCAGCGCCAGAGCGTAAAGATGGATGAAATTCTGCGCAACACCGAACCCAGGGCGGAGACATTGGCTTCGGCGATCGCTAATGCCTACATTGAGTGCGTCCTGCTCCAGGGCCGCGAAATGCCCAGCGTGATGGCCGCGCTGGCCGGGACGCCTGAGCTGGAGAAGATCAAGCAGGAGTGCATAACCGCATTTACCGCGAAATGCCGGCAATATTTTTCGCCGCTTTGCGAGAGTGAAAACCTCAGCGAGGCAGCCATTCTCGCCATGCTTGGCTCCGCCGATGGGCTATCGGCTGCGGTAGTAAACGGCGTCATCACGGAGCAGCAGGCGAAAGATGAGCTATTTCAGGTGATTATGTCGATGCTGCAGCGCTGCTGCCGTGGCGAAGAAGCGCTACCGGGTAGCGGCTAGCGCTTTATATGGCCGACAAAACTTATCAGATCATCTGATGATGAGTTTTCCGTGGGCGGCTTTAATTATCAGCCGCCCGCTTTCTTAATCGCCGCATCCAGCGAGGCTTTATCCGCCAGCCCAGGGAATACGGTGATCGTCGCCTCCGTGGCGCCGGTCGTCGGCATTACGATAACGCCGGGCGTACCGCTTAAACCGATCTCCTGCGCCAGCTGGTTGGTACTTTCCAGTACCGACTCAACGTCCGCCGCTTTCTTCGCATCGAAATTGACCTTCTTCGCCTGCTGCTGCACGTCAGCGGCGGTTAGCTTGCCTTCGTTATGCCCGGTGGAATAGATGCCGTTATGGTAGGTCAAATAGGCCTCTGCGCCCTTCTGCTGATAAATCTGCAGCCCGGTTTTCGCCGCCTCCAGCGAGGTTTCCCAACGGCTGCCAAAAATTGGCCACTCTTTGAAAGCAAAGCGGGTCTGCGGGTTCTCTTTAATAACCTGCTCCATGACCGGAGCCAGACGGCTGCAGTAAACGCATTGATAATCAAAGAATTCAATAACGGTCACTTTGCCCTCTTTCGGGCCATAGGTTGGGGTGTTTTTATCCTGCGTCAGCGCAGCCGCGTTCTTCAGTACCGCCTGCGTCGCGGCGCTGGCCTGCTGCTGTTCCTGAATTTGCTGCAGCTTCTGGCTGGCCTGCAGCAGCACTTCCGGATGCGCGACTAAATAGTCCGCGGCAATTTTGCCGATACGGGCTTCCTGTTCGGGCGTGAAGGTGGGTGCATCAGCGGCAGTTGCCATCACCGGAAGCAGGGCGGCGCCAATAAAGGCGAGTGTCAGTAAATTCTTATGGCCGGGCATGTGGGTAGTCCTTGCGATGGGTGAACGGCAGGTGGGTCTTTACGAACAAAATATCATCCTTTGCCCGCGAATCATCCCCGGACGAGGCAATGATTAGTAACTATATTTTTCAATAACTCAATGCGCCCTCGCGATTTAGCGGGTGGTCAACGCGCGTGAACGGGAGTACGCTTCGCCCCCTGCTTTTCCCCCAGGGCCTCTTTTTAGTTAGATGAGTTAGGTATGAATGAGTTTTTCAGTCAGTGGGACGTAGCGGTTATCCTGCTGCAAATTATCGCTATCGACCTGTTATTAGGCGGCGACAACGCGGTGGTGATCGCGATGGCCTGCCGTAAGCTGCCGCCGCATCAGCGGACCAAAGCGATTATTATAGGCACCTTTGGTGCGATAGCGGCGCGCGTGCTGCTGCTGGCCGTGGCTATTTATTTGCTCTCATTGCCGTGGTTGAAAGTGGTTGGCGCTCTGATGCTGTTGTGGATCGGTATCAAGCTGGTCACCAATCAGGAAGAAGAGAATGAAATCAGCAGCTCCAGCAGCCTGTGGCGTACCGCGGTCACCATTACCGTTGCCGATGTCATTATGTCGCTGGACAACGTACTGGCCGTCGCCGCCGCCGGAAAAGGCCATCTGCTGCTGGTCGCGCTGGGGGTGCTGATCAGCATCCCGATTATTGTCGCGGGCAGTAAACTGGTGTTGGCGATCCTTAACCGCTTCCCGTCGGTGGTGATGCTGGGCGGCGCGCTTATCGGCTGGATAGCCGGCTCAATGATGGTGAGCGATGTCACCATCGTTCATCTGTTCCCCAACGCGCCAGCCGCCCTTCCGTTGATCGGCGGTGCCATTGGCGCTGCCCTGGTGCTGCTGGAAGGGCTGCGCAGGAACCGCAGCAGGCCTTCTGCCGAATAGGGTTATCCACGTTTTGTCGCCGTCGATCCCGACGGCGTCAAGTTTGCGCCACTTTTCCGCCACATCCGTCCTCATTTGCCCTACGCTTAATAAAGACACCTGTTCCAGGGATCTGTAACCGTAATATTGCGCATAAATGAGATAACATCATGGAATTAAAGGATTATTATGCCATTTTAGGGGTTCAGCCAACGGACGATCTGAAAACCATTAAGACCGCCTATCGCCGTCTGGCACGCAAATATCACCCCGATGTCAGTAAAGAAAACGATGCCGAAGCCAGGTTCAAAGATCTCGCCGAAGCCTGGGAAGTGCTTAAAGATGACCAGCGCCGCGCTGAATACGACCAACTGTGGCAGCACCGCAACGATCCGCACTTTGGCCGTCAGCAGCACTCCCACGAGCAGAGCTACAGCCAGCAGGACTTTGACGACATTTTCTCCTCCATGTTTGGCCAGCAGGCGCATCATAGCCGCCGCCAGCAGGGCGTGCGCGGCCATGATTTAGAGATAGAAGTCGCGGTTTTCCTTGAAGAGACTTTAGCCGAGCAGACGCGCACTATCAGCTATAAGCTGCCGGTGTATAACGTCTTTGGCATGGTTGAAAGCGAAACGCCGAAAACCCTGAACGTAAAAATTCCCGCAGGCGTCGTCGACGGCCAGCGCATCCGCCTGAAAGGCCAGGGCACCCCCGGCGAGAATGGCGGCCCGAACGGCGACCTGTGGCTGGTGATACATATCGCCCCGCATCCGCTGTTTGATATCGTCGGACATAACCTTGAAATTGTCCTGCCGCTGGCGCCATGGGAAGCGGCATTAGGCACCAAAGTCACTATCCCGACGCTCAAAGAGAGCATTCTGTTGACCATCCCGCCGGGCAGCCAGGCCGGACAGCGCCTGCGCGTCAAGGGCAAAGGGCTGGCCAGCAAAACCACCACTGGCGATCTGTACGCCGTGATTAAAATCGTTATGCCGCCAAAACCGGATGAGAAGAGCCGCGAGCTCTGGCAGCAGCTGGCCGATGCGCAATCCAGCTTCGAGCCGCGTAAGACATGGGGGAAAGCCTGATGGCTAAGATAACAGTGACGTTTACGATTACCGAGTTTTGTCTCCACACCGGCCTTTCCGAGGAGGAGCTGAACGAAATTGTCGGCCTCGGCATGATCGAGCCGCGCCAGCCGCAACGGGAAAAGTGGCTGTTTGACGATAGTGCGGTGACAATTGTTCACCGCGCCGTACGCTTACGCAAAGAGCTGGAGCTGGACTGGCCGGGGATCGCCGTCGCCTTGACGCTGCTTGACGAGAACGCGCGCCTGAGCCGTGAAAATCAAATTCTGCAGCAGCGGCTGGCGCGCTTTCTGACGCATGGTTAAACCCCATCCGCAGACGGTGGTAAATCCGTAGTCCGGTTAAGCGCAGCGCCACCGGGAAGATAATCTGAAGCAA
>NZ_KV793490.1:41319-128172 GCF_001808475.1 Klebsiella sp. HMSC09D12 | reverse complement strand
CCCGGAGGCGGCGCTTGACGCGCCTTGTCCGGGCCACCTGTCCACAGACGGTGGTGAACCCGTAGCCCGGTCAGCGCAGCGCCACCGGGAAGATAATCTGAAGCAACATTGCGCGCTGTTCCCCGGAGGCGGCGCTTGACGCGCCTTGTCCGGGCTACGTGTACGCAGATGGCGGTAAACCCGTAGCCCGGTCAGCGCAGCGCCACCGGGAAGATAATCTGAAGCAACATTGCGCGCTGTTCCCCGGAGGCGGCGCTTGACGCGCCTTGTCCGGGCTACGTGTACGCTGATGGCGGTAAACCCGTAGCCCGGCTAAGCGCAGCGCGAGCCGGGAGAAAAACGCAAAGCCACCTCCAGGCGGATAAGGCGCTAGCCGTCATCCGGCACAATACCTGATTAGCCATGCACCCACGCCGGCAGCCAGTCGCCGTGGCTGTCGATCAGATCGTCCACCAGCGCATAGATCTCCTCAATGCCCAGCACCGCCGCCGTATGCGGGTCCATCATCGTCGCATAGTAGATATAGTCGCGATTTTCCGTGAGTATCGCCTCCGTCAGCAGGGTCTGAACGTTGATATTGGTTTGCATCATTGCCGCCAGATGGGCAGGCAGCTTGCCCGCTTTGGTCGGTTGAATGCCGTTAGCGTCCACCAGACAGGCCACCTCCACGCAGCAGCCCTGCGGCAGGTTATCGATAAGATTATCGTTACGCACGTTGCCGTAGATCACGCTCGGCTCGCCTGTCCAGATGGCGTTCATAATGGTGCTGGCGTACTCGCGCGAGGGTTTGACCTCAATGCGCTCGCTGGTTTTATACCGCTCCAGCTCTTTGTGCCAGTTCGCCACCTGCTCTACGCAGCGTTTCGGATACTCATCCAGCGGCACCTGATAGCGCGCAATCAGATCCTCACGCCCCGGCTTGATAAACCAGGGAGTGTATTCCGCGAAGTGCTCGGACGACTCCGTGACAAAATAGCCCAGCTTTTTAAACATCTCATAGCGGACGATGTTCTGACAGCGCGAATCTTCGCGATGCTTCGGCGCGCGTCCTTCGGCAAATGCCTGCAGCATCTCCGGGTAAATACTGACATAGCTGCCGTCGCTGAGCTTTTTCTCCAGCGACAGGTAAAAGGCCATATGATTGATACCGGCGCAGCGGTAGCGTAAATCCGCCGGGTCGAGATCCAGATCGTGGGCCAGCTCCTCCGCCGTCCCCTGCACCGAATGACACAGTCCGACCTGCTTAATATGCGGATAGCGGGCGTACATCGCCCAGGTATTCATCGCCATCGGATTGACGTAGTTAAGCATAGTGGCATTCGGGCAAACTTCGGTCATATCGTCGCAGATGCGCCACAGGTGCGGAATGGTGCGCAGCGCGCGCATAATTCCGCCCGGGCCAAGCGTATCGGCAATAGTTTGCTCCACGCCATGCAGCTTACAGACTTCAAAATCGGTGACCGTACAGGGCTGATAGCCGCCAATCTGGAAGGCCACCACCACAAAATCCGCGTCCTGCAGCGCCGCTTTCTGGTCGCGATGGCAGCTGATTTCCCCCTCCGCGCCCAGAGAATCCATCAGTTTGCGCACCACAATATGCGACTCCTCCAGGCGAGTCGCATCGATATCCATCAGGGCGATATGCGCGGACTTTAGCGCCGGGCGCTGAAACACATCGCCGAGTATATTTTTGACGAATACCGTCGAACCGGCGCCGATAAAGGTAATTTTGGGGGCAGACATAGGGTGCTCTCCGTAGGGTTAGTGAACGGTAATAGAGTGGCATGCCGGACTACCGGCGGGCTGCCCTCTTCCCGCCGGAGCATTCCCGAAAACTCAGATCGGCTACCGGCAAGCATGAAAACTGATTTTTCGGGAATAAATGGGCGAAAAAGAAGAGAAAACGGGCCTTTAATTCGACTAAGATAAGCGCTGACTGGCGTCAAAAATCGGCAAGAATGATGATTCAGGAATCTACATCATGATCGATAAACCCCGCGCAGCGCATCCCGCCGACGCGTATATGAGCAGCAGCGACGATCGACTGCCCCGCAGCCCGCTGGCGCTCTACTCTGAATACCAGCGGATGGATATCGAGCTGCGTACTCCTTATGCCATGACCGCCAGCCACTGGCACGGTCAGGTGGAGGTGAACGTCCCCTTCGACGGCGATGTCGAGTATCTGATCAACGATGAAGCGGTACGTATCGAGCAGGGCTATATCACCCTGTTCTGGGCCTGTACGCCCCATCGCCTTACCCGACCAGGGGCCTGCAGGCAGATGGCTATCTTCAACCTGCCGATGCATCTGTTTTTATCCTGGCCGCTGGATCGGGAGCTTATTAACCACGTCACCCACGGTATGGTGGTGAAATCGCTGGCTGCCCAGCAGCTCAGCGTATTTGAAGTCCAGCGCTGGCAGCAGGAGCTGAACAGCGAAAATGAGCAAATCCGCCAGTTAGCGATCGATGAAATCGCTCTGATGCTCAAGCGCCTGAGCCTCTCCGGCTGGCAGCCGATTCTGGTGAACAAGACTTCACGCACGCATAAGAACAGCGTTTCGCGCCACGCCCAGTTTTACGTCAGCCAGATGCTGGAATATATTGCCATCCACTACGATCGGGCGCTCACCGTCAACGATGTCGCCGAGCATGTGAAGCTGAATGCCAACTACGCGATGGGGATTTTTCAGCGGGTGATGCAGCAAACCATGAAGCAGTACATTACCGCGATGCGCATTAATCACGTTCGGGCGCTGCTCAGCGACACCGATAAGACCATCCTCGATATCGCCCTGACCGCCGGTTTCGGCTCCAGCAGCCGCTTTTACAGCACTTTTAATAAATATGTCGGCATGCCGCCGCAGCAGTATCGCAGGCTGAGCCAGCAGCGTCGCCATAATCTGGCGCCCGCCGGGGCATAAAAAAATGCCGCCGGGGAAGCCCACGGCGGCATTGATTAACAGCAAAACGGTTTAGTCGTTGATGCGCGGATGCTGCTGCACCAGACGAGAACGTTTTTCCTGCAGATCGGCGATCTCCTGATCGATATCTTCGATTTTATGCTCGATGTTATCGTAGTGCTCGCCGAGAATTTCTTTCGCTTCCTGAATATCCGAAGCCGCTGGCGTCGCCCCTTTCAGCGGACGATTGGCGGTCTCTTTCATCGACAGGCCGGTAATCAGACCGATAACTGCAATTACCATCAGATAGTAAGCCGGCATCATCAGGTTCTGCGTGCTTTCTACCAGCCACGCCGCCAGGGTTGGCGTCAGACCGGCAATCAGCACCGAGATGTTGAAGGCGCTGGCCAGGGCGCTAAAACGAATGTGGGTCGGGAACATCGCCGGCAGCGACGAAGCCATCACTCCGATAAAGCAGTTCAGCACAACCGCCAGCACCAGCAGACCGGCGAAAATCAGGCCGAGAACGTTACTGTTAATCATGATGAATGCCGGAATCGACAGCGCGAACAGCGCCACGCTACCAATCAGAATGAACGGGCGACGGCCAAAACGGTCGCTGAGCATACCGATAACCGGCTGAACGAACAGCATCCCGACCATGATGGCGATGATGATCAGCACCCCGTGGTCTTCTGAATAGTGCAGGTTATGCGACAGGTAGCTCGGCATGTAGGTCAGCAGCATGTAGTAGGTCACGTTGGTGGAAATCACCAGACCGATACAGGTCAGCAGGCTACGCCAGTGTTTAGTGGCGATCTCTTTAAAGGAGACTTTCGGCCCGTCCTGCAGGCCCTCGCGGTCGCCCTGCTCCATTTTATCAACGTGCTGCTGGAACGCCGGCGTCTCTTCCAGCGCATGGCGCAGATAAAGACCAATAATGCCTAACGGCAGCGCGAGGAAGAACGGAATACGCCAGCCCCAGTCGAGGAAGTTCTCTTCGCCTACCATGCTGGAAATGAGTACCACCACGCCCGCGCCCATCACGAAGCCCGCTATCGAACCGAAGTCCAGCCAGCTGCCCATAAAGCCGCGTTTACGGTCAGGCGAGTATTCCGCCACAAAGATCGATGCCCCGGTATATTCTCCGCCCACCGAGAATCCCTGCGCCATTTTACACAGCAGCAGCAGAATCGGCGCCCAGATACCAATGGTGGCATACGACGGAATAAGACCGATACAGAATGTACTTATCGACATAATGACGATGGTTATCGCCAGAATTTTTTGTCGACCATATTTATCGCCCAGCATCCCGAAGAACAGGCCGCCTAATGGACGAATTAAGAAGGGAACCGAGAAAGTACCGAGCGCGGCAATCATCTGCACGCTGGGGTTGGCATCGGGGAAAAAGACCTTACCAAGAGCATACGCAACAAAACCATATACCCCAAAATCGAACCACTCCATCGCGTTACCCAGCGACGCTGCGGTAATCGCTTTCTTCAGTTTGCTATCATCAATGATGGTCACATCCCGAAGCGTGATGGGTTTTACTTTTTTCCTTTTAAGCATAATTATCCTCTTTTGCTCTCGCCTTGAGCGCACGAATCTCCGCCGAATGACAAGGTCATTCGCGTCATGCGTTGGGAGCGGCGAATTGCTGTGCTCCACATTTCAAGCGTAGCAGGTTTGCCTGCACTGTCTGCTGACAGTCCGTACAACCGAACCTGTTGACGCCTGCTCTGGCCATAATGAATATGCGGGGCCGCTAATAAGTGTAGTGAATTTGCGTTCTCGCCTTTTTACCCTAACAGCGTTTAAATTTGGGATCAACTTCACAAAAATTTACCTACCCTTAAACAGAGTCGGCCAAAACCAATAAGTTCAATGAATATTGGAACTTAGCGATACATTTCCGGAAATATCTGGCGGTTTTTATGGAAATAACCCCGTCGCTCTTCACGGGGTATATTCATTTTCTTCCCTGCAGTAACTCATAAAAAAGGCCCGACAAAAGTGCGGGATTGCGCTATAATCACTTACACTTTCGGCTATCAGCCGCCATTTAATGGACCAACGTCCTGTTTTACCCAGTAATCGCGAGGAACGTCATGCAACTGCCACACTGCCCGAAATGCCATTCTGAATACACTTATGAAGATGGCGGCATGTTTATCTGCCCGGAATGCGCCCATGAATGGAACAATGCCGAGCCTGCGGATGATAACGACGCGCTGGTGGTCAAAGATGCCAACGGTAATTTACTCACCGACGGCGACAGCGTCACCGTCGTAAAAGATCTTAAGGTTAAAGGCAGTTCTTCAATGCTAAAAATCGGTACTAAAGTGAAGAATATCCGCCTGGTTGAAGGCGATCATAATATTGACTGCAAAATTGATGGTTTTGGCCCGATGAAGCTAAAATCCGAATTTGTTAAAAAGAACTGATTTTATTCCCCCGGCGCCTGTCGTCGGGGGGAAATATATTTTCCCGTGCCGTTATGCGAATTGTCCGATCGTCTTCCGCCTCTTCTTGCGTCTTCCCTCGCTGCCGCCTGGCTTAATTTTGCAATCCCCTTCTACGCTTAATGGAATATTCGTTACCTGAGGTAATGCTTATGCCCCTGAGTCCCTATATCGCTTTTAGCGGCAACTGCGCGGCCGCCATCGCGTTCTACCAGCAGGCGCTGGGCGCTGAACTGCTCCATAAAATCACCTGGGGCGAAATGCCGCGGGATATTCATGACGCAGAGGATGGCTGCCCCTCCGGCCAGCATCTGGCCGCCGACGGCATCGCCCACGCCAGTCTGCGCATCGCCGACAGCATCCTGATGCTCAGCGACAGCCCCTCCAGTAAAATGGAGCGCTACGCCGGGTTTACTATCGTGCTTGATCCGCAAGATGTTATCGAGGGTAAACGCTGGTTTGACGGCCTCGCCGATGGCGGGCAGATAGAGATGGTCTGGCAGGAGACATTCTGGGCGCACGGCTTCGGTAAAGTGATCGACCGCTTTGGCGTCCCGTGGATGGTCAACGTGGTGAAAGAACCTTAACGCTGACCTTTTCCCCTCCCCCTAACCCTCTCCCCGAAAGGGAGAGGGTACCCGGCGGTGCAGTTTGTTACCCCTGCGCCGCTCTGCAGCCCCACGCCCAGCTGACTCCGCACCCGGATTTTTCCTCTCCCTTCAGTAGAGGGCCTCTGTGCGTTCATTCCCTCTTACCTGTCATCCCTTCGGCATTAACTCTTCATCCCCCGGTCATCAGGAGTTAACCGAAACGTAACAAAAAACCGTCAGGATTGGCTCACGCTCAGAGGAAAACTCCTTCTTGTCCTTAGTGAGGCTTGATTGCCATGTACTTATCCAGACATCCGACCAGTTACCCCACGCGATATCAGGAAATTGCCGCCAAACTGGAGCAAGAGCTTTGCCATCATTACCGCTGCGGCGACTATCTGCCCGCCGAGCAGCAGCTGGCGTCCCGGTTTGAGGTTAACCGCCATACCCTGCGCCGGGCCATCGATCAGCTTGTCGAGCGCGGCTGGGTCCAGCGCCGTCAGGGCGTCGGCGTGCTGGTACTGATGCGCCCGATAGATTATCCGCTCAACGCCCAGGCGCGCTTTAGCCAGAATCTTCTCGAACAGGGCAGCCACCCGACCAGCGAAAAGCTGCGGTCGGTGCTGCGTCCGGCCAGTAGCCACGTTGCCGATGCGTTTGCCATCAGTGAAGGCGATAACGTCATTCACCTGCGCACCCTGCGCCGCGTTAACGGTGTCGCCCTGTGCCTGATAGACCACTACTTTGCCGACCTGCAGCTATGGCCGGTTCTGCAAACCTTTACCCACGGCTCGCTCCATGATCTGTTGCGCAATCGTCTTGATATCGAACTGACCCGCGTACGCACCAAAATCAGCGCCCGCCGCGCGCAGGCCAAAGAGAGCCGCATTCTCGGCATTCCCAATATGGCGCCGCTGCTGTGCGTGCGCACCCTGAATCATCGCCAGGGCGAGCAGAGCGCGACGGAGTACTCCGTCAGCCTGACCCGCGCCGACATGATTGAATTCACCATGGAGCACTGAATGCACTTTGATACCGCTACCCGCCAGCGCTGGATGTCCGTGCTGGCCCACAGTGACCCACAAGAACTGGCGGCGCGGATGCAAACGCTGCAGCTCGCGCCGCAGTATGAACTGATTCGCGCCCCGGAAACCGGGCTGGTCCAGCTGCAGGCGCGCATGGGCGGCATCGGCGATCGATTTTTCGCCGGAGACGCCACCTTAACCCGCGCCGCTATCCGCCTGGCCGACGGCACGCTCGGCTATAGCTGGATTTTAGGCCGCGATCGTCCGCACGCTGAACGTTGCGCGGCCATCGATGCCCTGATGCAGTCGCCACACCATTTTCACACCCTGATGGAAACCCTGATAACCCCGCTGGAAGAACAACGTAGCGCGCGCATTGAAGCCCGACGCGCCGAAGTCAACGCCAGCCGGGTCGACTTCTTTACTCTGGTTCGCGGAGATAACGCATGACCTTACAACCCGCTTTTACCCTGGCTGTGCAGGATGCCCAGCACAGTTTCCGCCGCCTGCTGAAAGCGATGAGCGAGCCGGGCGTGATTGTCTCCCTGCAGCAGCTTCAGCACGGCTGGCAGCCGCTGAACGTCGCCACCACCAGCCTGCTGCTGACGCTGGTGGATCACGAGACGCCGGTCTGGCTCGCTCCGACGCTGCATAACGATCTGGTCGGCCAGAATTTACGCTTTCATACCGGCGCGCCGCTGGTTGAGCAGCCGCAGCAGGCAACCTTCGCCGTCGCCAGTGACAGCATCAGCGCCGAACAGCTCAACGTGCTCTCCGCCGGTACCGTCGTCGCCCCGGAGACCGGCGTTACGCTGATTGTTCAGCTCGCCAGCCTCAGCGGCGGCCGGATGCTGCGCCTGACCGGCGCCGGGATCGCCGAGGAGCGGATGATCGCCCCGCAGCTGCCGGAATGCATTATTGCAGAGTTAACCGAGCGCCCGCATCCGTTCCCGCTGGGTATCGATCTGATTCTCACCTGCGGCGAACGCCTGCTGGCGATTCCGCGCACCACTCACGTCGAGGTCTGCTAATGTACGTAGCCGTCAAAGGCGGCGAGAAGGCGATCGTCGCCGCTCACGCCCTACAGGAACAGCAACGCCGAGGCGATGGACGGCTTCCTGAAATCAGCGTTGACCAGATTAGCCAACAGCTCAATCTGGCGGTGGAGCGGGTCATGACCGAAGGCGGTATCGCCGACCGGGAGCTGGCGGCGCTGGCGCTGAAGCAGGCCAGCGGCGATAGCGTCGAAGCGATTTTTCTGCTGCGCGCTTACCGCACCACGCTGCAAAGACTGGCGGTCAGCGAGCCTGTCGACACCGCCGCTATGCGCCTTGAGCGCCGGATCTCGGCGGTCTATAAAGATATCCCCGGCGGCCAGATGCTCGGCCCGACCTACGATTACACCCACCGTCTGCTCGATTTTACCCTACTGGCCAACGGCGAAACGCCGCCGCTGGCGACCGATAGCGCGCCGCAGGAAGCCACGCCGCACGTTTTTAATCTGCTCGTCCAGCAGGGACTGGCGAAGGCGGAGCAGGATACTGACGCGCAGCCCGACGACATCACCCGCCATCCGCCGGTTTATCCCTGTTCGCGCTCGTCGCGCCTGCAGCAGCTGGTGCGCGGCGACGAGGGCTACCTGCTGGCGCTGGCCTACTCCACCCAGCGCGGCTACGGGCGCAACCATCCGTTTGCCGGGGAAATTCGCAGCGGCTACGTCGCGGTGGAGATCGTCCCGGAAGAGCTGGGCTTCACCGTCACTATTGGCGAACTGTTGATGACCGAATGCGAAATGGTCAACGGCTTTGTCGACCCTCAGGATGAACCGCCGCACTTCACCCGCGGCTACGGCCTGACGTTTGGCATGAGCGAGCGCAAAGCGATGGCGATGGCGCTGGTTGACCGCGCGCTCCAGGCGCCGGAGTACGGCGAAGAGGCGGCGGGTCCGGCCCAGGACGAAGAGTTTGTGCTGGCTCATGCCGATAACGTCGAGGCGGCCGGTTTCGTTTCGCACTTAAAACTTCCCCACTATGTCGATTTCCAGGCCGAACTGGCGCTACTTAAACGCCTGCAACGGGAGAATCAACGTGGCTAACGCACTGACCGGCTACAACTTTGCCTACCTCGACGAGCAAACCAAACGCATGATCCGCCGCGCCATCCTGAAAGCGGTGGCCATCCCCGGCTACCAGGTACCCTTCGGCGGTCGCGAGATGCCGATGCCCTACGGCTGGGGAACCGGCGGTATTCAGCTTACTGCCAGCATTATCGGCGAAAATGATGTGCTGAAGGTGATCGATCAGGGCGCCGACGACACCACCAACGCGGTATCGATTCGTCAGTTTTTCAAACGCGTAACCGGCGTCGCGACCACCGAACGTACCGAGGACGCCACGCTGATCCAGACCCGCCATCGGATCCCGGAAACGCCGCTGACCGAAGATCAGATCCTCATCTTCCAGGTGCCGATCCCGGAACCGCTGCGCTTTATCGAGCCGCGCGAAACCGAAACCCGCACCATGCATGCGCTGGAGGAGTACGGCGTAATGCAGGTGAAGCTGTACGAAGATATCGCCCGCTTCGGCCATATCGCCACCACCTACGCCTACCCGGTGAAGGTCAACGGCCGCTACGTCATGGACCCATCGCCGATTCCGAAATTTGATAATCCGAAGATGCATATGATGCCTGCGCTACAGCTGTTCGGCGCCGGGCGCGAAAAACGCATCTATGCGGTGCCGCCTTATACCCCGGTGGAGAGCCTCGATTTCGACGATCATCCGTTTACCGTTCAGGAGTGGGATGAACCCTGTGCGATCTGCGGCTCACGCCACAGCTATCTTGATGAAGTAGTGCTCGACGACAGCGGCAAGCGGATGTTTGTCTGCTCCGATACCGACTATTGCCGCCAACAGTGCGAGGAGCAGAAAAAATGAGCTATCCGTTACTGGCGGTGAATAACCTGACCCACCTCTATGCGCCGGGTAAAGGCTTCAGCGACGTATCGTTCGAGCTGTGGCCGGGAGAAGTGCTGGGTATCGTTGGCGAGTCCGGCTCCGGTAAAACCACCCTTCTACAGGCGATTTCCGCCCGCCTGAGGCCGCAGCAGGGTGAAGTGCGGTACCAGAATCGTTCGCTGTACGCGATGAGCGAAGCGGATCGCCGCCGCCTGCTGCGCACCGAGTGGGGCGTGGTGCATCAGCATCCGATGGACGGGCTGCGTCGCCAGGTGTCGGCCGGCGGCAATATCGGCGAGCGCCTGATGGCGATCGGCGCCCGTCACTACGGCCACATTCGCACCACCGCCGGGCAGTGGTTACAGGAGGTGGAGATCCCGCCTTCGCGCATTGACGACCTGCCCACCACCTTTTCCGGCGGCATGCAGCAGCGTCTGCAAATCGCCCGCAATCTGGTGACGCAGCCGAAGCTGGTGTTTATGGATGAACCTACCGGCGGGCTGGACGTGTCGGTGCAGGCGCGCCTGCTCGATCTGCTGCGCGGCCTGGTCGTGGAGCTCAATCTGGCGGTAGTCATTGTGACCCACGATCTCGGCGTTGCCCGCCTGCTGGCTAACCGTCTGCTGGTGATGAAACAGGGGCAGGTGGTGGAAAGCGGCTTAACCGACCGGGTGCTCGATGATCCCCATCATCCTTACACCCAGCTGCTGGTGTCGTCGGTATTGCAGAACTGAGCGTATGTCCACTCCCGGCGGCGCTGCGCTGACCGTGCTACGGGTGACGGACCGTCTGCGAGCCGGTAGCCCGGACAGGCGCAACGCGCCGTCTCCGGCGATCCCCGGTCGCGCTTCGTGAATCAATGCATCAGATAGCCCGGATAAGGCGTTCACGCCGCGATCCGGGGAAATTCAGGCACGATGAGGCTAAAAATGAACGCCATTCGCGTGGAAAACATCCATAAAACCTTTGTTCTGCACCAGCAGAACGGCGTGCGTCTGCCGGTACTCGCCGACGCCTCGCTGAGCGTAAATGTCGGCGAATGCGTGGTGCTGCACGGCCACTCCGGCAGCGGAAAATCGACCCTGCTGCGTTCGCTGTACGCCAACTATCTCCCCGATAGCGGCCACATCTATATCCGCCACGGCGATGAATGGGTGGATCTGGTCACCGCCACGCCGCGCAAAGTCCTGGAAGTGCGTAAAACCACCATCGGCTGGGTTAGCCAGTTTCTGCGAGTGATCCCGCGCATCTCCGCCCTCGACGTCGTCATGCAGCCGCTGCTCGAGCTGGGCATCCCGCGCGAAGAGAGCGCCGGTAAAGCCGCCCGCCTGCTGACGCGCCTGAACGTACCCGAACGTCTGTGGCACCTCGCCCCCTCGACCTTTTCCGGCGGCGAACAGCAGCGGGTCAATATCGCCCGCGGCTTCGCGGTGGACTACCCGATCTTGCTTCTCGACGAACCCACCGCCTCGCTGGACGACAAAAACCGCGCCGCCGTGGTGGAACTGATCCAGGAAGCCAAAGCCCGCGGCGCGTCGATCGTCGGCATTTTCCACGACGAGGCCACGCGTAAACAGGTCGCCGACCGCCTGCACCCCATGGGGATTTCAGCATGATTATCAACAACGTAAAGCTGGTCCTCGAAGACGAGGTGGTTAACGGTTCGCTGGAGGTGCGGGACGGCAGAATTTCAGCCTTTGCCGAAAGCCAGAGCCGGCTGGCGGAGGCCATTGACGGCGACGGCGGCTGGCTGCTGCCGGGGCTTATCGAGCTCCATACCGACAACCTGGACAAGTTTTTCACCCCGCGACCGAAGGTGGACTGGCCCGCCCACTCGGCGATGAGCAGCCACGACGCGCTGATGGTCGCCAGCGGCATCACCACCGTGCTGGATGCCGTGGCTATTGGCGATGTCCGCGACGGCGGCGATCGTCTGGAGAACCTGGAAAAGATGATCAACGCCGTGGAGGAGACGCAAAAGCGGGGCCTCAACCGCGCCGAACACCGGCTGCATCTGCGCTGCGAACTGCCGCATCACACCACTCTGCCGCTGTTCGAGAAGCTGGTTGGCCGCGAACCGGTGAGCATGGTCTCCCTGATGGATCACTCCCCTGGCCAGCGCCAGTACGCCGACCGCAGCAAATACCGCGACTACTACCAGGGCAAATACCATCTGACCAACGAACAGATGGACGCCTTCGAAGAGGAGCAGATGGCGCTGGCGGCTGCCTGGTCACAGCCCAACCGGCAGCGCATCGCCGCGATCTGCCGCGAGCGGAATATCGCGCTGGCCAGCCACGATGACGCTACCTGCGAACATGTGCTCGAGTCACGCCAGCTTGGCAGCGTTATCGCCGAATTTCCCACCACTATCGCCGCAGCGCAGGCCTCGCGCCAGCATGGGATGAGCGTCCTGATGGGCGCACCGAATATCGTGCGCGGCGGCTCGCACTCCGGGAACGTCGCCGCCCATCATCTGGCGGCCAGCGGACTGCTGGATATTCTCTCCTCCGACTATTATCCCGCCAGCCTGCTGGATGCCGCTTTCCGCATCGCTGACGACGAGGGCAACGCTTTTACCCTCGCGCAGGCTATTCGTCTGGTAAGTCAAAACCCGGCGCAGGCGCTGGGGCTGCACGACCGCGGGGCGATTGCCGAAGGTAAGCGGGCGGACCTGGTGCTGGCGCGCCGTCACGGCGAGCATATCCATATCGATCACGTCTGGCGGCAAGGTAAGAGGGTCTTCTGATGGCAGGAAAACTGATTTGGCTGGTCGGTGCCTCCGGCTCCGGTAAAGACAGCCTGCTGGCGGCGCTGCGCCAGCGTGAGCATCCGCAGCTGCTGGTAGCGCACCGCTACATTACTCGTTCGCCCAATGCGGGCGGTGAAAACCATATCGCCCTCAGCGAGCGAGAGTTTTTTACCCGCGCCGAGCAGCATCTGTTTGCCCTCAGCTGGCATGCAAACCACCATTACTACGGTATTGGCATCGAGATTGACCTGTGGCTGCACGCCGGGTTCGACGTGGTCGCTAACGGTTCACGCGCGCACCTTGCGCAAGCGCAGGCGCGCTATGCTGACGCCCTCCTGCCTATCTGTTTGCAGGTTTCACCGGAGGTGCTCAGACAACGCCTGGCGCGGCGCGGGCGGGAGAACGAAACAGAAATCGCCCAGCGCATGGCGCGCGCGGCGCGCTATACGCCGAGCGCGTGTCTGACGCTAAATAACGATGGTCGCCTTAGCCAGTCGGTGGACGCTCTGGTTTCGCTGATTCGCATTCACGGCAACCGACGCGAACGGCAGCCAGCCTGACGCGCGAGGAGAAAGCATGAGCCTGAGTATCCGCTTAACCGGCACCGGCGGCGCGCAGCTGGTGCCGGTTTTTGGCTGCGATTGCCCCGCCTGTCGCCGCGCCCGCGCCGACGAAGCACATCGTCGTCGCCCCTGTAGCGCGATAGTTAAATTCAATAGCGCGGTGACGCTGCTCGATGCCGGGCTGCCGGATCTGATGACGCAGTGGCCCGCCGGCAGCTTTCAGCAGTTTCTGCTCACCCATTATCATATGGATCACGTGCAGGGGCTGTTCCCCTTGCGCTGGGGCGTGGGCGAATCCATTGCGGTATACGGCCCCCCGGATGATCAGGGCTGCGATGACCTGTTTAAGCATCCGGGCCTGCTGGATTTCAGCCACACCGTCGAACCATTTGTGCGGTTTGAACTTCAAGGATTGCGCGTCACGCCGCTGCCGTTGAATCACTCAAGGCTCACGTTTGGCTATCTGCTGGAGTCGGCCCATAGCCGGGTCGCCTGGCTCTCCGATACCGCCGCGCTGCCGGAAAAAACGCTGAAGTTCCTGCTGAATAATCAGCCGCAGCTTATCATCATCGACTGTAGCCACGAGCCGCGCCCGCAGCCGCCGCGCAACCACTGCGACCTGAACACCGTGCGGGCCATTAACCAGGTCATCGGCTGCCCGCGAGTGATCCTCACTCATATTAGCCACCGCTTCGACGCGTGGATGATGGAGCACTCTCTGCCGGCAGGGTTTGAAGCGGGATTTGACGGCATGGAGATTATGCTGCCTTAACCAAACTTCATCGTCCCTTCACTTAACCTCACTATCTTCCCTGCGGACTTAACCATCTGAAGGGATTCACATGACCACAACACGACGCACGCTTCGCCATGCCTGCTGGTATGCATTCATTGGCCCCTATATTGGCCTGCTGTGGGCCATCGTCACCATCGTCATATAGTCGCGCCGTTCGGTGGGTAGTTTCTTTGAATTTGTCTTTTCTGAACTGCCGTATTTTCTCATCGTCCCCTGGGCTGCTGGCGCCATCCCGGCGCTACTGACCGGGATCGCCGTCGCTTTTTTGCCCACGGGCATTCATGCGATTCATTACCGGCGTATCCTCGCCAGCGCGACCATTGGCCTGGCAATATGCGCGGCAATACCGCTAACCGGCGTGCTGCTTTTCTCCGATACCGATCTGACGACCTTTATTCTGCGTGGTCATGGGTTCCGGGTAATCGCAGGTTCTGGACTGTTCTCCGGACTGATTATGGGATGGCTGATAGCCTATCTGCCGGGCAGGGAGCAGAGAAAAACACCAAATGAATAAGTTCCTGCATCATATCGGCTGGTTTGCGGGGCTCGGCCGATGATTCCCAGGCTTCCGCCGCGGATCGCGGCACATCGGTAACCCTTATCCAGACGGCCCGGCTCCTCCGACGACCGCACACCAGCAGCCCCTGCCCCGGTATTCAACACGCGTGAAAACGCTGGATAAAGAGCCCCTGGCAGCGTTAACATAGCGGCGCTTTCCTCTCCGTATTATCGCGGCTGCTGAACCCGATTAATCTGAGAGAGAAAAGACCATGGAAACAACCCGTAGCCGGGACTGGCGCATGGCGCAAAAGCAGCGCAATAAGTCTCGCGATGTTCACACCGCCCTCTTACGTTTTCGTCGCGAGAAAAACTGGAAGCATCTCTATTTGCGTTCAGAAAAATTGCTACGCGCCGCGCAGCTGGGAATGGAATATCCCCGTAAAACTCGTCGCCAGCTGGCGCATCAGGGAATGGAAGAGCTGTTATCGAATTGATCAACGTGCTGTTTGTTTGTAGCCGCAATCAATGGCGAAGCCCGACGGCGGAACAGGTGTTCCGCCGTTATCCTGGCATGAACGTGCGCTCTGCGGGCACGAGCCGGAACGCCAGAAAACCCCTTACTCCTGAACTGATTAACTGGGCGGATATTATCTGCGTGATGGAGCAGAAACATAAAAATCGACTGGTCGCTGAATATCGTCGCCTGGTCGAAAATAAACCGCTTTACGTGCTGGATATCCCCGACGACTACCGCTATATGGACCCCGAACTTGTCGCCCTGCTGAAAGAGCTGGTCCCCGCCCTGCCCGAACTGAGCTAATTTTCTACCACCGTTTTACCCTGACTTCATCCTCGCTTCACAGTAGTGAAATACCTTTCCCGACGGACAAAAAAACAGGGAAGGAAACGATCGTGACAGGACGAATGATTCATCATGCAGGCTGGTTCGTGGCCCTTGGGCCGTTAATACCGCTACCGCTCATTCTCTTTTTACCCAGGGTCATCTCAGTTGATGAGCTCCTCAATCATCTTCCGGAAGTATTATCCCTCACCTGGGGTATTGGCTTTTTACCCGCATTGTTAACCGGCATTTTCATGGCTATCCTGACGGGCCACGCTGATTGCGCCTGGTACTATCGAATGCTGGCAGGCGGGATTGCCGGGCCTCTGATAACGGCCATTTGCTGCGGCATCATCGGCGCTTTTATTCCGATGTTTTTCTATTTAATCCCGCTGTTGCTTATCTCGGCGCTGCCGTCCGGCATCGTTATGGGACTGCTGATTCCCTGGCTCCCGCCGCGGATCGCCCGGCATCAGTAATCATCATCCAGACGACGCCAGTCGTTTTCTAACTGTCGCCGATCGCTGTCCAGCTGGCGCTGACGCTCGTCAAGCTGTCGTCGTCTGTCTTCATACTGCCGCTGGCGATCGGCGCTTTGCTGACGGCTGCCCTGATAGCGCCCATCATCATAGTCATCGTCGTCGGAACGGCTATCGCCCGGGTGGTAAGCATCGTTAATAGCCTGCTGAATATTGCCGATAGCGTCGTCGATCACATCGGCGTGCGCCAGCTGGCCGGCGAGGGATAGGGTGCAAAAAAGCAAAGCGGTAGTATAACGTTTCATAAAGCCAGTCTCATCGGTGGGCTGGCTTTACGTTAATCAAGCGCTACCGCGGCGAGTAGCGGAGGAATCTCAAATCCGCTGCTGCTCAATCGCGCCGATCGCGTCTACCCGCCCCTGGTGGCGCCCGCCCTCGAATTCGGCATCCAGCCAGGCATCGACGATCATTTTTGCCAGTTCAAGGCCGATCACCCGCGCGCCAAAGGCCAGAATATTGGTGTTATTATGCTGCCGTGAAAGCTGCGCCGAGTAGGGCTCGCTGCACACCACCGCCCGAATACCGGGATGCTTATTAGCAGCGATAGAGATGCCGACGCCGGTGCCGCAGATCAGGATCCCGCCGTCGACCTCACCAGCGGCAACGGACTCAGCGACGGCGCTGGCATAGCGCGGATAATCGGTACGTTCCGTAGACCATGCGCCTTTATCCACGACGTCAATCCCGCGCTGGCGCAGATGCGCAACGATATCGTCTTTCAGGATAAAACCGACATGATCGCAGCCAAATGCAATCCTTTTCATACTTAGCCTCGCCTGTTGTTAACTTTACAAGGATGGTTGGCGTTGTGATTTAAACGCCTAAAAATGCCCCTGGAAACGCTGAAAATAGCATCATCCGGCTCCTTTCTACACGCTGATATTTTACAAATCAAGTCGAAAACGTTATTTAACGCCATATGCACTTTTCAGAAAAAGAACCATATAAATCACACAATAGTATGATTTATAATGAATTTATTGCATGTAAAAGTAAAAATGAATTTTAGCAAAACTTCACAATAAACATAACTTTATAAAAAAATAAATTTTGTGAAGTTGGCGGTATCTTTTTTGTTTTGCCTGTGGTGATATAGTGTCGTCTTCATTTTATGGACAAAGAGAAAGCGATGAGTCAGTCAGAATCCAGTTCGCTCCCTAACGGTATCGGCCTTGCCCCCTGGCTTCGCATGAAGCAGGAAGGCATGACCGAAAACGAGAGCCGTATCGTCGAATGGTTGCTTACCCCCGGCAATCTCAGCGATGCGCCGGCCATTAAAGACGTCGCGGAAGCGCTGTCGGTATCAGAAGCCATGATCGTTAAGGTTTCTAAGCTGCTCGGGTTTAGCGGTTTTCGTAACCTTCGCAGCGCGCTGGAGGCCTACTTTTCGCAATCTGAGCAGGTGCTACCGACCGAGCTCTCCTTTGATGAAGCGCCGCAGGATGTGGTGAACAAGGTGTTTAACATCACTCTGCGCACCATTATGGAAGGCCAGTCGATCGTTAACGTCGACGAGATTCACCGCGCGGCGCGCTTTTTCGCTCAGGCTAACCAGCGCGATCTTTACGGCGCGGGCGGCTCCAACGCCATCTGCGCCGACGTGCAGCATAAATTTTTACGTATCGGCGTGCGCTGCCAGGCCTACCCGGACGCGCATATCATGATGATGTCCGCCTCGTTGCTAAAAGAAGGCGATGTGGTGCTGGTGGTTTCACACTCCGGGCGCACCAGCGATATTAAATCCGCGGTGGAGCTGGCTAAAAAGAACGGGGCAAAAATTATTTGCATCACCCACAGCTATCATTCGCCGATTGCCAAATTAGCTGATTTTATTATTTGTTCGCCAGCACCAGAGACGCCTTTATTAGGCCGAAACGCCTCAGCGCGTATATTACAACTGACATTATTAGATGCATTCTTTGTTTCCGTTGCCCAGCTTAATATTGAACAAGCGAATTTAAACATGCAAAAAACCGGCGCAATTGTTAATTTCTTTTCTCCAGGCGCGCTGAAGTAAATAAAAAGCCGATCCCACATCAGTGGGATCAATAAAATTGTATCTTACACCGAGAGTATTGCTATGAATAAATATCTGAAACTTTTCAGCGGCGCGGCTATGGGCGTAATGTTATCCACCAGCGCCTTTGCCGCCGCCGATTATGCCGTGGTCTTAAAAACCTTATCCAATCCATTCTGGGTGGATATGAAAAAGGGTATTGAAGACGAAGCCAAAACCCTGGGCGTGAGCGTCGATATTTTTGCCTCACCTTCTGAAGGGGATTTTCAGTCGCAGCTGCAGCTGTTTGAAGACCTGAGCAATAAAAACTACAAAGGTATCGCCTTTGCGCCCCTCTCATCGGTAAACCTGGTGATGCCGGTGGCTAAAGCCTGGAAAAAGGGCATCTATCTGGTCAACCTCGATGAAAAAATCGATATGGATAACCTGAAGAAAGCCGGCGGCAACGTAGAAGGTTTTGTCACCACCGATAACGTGGCGGTCGGGGCGAAAGGCGCAGAGTTTATCATCGACAAACTGGGTGCTGAAGGCGGCGAAGTCGCTATTATCGAAGGCAAAGCCGGTAACGCGTCCGGTGAGGCCCGCCGCAATGGCGCCACCGAAGCCTTCAAAAAAGCGAGTCAAATCAAGCTGGTTGCCAGTCAGCCTGCCGACTGGGACCGCATCAAGGCGCTGGACGTCGCCACCAACGTGCTGCAGCGTAACCCGAACGTTAAAGCGATCTACTGCGCCAACGACACCATGGCAATGGGCGTCGCCCAGGCCGTCGCTAATGCCGGCAAAACCGGCAAGGTACTGGTAGTCGGTACCGACGGCATTCCTGAAGCGCGCAAAATGGTCGAAGCCGGACAGATGACCGCCACAGTCGCCCAGAACCCGGCGGATATTGGCGCTACGGGTCTTAAGCTGATGGTCGATGCTGAGAAGAGCGGCAAAGTCATCCCTCTGGATAAAGCCCCGCAGTTTAAGCTGGTGGACTCCATTCTGGTGACGAAATAAGACTGACCTTGTACTGACGGTTGCCCTCACCCCGACCCTCTCCCGCACGGAGAGGGTGAAAATATAAGGAAAATCTATGCTCACGCCATATATTTCAATGGCGGGGATCGGCAAATCCTTTGGCCCGGTTCACGCATTAAAATCGGTTGATTTAACTATTTACCCCCATGAAATACATGCGTTATTAGGGGAAAATGGTGCCGGTAAATCAACGCTGATGAAAGTTCTGTCGGGAATACATGAACCGACCAAAGGCACCATTACGATTAATAACGTTAACTACGACAAGCTTGATCATAAATTAGCGGCCCAGCTCGGCATTGGAATTATTTATCAGGAGCTCAGCGTCATTGATGAATTAACGGTGCTGGAGAATTTATATATTGGCCGCCATCTGACGAAAAAAGTCTGTGGCGTCAACGTGATCGACTGGAAAGAAATGCGCGTGCGGGCGGCGATGATGCTGCTGCGCGTCGGGCTAAAGATCGACTTAGACGAAAAGGTGGCAAACCTCTCCATCAGCCACAAGCAGATGCTGGAAATCGCCAAGACGCTGATGCTTGATGCCAAAGTTCTGATCATGGATGAACCGACCTCCTCGCTGACCAATAAAGAGGTGGACTATCTGTTTCTGATCATGAATCAGCTGCGGAAAGAGGGCACCGCCATTGTCTATATCTCGCACAAGCTGGCGGAAATACGCCGCATCTGCGACCGCTACACGGTCATGAAAGACGGCAGCAGCGTCTGCAGCGGGATGGTCAGCGAAGTGAATAACGATGACATCGTTCGTCTGATGGTTGGCCGCGAACTGCAAAACCGCTTCAACGCCATGAAAGAGAGCACCGGCAATATCGCCCGCGAGACGGTGTTCGAAGTGAAAAACGTCACCAGCCATGACAAGAAAAAGGTACGCGATATCTCGTTTAGCGTGAATCGCGGCGAAATTCTCGGTTTTGCCGGACTGGTCGGTTCCGGGCGCACCGAACTGATGGACTGCCTGTTTGGGGTTGATAAACGTAGCAGCGGTGAGATTTACCTCAATGGCAAAGCGATCTCCCCCCGCTCGCCGCTGGACGCTTTAAAGAAAGGCATGGGCTACATCACCGAAAGCCGCCGGGAAAACGGCTTTTTCCCCAATTTTTCTATCGCTCAGAATATGGCAGTCAGCCAGAGCCTGAAGCGCGGCGGCTACAAAGGGGCCATGGGGCTGTTCCGCGAAGGCGACGAACGCAAAACGGCGGAAGAGCAGCGCAAGCTGCTGGCGCTGAAGTGCCATTCGGTCGATCAGAACATTACCGAGCTATCCGGCGGTAACCAGCAGAAGGTGCTGATATCGAAATGGCTATGCTGCAGCCCCGAAGTGATCATTTTTGACGAGCCGACGCGCGGTATCGACGTGGGCGCAAAAGCCGAAATTTATAAAGTGATGCGCCAGCTGGCCGATGACGGAAAAGTCATCCTGATGGTGTCATCCGAACTACCTGAAATTATCGCCGTCTGCGACCGCATTGCCGTGTTCTGCGAAGGGCGACTGACGCAAATCCTGACCAATCGCGACGATATGAGCGAAGAGGAGATTATGGCATGGGCACTACCACAAGAGTAAAAGGCGATATGGACGAGAAAAAACCGTTTAACTTCGCGCTGTTCTGGGATAAATACGGCACCTTTTTTATCCTCGCTATCATCGTCGCCATCTTCGGCACCCTTTCGTCGGAGTACTTCCTGACGACCAACAACATTACGCAGATCTTTGTCCAGAGTTCGGTCACCGTGCTGATCGGCATGGGCGAGTTCTTCGCGATCCTCGTCGCCGGGATCGACCTGTCGGTCGGGGCGATCCTCGCGCTCTCCGGGATGGTCACCGCCAAGCTGATGCTGGCGGGCGTTGACCCGTTCCTTGCGGCGCTGATCGGCGGCGTGCTGGTCGGCGGCGCGCTGGGCGCCATCAACGGCTGTCTGGTCAACTGGACCGGGCTGCATCCGTTCATTATTACCCTCGGCACCAACGCCATCTTCCGCGGTATCACGCTGGTTATCTCTGATGCCAACTCGGTGTACGGCTTTTCATTTGATTTCGTTAACTTCTTTGCCGCCACGCCGCTGGGCATCCCGGTACCGGTGATCTTCTCGCTGATTGTGGCGCTGATCCTGTGGTTCCTGACCACCCGTATGCGCGTCGGCCGCAATATCTACGCGCTGGGCGGCAACAAAAACTCCGCTTTCTACTCCGGTATCGACGTCAAGTTTCACATGCTGCTGGTGTTCATCATTTCCGGTATTTGCGCCGGACTGGCGGGCGTGGTCTCCACCGCGCGTCTCGGCGCAGCAGAGCCGCTGGCCGGTATGGGCTTTGAAACCTACGCCATCGCCAGCGCCATCATCGGCGGTACCAGCTTCTTCGGCGGCAAAGGACGCATCTTCTCGGTGGTCATCGGCGGCCTGATTATCGGCACCATCAATAACGGACTGAACATTCTGCAAGTACAAACCTACTACCAGCTGGTGGTAATGGGCGGATTAATCATCGCGGCTGTCGCCCTCGACCGTCTTATCAGTAAGTAAGGAATTTATCATGAAAATTGCTCCCTCTTTAATGTGTATGGATCTGCTGAAATTTAAAGAACAGATCGAGTTTATCGACCAGCATGCAGACTATTTTCACATCGATATCATGGACGGTCATTTTGTGCCGAACCTGACCCTTTCGCCGTTTTTCGTCGGCCAGGTCAAAAAGCTGGCCAGCAAACCGCTGGATTGCCATCTGATGGTCACTCGCCCGCAGGATTACATTAGCCAGCTGGCGCAGGCGGGGGCGGATTTTATCACCCTGCATCCGGAAACCATCAACGGCCAGGCCTTCCGCCTGATCGAAGAAATTCGACGCCACGGCATGAAAGTCGGGCTGATCCTTAACCCGGAAACCCCGGTTGAGACCATGAAGTACTACATTCATAAAGCCGACAAAATCACGGTAATGACCGTCGATCCGGGCTTTGCCGGACAGCCATTTATCCCGGAAATGCTGGAGAAAATCGCTGAACTTAAAGCCTGGCGCGAGCGCGAAGGGCTGAACTACGAGATCGAAATCGATGGCTCCTGCAATAAAGCCACCTATGAAAAACTGATGGCGGCGGGCGCGGACGTCTTTATCGTCGGCACTTCGGGCCTCTTTAATCACGCCGAGAAGATTGAAGAGGCGTGGCAGATCATGGTCGAGCAAATTCTGGCGGCAAAAAACGAGGTACAGCCTCATGCAAAAACAGCGTAACGTCGTCGCGGGCGTGGATATGGGAGCGACTCATATCCGTTTTTGCCTGCAAACGGCGCAGGGCGAAGCGCTGCACTGCGAAAAGCTGCGTACCGCGGAGGTGATTAACGCCGACGGCCTGGTTAACGGCATTAAAAACCTGCTACAGCAGCAGCTAAACCAACATGATGCCCGCTGCTGCGGGCTGGTGATGGGGTTTCCGGCGCTGGTGGCAAAAGACAAGCGGACGATTATCTCCACCCCCAACCTGCCTCTGGCCGCTGACGATCTGTATAACCTGGCGGACCGGCTGGAAGCGGCGCTGGGCTGCCCGGTGGAGTTTTCCCGCGATGTGAATCTGCAGCTCTCTTTTGATGTGCAGCAGAACGGCCTGCAGGAGCAGGAGGTGCTGGCGGCCTATCTTGGCACCGGTATGGGCTTCGCGGTCTGGCTAAACGGCGGGCCGTGGACCGGCGCCCACGGCGTGGCGGGCGAGCTGGGGCATATCCCCCAGGGCGATGACGCCCTCACCTGCGCCTGCGGCAACCCCGCCTGTCTGGAAACCGTCTGCTCCGGCATTGCGCTAAAGCGCTGGTATGAACAGCAGCCGCGCGCGTACGAACTGGGCGAGCTGTTCGTTCATGCCGCACAGGAGCCGTTTGTGCAGCAGTTGCTGAATCATGCCGCCCGCGCCATCGCCACCAGTATTAACCTGTTCGACCCCGATGCGGTGATCCTCGGCGGCGGAGTAATGGATATGCCCGCTTTCCCGCGCGACGCCCTAATCACCAGGGTTAAAACCTACGTTCGCCGTCCGCTACCGTATCAGGCCGTACGCTTTATCGCCGCTTCCTCCTCGGCGTTTAACGGCGCCCGGGGCGCGGCGGCGCTGGCGAGAAGCCGTTATTTGACCTAGCCCAATAAGCGCAGCACCGCTTTCAAGCCTGCCCGCTATCCTCCCCGGAAGCGGAGCTGCGCCCCTCCCGGGCTATCCATCATCGTCTGTCCGAGCGCGTCACCTGCTCCCGCGTCGACACGTCAAAACTGACGATAGCCTGTTTTTCGTCAGCATTTCGCCCAAAAAAACAACGTATCATCAGGCGATACCCACAATGAAAACATGGCATAGAAGATGCATAGTGACGGCGCGATAGCGCGTATGCGCCAATTGATTAACTGGAGCAAGACCGATGAAAAAAGTCGTCACGGTTTGTCCGTATTGCGCATCAGGTTGCAAAATCAACCTGGTGGTCGATAACGGCAAAATCGTTCGGGCGGAAGCGGCACAGGGGAAAACCAACCAGGGAACCCTGTGTCTGAAAGGCTATTACGGCTGGGACTTCATTAACGATACCCAGATCCTTACCCCGCGCCTGAAAACCCCTATGATCCGTCGCCAGCGCGGCGGCAAGCTGGAATCCGTCTCCTGGGATGAGGCGCTCGATTACGTCGCCACTCGCCTCAGCGCTATTAAAGAGAAATATGGCCCGGACGCGATTCAGACTACCGGCTCGTCCCGCGGAACGGGTAACGAAACCAACTATGTGATGCAAAAATTCGCGCGCGCCGTTATTGGTACCAATAACGTCGACTGCTGCGCTCGCGTCTGACACGGCCCATCGGTTGCAGGTCTGCACCAATCGGTCGGTAACGGCGCTATGAGTAATGCCATCACCGAGATCGACAATACCGATCTCGTGTTTATCTTCGGGTATAACCCGGCAGATTCACACCCTATTGTGGCGAATCACGTGATTAACGCCAAACGCAACGGGGCAAAAATCATCGTCTGCGATCCGCGTAAAATTGAAACCGCGCGCATTGCCGATATGCACATTGCGCTGAAGAACGGCTCGAATATCGCGCTGCTCAACGCTATCGGGCACGTGATTATCGAAGAAGACCTCTACGATAAATCCTTCGTCGCCAGCCGTTCTGAGGGCTTCGAAGAGTATCGCAAAATCGTCGAAGGCTACACGCCAGAGTCGGTGGAAGAGATCACCGGCGTGAGCGCCCAGGAGATCCGCGCCTGCGCCCGTATGTATGCCAGCGCGAAATCCGCCGCGATCCTGTGGGGCATGGGCGTGACCCAGTTCTACCAGGGCGTGGAAACCGTACGTTCGCTGACCAGCCTGGCGATCCTCACCGGCAACCTCGGCAAGCCGAGCGTCGGCGTCAACCCGGTGCGCGGCCAGAACAACGTTCAGGGCGCCTGCGACATGGGCGCGCTGCCGGATACCTATCCGGGCTATCAATACGTTAAGTTCCCGGAGAACCGCGAGAAGTTCGCCAAAGCCTGGGGCGTCGATAGCCTGCCGGCGCACACCGGCTACCGCATCAGCGAGCTGCCGCACCGCGCGGCGCATGGCGAAGTGCGGGCGGCGTATATTATGGGGGAAGATCCGCTCCAGACCGACGCCGAGCTGTCCGCAGTGCGTAAGGCATTCGACGATCTGGAACTGGTTATCGTCCAGGATATTTTCATGACCAAAACCGCCTCAGCGGCCGACGTTATCCTGCCGTCCACCTCGTGGGGCGAGCACGAAGGCGTCTATACCGCAGCGGACCGCGGCTTCCAGCGCTTCTTTAAAGCGGTAGAGCCGAAATGGGACCTGAAAACCGACTGGCAGATTATCAGCGAAATCGCTACCCGGATGGGCTACAAGATGCACTACAACAACACCCAGGAGATCTGGGACGAGTTGCGGCATCTGTGTCCGGATTTCTACGGCGCCACCTACGAGAAAATGGGCGAGCTAGGCTACGTCATGTGGCCGTGCCGCGATGAGTCCGACGCCGATCAGGGGACCTCTTATTTGTTTAAAGAGAAGTTCGATACCCCGAACGGTCTGGCGCAGTTCTTCACCTGCGACTGGGTCGCGCCGATTGACAAACTCACCGAAGAGTACCCGATGGTGCTGTCGACGGTGCGCGAAGTCGGCCACTACTCGTGCCGTTCGATGACCGGTAACTGTGCGGCGCTGGCCGCGCTGGCGGATGAACCTGGCTATGCGCAAATCAACACCGCCGATGCCGAACGTTTGGGCATTGAGGATGAGGCGCTGGTGTGGGTGAACTCGCGTAAGGGCCGTATTATCACCCGCGCGCAGGTCAGCGATCGTCCGAATAAAGGGGCGGTCTATATGACCTACCAGTGGTGGATTGGCGCCTGTAACGAGCTGGTTTCCGAGAACCTGAGCCCGATAACCAAAACGCCGGAGTACAAGTACTGCGCCGTCAACGTTGAGCCGATTGCCGACCAGCGTGCCGCTGAGCAGTACGTCATTGATGAGTACAACAAGCTGAAAGCCCGCCTGCGCGAAAGCGCGCTGGGTTAATCGGACCGCCTCCCCGGAGGCGGTGCTTCGCACCTGGCCGGGCTACCGGACCGCAGAAGACTGTGAATCAATCCCCCCGGATGGCGGCTAACACCTTATCCGGGCTAACGGACCGCAGACGACTGTGAATCTGTAGCCCGGGCAAGGCGCGTCGGCGCCGCCCCCGGGGAAACAGACGGCACGATTATTCGGATAAACCATAAGTATCCCCCACGAGTTCCCGGCGTTTTCTTCTTCTTCCCCTGCCTTTATACTGCTCGTTATGTCCTCTACCGATAATAAAAAATGAAATACCTCTATTTACTGCTGGTGATAGCAAGCTTCACCTCAGGCGCCATGGAACCAGGTAGCCAGTATAGACAGCAGGCCGAAGCCGGCGATCCACGTGCACAATATTACCTGGCGGATACTTACGTCAGCTTCGGCGATTTTCCCCAGGCCGAATTCTGGGCGCAGAAAGCCGCAGACAACGGCGATGGCGACGCGCTGGCGCTGCTGGCCCAGCTCAAAATCCGCAATCCTCAGCAGGCCGACTACCACCAGGCTAAAGTGCTGGCGGAAAAGTCCGTACAAACAGGCAGCAAGGCGGGGGAAATTGTTCTCGCCCGGGTGCTGGTGAACCAGCAGGCCGGTACGCCGAACTACCCCCACGCCATCACTCTGTTACAGCACGCCGCGCAGGATCCGGAAAGCGATTCAGCCGTTGACGCTCAGATGCTGCTGGGGCTGATTTACGCCAGCGGCGTTCATCTTCCGGAAGATGATGTCAAAGCGACGCAGTACTTTAAAGAGAGCTCTGCCCTCTCCCGTACCGGCTACGCCGAATACTGGGCCGGGATGCTTTTCCTGCAGGGGGAAAAAGGCTTTATCGAACCGAACCGGCAGAAAGCGCTGCACTGGCTCAACGTTAGCTGTCAGGAGGGGTTTGATACCGGCTGTGAAGAGTTCGACAGGATAAGTAAAAGATAAGAAAAAGCCCGGCGCAGTCCATACGCCGGGCTTGTTGGAGATGTTCACCAGCCGTTCTGGCTGGAGTGTTTCGGCCGGGTCAGGCGTTAGCCGCCGACAGAAACGCGACGCTTTTCTCTCAGGCCCGGTGCGATGTCACCGGGCTTTCTGTTTTATTGCGCCGTTTTATCAAATTTGCCCAGCACTTCACGCTCATACGCCAGCGCTTTTTTGCGGTCAAATTTGTGTTCCCACTTGGCGATAACCAGCACCGCCAGCGCGTTGCCCACCACGTTCAGCGCGGTACGCGCCATATCGAGGATACGGTCAACGCCGGCGATAAACGCCAGACCTTCCAGCGGAATGCCCACGCTGCCCAGCGTCGCCAGCAGCACCACGAAGGAGACGCCCGGTACGCCGGCAATCCCTTTCGACGTCACCATCAGCGTCAGCACGAGGGTAATTTCCTGCCAGATGGACAGATCAATACCGTACAGCTGGGCGATGAAGATAGCCGCAATACTCTGATACAGCGTCGAGCCGTCGAGGTTAAAGGAGTAGCCGGTCGGCACCACGAAGCTGGTGATCGACGCTGGCGCGCCGTAGGCTTCCATCTTCTCGATAATACGCGGCAGCACGCTCTCGGAGCTGGCGGTAGAGTAGGCCAGAATCAGCTCATCCTTCAGAATGCGGATCAGGGTCCAGATGCTCAGTCCGCATACCCGCGCCACGATGCCAAGCACCACCAGCGCGAAGAACAGAATGGCGAAATAAACCAGAATCACCAGCTTCGCCAGCGGCCACAGTGAAGCGAAGCCGAAGGTCGCCACGGTCACCGAGATCAGCGCGAACACGCCCACCGGCGCGTAGCGCATCACCATATGCGTCACTTTAAACATGGTTTCAGAGATAGAGCGGAACACCGTGACCAGCGGTTCACGATGGGTAGCGGGCAGCGAGGAAAGGCCGAGACCAAATAGCACCGAGAAGAAGATGATCGGCAGCATGTCGCCCTTCGCCATCGAAGCCACGATATTGGTCGGTACCAGCGAGAGGATGGTGCCCATCAGGCCATGCGCGTGGCTCTGTACTTCTGCCGTGGTGTTTTGATATTTCGAAATATCCACCGCCGCCAGCTGCGACATATCAATGCCGCTTCCTGGCTGAAAGACGTTAGCCAGGGTAATCCCCAGCACGATGGCCACCGTGGTGATCACTTCAAAATAGATAATGGTTTTCGCGCCGATACGGCCCAGCTGCTTCGCATCGCCTACGCCGGCAATGCCGACCACCAGGGTCGAGATGACGATCGGTACGACGATCATTTTAATCAGATGGATAAAGATATCGCCCGCCGGGGTCAGCAGGTTCGAGATTAACCAGTCACGGCTTTCGGCGTGGTAATGCAGGTAACTGCCCAGAAGTATGCCCAGCACCAGAGCCAGCAAAATTTGCCAGGCCAGGCTGACTTTTGTTTTTTTCTTCACTACAGACTTCCTCGATGAAAGGCGCCATTCCAGGAGGTAATGGCACCCACTGAAAGGGGTATGAATTGTGTTGCGTTGCTTTATGGGGTTATTTAACGCGCAATATCAGTATCATTTGCACGGCATGCTGCGCAAGTCTTTAAGAACAGCGGTTTACTCTGGTTTTATGCATAAACTCGCTAATATCCCCAACTTATCTTGCATAAGTATTTGTTATAAAAAATATTTAATAAATTCATTTTCTATAAATCCATTTCAGAAATTATTTCACCTCAAAGTTTCATTTGATTGATTTTCATTCAGTTCAATCAATGCGTGATCTGTCCCCCAAATAGCAAACAAAGCCGCCAAAGCCCCTACTATTAACGTTTATTTGACATATATTTAACAACCTACAGGAGAAAAAAAGCCATGAGCCAAATACATAAACACTCTATTCCCGCTAATATTGCGGAACGCTGCCTGATTAACCCGGAACAGTACGAGGCGCAGTATCAGCAGTCCGTCACCGACCCAGATGCCTTCTGGGGCGAACAGGGCAAAATTCTCGACTGGATCAAGCCCTACACGCGCGTGAAAAACACCTCATTCGCGCCGGGTAATATCTCCATCAAATGGTACGAAGACGGCACCCTTAACCTGGCCGCTAACTGTCTCGATCGCCATCTGGCGGAGCGCGGCGACCAGACGGCCATCATCTGGGAAGGCGACGACGCCAGCCAGAGCAAAAATATCACTTATCGCGAACTCCACCGCGATGTCTGCCGCTTTGCCAACGTCCTGCTCGACCTCGGCATTAAAAAGGGCGATGTCGTGGCTATCTATATGCCGATGGTGCCGGAAGCCGCGGTGGCCATGCTGGCCTGCGCCCGCATCGGCGCTATCCATTCGGTGATTTTCGGCGGCTTCTCACCGGAAGCGGTCGCCGGACGTATCATCGATTCCAACTCCCGCCTGGTGATCACCTCTGATGAAGGCCTGCGCGCCGGTCGCGCGATCCCGCTGAAGAAGAACGTCGACGACGCGCTGAAAAATCCGCACGTGAAGAGCATCGAAAACGTGGTGGTGTTTAAACGTACCGGCGGCAAAATCGACTGGCAGGAAGGCCGCGACCTGTGGTGGAGCGATCTGATTGAGAAAGCCAGCGCGGAACACCAGCCTGAAGAGATGAACGCTGAAGATCCGCTGTTTATCCTTTATACCTCCGGCTCGACCGGTAAGCCAAAGGGCGTACTGCATACTACCGGCGGTTACCTGGTCTATGCGGCCTCAACGTTTAAATACGTTTTTGACTACCATCCGGGCGACATCTACTGGTGCACCGCCGACGTCGGCTGGGTCACCGGCCACAGCTACCTCCTGTACGGTCCGCTGGCCTGCGGCGCGACGACGCTGATGTTCGAGGGCGTACCGAACTGGCCAACCCCGGCGCGCATGTGCCAGGTGGTCGACAAGCATCAGGTCAACATTCTTTATACCGCCCCCACGGCGATCCGCGCGCTGATGGCGGAAGGCGATAAGGCTATTGAAGGCACCGACCGCTCTTCCCTGCGCATTCTCGGCTCCGTCGGCGAACCAATTAACCCGGAAGCCTGGGAGTGGTACTGGAAGAAGATCGGCAACGAGAAGTGCCCGGTGATGGACACCTGGTGGCAAACCGAAACCGGCGGCTTTATGATCACCCCGCTGCCCGGCGCCATTGAGCTGAAGGCCGGTTCCGCGACGCGTCCCTTCTTCGGCGTTCAGCCGGTGCTGGTGGATAACGAAGGCACGCCGCTGGAAGGCGCCACCGAAGGTAACCTGGCGATCGCCGACTCCTGGCCGGGCCAGGCGCGTACGCTGTTTGGCGACCACGAACGCTTCGAACAGACCTACTTCTCGACTTTTAAAAATATGTACTTCAGCGGCGACGGCGCGCGCCGTGACGAAGATGGCTACTACTGGATCACCGGTCGCGTCGATGACGTGCTGAACGTTTCCGGCCACCGTCTCGGAACCGCCGAAATCGAATCGGCGCTGGTGTCGCATCCGAAAATCGCCGAAGCGGCGGTGGTCGGCATTCCGCATAACATCAAAGGCCAGGCCATTTACGCTTACGTCACTCTCAACCATGGCGAAGAACCGACGCCGGAGCTCTACGCCGAGGTGCGCAACTGGGTCCGTAAGGAGATTGGCCCGCTGGCGACGCCGGACGTGCTGCACTGGACCGATTCGTTACCGAAAACCCGTTCGGGCAAAATCATGCGCCGTATACTGCGCAAAATTGCCGCGGGCGATACCAGTAATCTCGGCGATACCTCAACGCTTGCCGATCCTGGCGTGGTGGAAAAACTGCTCGAAGAGAAGCAGGCCATCGCTATGCCATCATAAACTAACCGATCCCCTACACCCTCTCCCCACCAGGGGAGAGGATATAAATACCCACTCCCCAAGGATTTCAGGTAGCAGGAAAGCGGTAAACAGGCTGACTCCCGACAGTTAACTGCCGGGGGGATAAGTGTTGCCGACGACCGGCGCGTGGATGACAAAAGGGAACCTCTGGAGACGCTATGATGAACGATCAGATTTGTCAGCGGATAGAAAATAGTGCGCATTTTAAGGAGCTTGTTGCAGCCCGGCAAAGGTTTGCCGCCATCCTGTCACTGATTATGCTGGTGATTTATGTGGGCTTTATTCTGCTTATCGCCTTTGCCCCCGGCTGGCTGGGCACGCCGCTGCATGCGGGAACCAGCGTCACCCGGGGTATTCCGATTGGTATCGGCGTGATCGTTATCTCTTTCGTATTAACCGGAATATACGTCTGGCGGGCAAATGGTGAATTTGATCGGCTGACAAAAAGCATTCTCAGCGAGGTTAAAGCATCATGAAGAAAGTCCTGACGGCGCTCGCCGCCACGCTCCCTTTGACCGTCAATGCCGCAGATGCCCTCACCGGCGCGGTACAGCGCCAGCCGACCAACTGGCAGGCGATCATCATGTTCCTGATTTTTGTCGCCCTGACGCTGTATATCACTTACTGGGCGTCAAAACGCGTACGTTCACGCAGCGACTACTACACCGCTGGCGGCAACATTACCGGTTTCCAGAACGGTCTGGCGATTGCCGGCGACTTTATGTCGGCGGCCTCGTTTCTCGGTATTTCCGCACTGGTTTACACCTCCGGCTACGACGGGCTGATCTACTCGCTCGGTTTCCTCGTCGGCTGGCCGATTATTCTGTTCCTGATCGCCGAACGCCTGCGTAACCTCGGCCGCTACACGTTTGCCGACGTGGCCTCCTATCGTCTCAAACAGGGGCCGATTCGCACCCTTTCCGCCTGCGGTTCGCTGGTGGTAGTGGCGCTCTACCTCATCGCCCAGATGGTCGGCGCGGGTAAGCTGATTCAACTGCTGTTCGGCCTCAACTACCACGTCGCGGTAGTGCTTGTCGGCGTGCTGATGGTGCTCTACGTCCTGTTTGGCGGCATGCTCGCCACCACCTGGGTGCAGATTATTAAAGCGGTCCTGCTGCTGTTCGGCGCCAGCTTTATGGCCTTTATGGTGATGAAGCACGTCGGCTTCAGCTTCAATAATCTGTTCACCGAAGCAATGGCGGTGCACCCGAAAGGCTCGGCGATTATGAGCCCCGGCGGACTGGTAAAAGATCCGATATCGGCGCTCTCGCTCGGCCTCGGGCTGATGTTCGGCACCGCGGGTCTGCCGCATATTCTGATGCGTTTCTTCACCGTGAGCGATGCCAAAGAAGCGCGTAAGAGCGTATTCTATGCCACCGGCTTTATGGGTTACTTCTATATTCTGACCTTTATCATCGGCTTCGGCGCCATCATGCTGGTGGGGGCGAATCCGGCGTTCAAAGACGCGGCCGGGCAGCTTATCGGCGGCAACAATATGGCGGCAGTACATCTGGCGGATGCGGTCGGCGGCAACCTGTTCCTTGGCTTTATCTCAGCGGTCGCCTTCGCCACGATTCTGGCGGTGGTTGCTGGCCTGACGCTGGCGGGCGCATCGGCGGTGTCTCACGACCTGTACGCTAACGTGTTCCGCAAAGGCGCGACCGAGCGTCAGGAACTCAAGGTGTCGAAAATTACCGTACTGATCCTCGGCGTGGTGGCGATTCTGCTGGGTATCCTGTTCGAGAATCAGAACATCGCCTTTATGGTCGGCCTGGCGTTCTCCATCGCCGCCAGCTGTAACTTCCCGATTATCCTGTTGTCGATGTACTGGTCGAAGCTGACCACGCGCGGGGCGATGATTGGCGGCTGGCTGGGTCTGCTGACCGCGGTGATTTTGATGATCCTCGGTCCGACTATCTGGGTGCAGATCCTCGGTCACGAAAAGGCGATATTCCCGTATGAATATCCGGCGCTGTTCTCTATCGCCGTGGCCTTTATCGGTATCTGGTTCTTCTCTGCTACCGATAGCTCCGCGGAAGGCGCGCGCGAGCGTGAACTGTTCCGCGCCCAGTTTATTCGTTCGCAGACCGGGATCGGTATTGAGAAAGGTCAGGCGCATTAATGATTACCCCTACCCCGGCCTGACGGCTGGGGTAGGGGTGATTCTAGTTATAGGTAAATGTTATCGTTCCGCTGGCGTTGGCCGTTCCAGGCGTCACTTCAGCCCCGGTTTTGTAATAGTTAGTCGAAAAGATGAGCGAGTTCGATGCAGCAGCGCCGCCGGGATTATTCGGGTAGGTGAAGGTTGCGTAGCTGGCCTCAGCTCCGGCATTCAACGTTACACTTCTGCTGGATGTACTTAAATAAAAACTGGTGTTTAACGGTATGACCTTCCCGTTGAGGCTTAACTGCACACCCACACCGGTTGCTACGTTTTCCCCCGCCGTTAACGCAATAACGCTCCTGTTCGGATTATCGCCTTCGGCTTCAGTCGCCGTCACACGCATTGATATATTGGTTCCGGGTTCGCAGGAAAGCATCAGCGTTTGCTGGGCGGAGCCGGCTGTCGAGGAAAGAGTAAACTCACTCGTTTTCACGGAGCCCATAGGGAAATTCAGCGCGGTCGTACCTGCCGTACAGCCCATCGGCGTCAGCTTGATTTGCGTCGTACCGCTGATGTGCAGTTGGGAAATAACCATCGTGCCAGTGCTATCTTTAAGCGAAACCGATGAGATAGGGTCCTTTATCGACAGAGAGCTGTTGCTGGCGATTGCGCCTCCCGTGGCCACCAGCTGTAGCTGGTAGGCGGGTGAATAGTTTGTTGTGGCATAGATATCTAAAAACCCCCCTGGTTTTCCAAGATAAAACTCTGAGTCGCCAATATAATGCTCAGTGTAATCAGGGAGAAAATCGTCAGTATCGCCATCATATTCACCGGTAATATTCAGCCAGACTTTCACTCTTAAACCAATACCCGGTACGGATGTCGTATAGATATGATCGCCAGTAAGTGCGCCTGCATTTGCTGAAGACCATTCAAAACGGGCATACATCTTCCCCTCACAGTTCCAGACCTGAGTATTCGAACGCGTTATTCTCCCGGAGTCATAAAGGACCGTTCCGGCAGAATAACTCCCCGCATTAATTAATATTTGTTCGGGTAGATTTGCCATCGTCACATCACCATAATTGGCCCCAGAGCTACAGGACCAACCATAAATAGGGAAAACCAACATCAATAGTAATAAAAAATATTTATTCATATATATCCCTAAACACCTTCCGTCATTTGTATGACACGTTGAAAGTGACCGTATAGGCAACGTTTCCTGGCGTTACTTTGCCGTATGGCGTATACATTCTGGCCGCCATATCAAAGGCGTGTCCGCCAGGGGAGGCCGTAAATGCATAGGTATAACTCTCGTTTGGACCCAGCGTTTTCCCATCCGCGGCACTCACAAGCTGTAAGCCAACATCCTTTGCCCCATCAATCAGCTCACTGACATAAATTGTGGGATAAGTACTATCAAACGGAGCGCCGCTAAACGTTATCGTCACTGAAGACGTACCGGTTGAGCAGTTATCAAATGCCAGGGAAACGGTTGTGGTATCGCTACTGGCCCCCGGTTTACCGGTCAGACGCTGAGAAGAAACCGTCCCCAGGCTGATAGCATTGGACGGTTTTACAAAAACCTCACAGACAGGCTCTTCAATATTGCCGGTGACATTAAAATTGACGGTACTCGTAGCGTCATAGGCCCAGGCAGATGAAGCACTGGCCAGTAGCCCTACTATTGCAGCTATCGCTAGCCGCAATGGCGATTGAGCATGGCGTATCCGCATCGCTATCATTTTAGTGGTGTGCTCAAAACACAATATATTGAGATTGTTCATCGGCAATCCGCCGTATAAAAAACAATATCGTCAATTGATTTGTTAGATGATAAATCATAATTGACATAACACTGGCTAGTTAAAGCATCGCCCCACTTCACAAATAAGCGGCCTTTTTCTGGCAGCCCGGTCAAATAGGCCTGCCCGGAATCACCGACAATAGCGCTGCGTTTTTGTTTATACTCCTGACTTTCATCCTCTAGCGTAATCACCGCGCCAAACGGCACATCTTTATGATGAAATTGCAAGGTCATCATGGCCTTATAGCCAATCCAGGTATCATATTTAACTTTTACGATCGCATTGCGCGTCGGGACCACCGTTCTGACGATATTATCTATTTCCGCTCCCGAGACCTGCTGTTCATCAAGGGAGAGATTGTTTTCATGATAAGGGCGAACGAAAGGCACTACGGCATACCCGGCAGAATCGGTCATGACGTTAGTCTGCCCGCGTACCGCGATATCCCTGACGCCAGGCGCTTCAATCAGCGCAACGCTCTCGCCCAGATAGCGTGACAGCGTTATCCCGCCGGAATGGGCGAGCATCCCACCGCGTAGCGAATAATTATAGTGGGCGCTGTTGCTGTCATAACCGTATCCGGCGGTGACTTCACCTTTTGAGCCCTGGTAGTTGAGGTTGATGTTCCCTGAGGTGCTTTTATCGCTGGCGTTATATCCCTCCTGCACGTTCCAGTTCAGAGAACGATCGGCGAAAGCGGAGCCATTTAAACCAAGACTGTGAGTGGTGTCTCCCACCCGGCTGCTGTTCATATTGTAGCTGGCTGATATATCGGCGCCGAAAGGAATACTCACGGTTAGCGAAATAATGCTGTCGCTGGAAGGCGAGCTATTTTCATTCTGGCCGCTGCTCTGCACATTGCGGTTATAGGCGTAGTTAATGAAGTAGGACATCCGGCTAAACGTATTGCTATAACTCACGCCCAGCGACTCCATCCGCGAGTTATCCCAGTAAGACTCACTGACCAGCGAAAGGGAGAGTGAACCGAATCCGGAGAAAATCTGCGACGCTGAAGCGTCAAAGCGGTCTTTAGTCCGACCGGATGACGAACAGCAGGCGCGATGAGAGTCCGCCCGATCGATAAAGTTCTGCAGAGAATAATAACCATGCGTTGAGTAACGGTACCCGGCAACGGAAAAGTTTGTCCCCGTCTGTGGAAAATCTTTACTAAAGCGCACGCGGTATGACTGCCCTTCGCTGGATGAGGCGTTATCCGATGAGGAATTTTCTTTTATGTCAGCCCAGGACTGAGAAGCATCAAAAGAGAGCGCCCCGACTGAACCCAAATTAAACCCGGCCCCCAGCAGGAGATTACTGTATTTATCCTCTAATTGCTGAAAGCCGCCGTACAGCGTGACGTTGCTCAACGCTCCCCAGGCAACGTTGGATTGCAGAAACTGATACTCCTTTCCGCCCGCGCTTCCCGAGCGCGTCTTGCCGCCGCTGAAAGCGTAATCAACCTGCCCTTCACGTTGTAATATTGCCAGTGAAGCAAACGGCACCACAAAGCTCTGCTCACTACCGTCTGATTCTTTCACCGTCACGTAGAGATCGCCCGCGCTTCCCGTGGGATAAAGATCGTTTATCTCAAAGGCGCCGGGAGAGACCGTTGTTTTATAAATGCTGTATCCGTTTTGATAAACCGTCACGTCTGCGGTCGAGCGCGCGATGCCTTTTATGACCGGTGCGAAGCCGTTCAGGCTGTCCGGGAGCATCTCTTTATCAGAGTTCAGCTGCAGGCCGGTGAAGCTGATGCTGTCAAACACCGCCGAAGAAGTATAGGTTTGCCCCACTATCAGCTGACCTTTCAGGGCGTGGATATCGCGTGAAATATAGCTATAGACGGAGTCCCACTGACTGCCATCGTCATTATGATTGAGGGTGCTGTAATTACGTAAACGCCACGGCCCAACGTTCAACCCCGGCTGCAGGCTGACAAACTGGCTGGAGGTGGAAACGCCTCCATCTCGCGGATCGGTTTTTTGCCCGGAAATGTTGTAATTCAATAGCCCGGCGGTAATGCCCTGCTGCCATCGGCTTTCCGGGACATACCCCCGCGGACGATGCACTAAAGCCACCTGGGGTAAGGTAAAGTCGATTCGTTGTTGCGAGAGCTGTACCGCCGTCTCCCATCCGGGGATCGCAGACAGTTTTGCGCACTCCGAACCCGCCACGGTAAGCTCAGGATAATCTTCGGTTTTAATCGACCACTCTTTCAGGCGCGCGACGGAAAGACATGGCCGGGATGAAGCGGCGTTATATTGATCCTGTCGCGTAAAAATGACGGACTCAGAAGCCACAAACGTATGGTTAATATAGACATCCAGGTTGTAGTCACCTGGCGGAATCGTCTCTTCAGAAATATAGGTTAAGTCAACGGCGGAGGTACCGGTTTCGTTTACCTCCAGCAGGTGGGGATTGAAGTACTCACCTGCCATCGCCGGGAGAGGTATTGTGGCAAAGCTGAAAATGAAGGCGGCATAGCCGCTGGTCAATAAAAAGGTATAACGCTTTCCAACGTTATTGAATGATGGCGGTATATTTCGGTCCAGGCATTCCATAATCATTGATCACGCTCCATGTGATTTTCTTTTTGCCCGCAGAAGAGGCATTTGCTACCGGTATTTTTATTGTTGAAAAGGGGGCAACAAACCACGCTTCAGGTACTGCTTTGCCGTTCACCAAAACTTCAGAGAAATTCATATATAGAGGAGAAACATTTTTCACTTTTATATCTCGCCCTTCAGCAGACCACTGCAGCTTTTCGGCAAAATTTTCTGGTATGGCGCTTTTCAATGCGGCGGGTCGAAAAATAAGCTTTATCCTGGAATTAATCGCAAACTGAACCATATTTTTGTCCGGCGCGTTCTCCATGGCGGGAATCCCCTTAATATTCAACCAGAACATGGATTCCCGATCCTCCGCCAAAGGTTTACCCGAACGTAGAATGCGTACAAATCCTTGCTCTCCGGACTTCAGGCGAAATAGCGGAGGCGTTGTGATGAATGAATCTTTCGCTGGCGAGGCCGCATCGACAACGGAGATCCAGGACTGAACGATATTGGTCACATTATCCTTATTTTGAACAGATACCGTCGTCGACTTTTGTGTGCCATCGAATATCACCCGCGTGCCGCCCACGACTACGCTTGCCTGCGCCGCAAACGCACACAAATAAAAACAAATAAAGTAGAATAATCTGTTCATAATGGAGTCCAGTAAGGGAAAGAGTTACCCTTTCCCTTGGTATTTATTAGCGTCTGAATTAATAGTACGTAACGTTGTAGGTTACCGTTGTCTGAACGGCGCCTTTAGTCGGTTCAGCACTGCCTGCTTTCGCCATTTTTACAGTGAAAGGAATGGTCGCAGCGCCGGAGGAAATATCCACATCGGCGCCTTCAGTATTATTTTTAAGCAGCGCACCCTGGTTATCAAAAATAGCCACGGCAACGCCCGTCGCAGGCGATGCGGAAGCCTGGTTCTTAAAGTAATCGCTGTTAGTTTCATCGGCTTCACCGCCAAAGGTGACTCTGGCCTTAGCGTTACCGCCATCAGCCACTTTCGGGCAACCGGTCAGGGTGAAAGAAAAATTCTTGGCCGCGCCATAGGTATTCGCCTTCAGATCCGCGACGGAGGAGGTCCCCATCTCAATAGATGAGACGCCGTTATCGATAGTGGCTGTACAGGTAGTATCAGAGACCGTGCCGGTAAAAGTAATGGTGTTATCCGCCTGCGCCATTGTCACCAGTGAGCAGCCCGCAGAGAAGGCGACTATTTTAGCCAGAGTTATTGCATTCATTTTCATTGGTATTCTCCTGTTTATTAAGATTAACAATCAGTCCATCAATTGTTTATGGCACTCTATTAGAGAAGGGAAACAGGCATCAACTCAATCTATAAGTTATATCAGCGCTTAGGGAAATAAACTGCCTGCTTACAATATTATTTTAAATATTGAAGCAAAAGCTCAAGCTCCACATGAATCCATTCAATAATAAAAGCTCACCTCAATAAGATATCCAAAAACAAGATTACCCTCAATAACTAATGAAGAATAATCCTAAAATCATAAATGAGATTAACCTATAAGATAAAGACATGATTTAAAAATAAACAAATAAAAACAACAGATTGCAAAAACCACTAATTCATACCGCAAATAAATATAGTGATTTATATTTGTGAATCAAGTTAAAATGAGGCTACTTTGAAACATTTAGTTACACTTAAACGTAAAATAAGTGAGATTAACATCGGTGGATAAACTTCATCTACTTTTACATGACTTCATGTTTTCAACGATTCAAGTGCTGAATATATTGGTTGAGGTATATCAAATATGAAATGACAACTGAAATAAATATTGATGATATATATTTTTTCTGTGGTCTATTTCCTTGCGGAGGATAAACCACAGAAAATAATAGTCAGAACATTGCCCAGCGCACCAGCGGCGCGGTCAATACCATCACAACGCCGGAAAGCATCATCACCAGGCTGGCGACCACGCCCTCCTGCGGCCCCAGTTCATAAGATCGCGCGGTACCGGCGCCGTGGGATGCCGCGCCGAAACCCGCTCCTTTAGCCATCCCTTCGCGAATAGAAAGACGCAGAAACAGCACATCACCCACCGCCATGCCGAATACCCCGGTGACCACGACAAACAGGGCGACTAAATCAGGCTGACCGCCCAGCGGTTTAGCTGCCGCCAGCGCAAAGGGCGTGGTCACCGAACGTACCGCCAGGCTACGCTGGATCTCATCGGGCAAGGTAAACAGCCGCGCCAGCCACACCGAACTGGTCACCGCAACAACCGACGCGGTCGTTACTCCGGCCGTCAGCGACATCCAGTGGCGTTTAATAATCGCCAGATTGTCATACACCGGCACGGCGAAAGCGATAGTCGCCGGGCCCAGCAGCCATAGCAGCCAGTGGGCCTCCCCCATATAGCTTTGATAAGAGATATGGCCGAATACCAGCATCATCACCAGCAGGATCGGGGTGAAAACCAGCGGCATCAGGGGCAGTTTATGGAAGCGGCGATAAAGCCGTTTATTGGCAAAATAGAGCCCCAGCGTGACAAGAAGACACAGGACGCTCAGCTGGAAATCACTCATGTTTCATCCTGCTGACTTCATAGCGATACACTTTATCAACCACCCATGCCGTCGCGCCCAGCACCATCATGGTACTTAAGCCAATCACCAGAAAGATGCGCCAGCCCTCCACCATCAGCAGTTGCGCGTAGTTGACGACCGCCACTACCGCCGGCACGAAGAACAGCAGCATCTCGGCCAGCAGCCAGCGGGCGCCGGCGCGTACCCAGTTTAAAGGGATCACCCGGCAGACTATCAGCGTCAACATCATCAGCATGCCGACAAGGTTCGCCGGAAGCGGCAGGTGCAGCCAGTTAACAAAATAGTCAGCGCAGACGAACAGTCCGGCGTAGATCAGTACCTGAACAGGTACCTGAAGACGTTGCATAACGAAGGGCGTCACGCGAGCTGGCGCAAAGGCCATGAGCGGTATTCCTGAAAAAGAAGACAGGCGAGCAGTATAGAGAGCCGCCGGGCCCGGCAGAAATGAATTAAAATCATCACAGGTATAGTCTCAGGGAATAATTATGGATATCCGAACGCTGCGCTATTTTGTCGAAGTGGTGCGCCAGCAAAGCTTTACCCGCGCAGCGGAGAAGTTGTTCGTCACGCAGCCGACCATCAGTAAGATGCTCAAGAATCTGGAAGATGAGCTGAACTGCACGCTGCTGATCCGCGACGGTCGTCGGCTGCTGCTGACCGATACCGGTCGGGTAGTTTTCGAGCGCGGACAGGCCATCCTTGGTGAATTTCATCAGCTGGAGTCGGAGCTAAGCGATATTAATCATCTGCATAAGGGCGTACTGCGTCTCGGCATTCCGCCGATGGTCGGGATGTTGATGGCCGAACCGATTAGCCGCTTTCGCCAGCGCTATGCGGGTGTGGAATTGAAAATCTCCGAATTCGGCGGGCTGACCGTGCAGCAGGCGGTAAGCAACGGTGAACTGGATTTAGCCATGACCGCGCTTCCCGTTGATGAGGCCAGCGGCTTAACCACGCTCTCGCTGTTCAGCCATCCGCTCTGCGTGCTGACGCCGAGAACGGCGCAGTGGGAAGGCATCAGTTCGTTGTCGCCGGAAGCGCTCGCCGCACATCCGCTGGTGATCTACAACGAGGATTTCGCCCTCAGCCAGCAGCTGATGCGGCTATTTACTCAGCATGAAGTTAAGCCGCGTATCGCCGTGCGCAGCGGACAGTGGGATTTTCTGGCCGCGATGGTACAGGCCGGAATTGGCGTCGCGATTTTACCGGAGCCGATTTGCCAGCGCCTCGACCCGCAGAGCTTTTGCTGGATACTGTTACAAAGCGATCTACGCTGGGAACTGGGAATGATTTGGCGGGAAGGCGTGTACATGTCGCACAGCGCACGGGCGTGGCTGGAGTGCAGTAAGGCGTTCTGGCTGAAGTAAGATGCCGAAAGCGGCACGCTTAACCGCGGCGTCAACGCCTTACCCGGGCTACAGATTCCCCATCGTCTGAGGGGCGGTAGCCCGGACAAGGCGCCTCAGGCGCCGTCGCGGACGAGTACGGTGTTACTGATCCTCGATAAGCAGCGCTTCCAGCAGGTCGAGATCGTGCAGCAGCTTCTGCAGCGTCTCGTTACTGATCTGCCGGGTGGCGCGCAGGTGGTACAGCTCCCCGCGTTCAGAACGCAGCGCCGCCAGACGGAACCGGCGCTCGAGGCTCTCTTCCAGCATCGAGGTTTCCACATCGTTACGCCCATCAACGCGACGGCGCAGGTTACCAATCACCCGCGAGCTGACCTCAGTCAGCAGCTGATTATCGATGTTTTCTTTGGTATCCGCCGCCAGACGCTCTTCCATTTTCTGAATCGCGACAATCGCCACATCCGCCGTTGCCGCCCGCGCCAGGCGCTCCTCTTTGCGCTGCTGTACATGGTCGGTCGACTCAATATGGCGCAGCAGAATCGGCAGCACAATCACGCCGACGAACAGAGAGAACAGAATCACCCCGGCGGCAAGAAATACCAGCTCATAGCGCGCCGGGAAGACGTTGCCGTCCGGCAGCAGCAGAGGAATCGACAGCACACCAGCAAGGGTAATGGCCCCGCGAACGCCGGCGACGGAGGAGATCAGCAGCTCGCGCGTGGTCCAGGAGCCGAACTCCATCGGTTTCTTTTTCAGGAAACGCTGGCTCAGCTTGCGCATCGTCCACAGCCAGCCAAAACGCACCAGCATCAGGGCGGCATAAATCAGGATGATATCGGTAAACAACATCCAGGTTTCGACGTTGGGATCCGCCTCTGCGGCCACCAGCGAGCTGGAGAGAATATCCGGCAGCTGCAGGCCCAACAGCAGGAACACCATGCCGTTAAACACGAACTCCAGCATCGCCCAGGTGCTGTTGGCGCGCAGGCGCATCGCCAGCGGCGCGCTGCGCATCACGCCGGAACGGGTGATGGTCATCCCCGCCGCGACTGCCGCCAGGATGCCGGAAAAGCCGATATGTTCAGCGATCAAGTAAGAGGCGAACGGCAGCAGGAACAGCAGCACAATTTGCGTTGCCGGTTCATCGCCGCCCCAGCGGCTAAGGAAGCGCATTGAGCGCCCGTACAGCCAGCTGACCACGAAGCCCGCGAGAATACCGCCGACCGCCACCTTGAAGAACTCCACCGTCGCGCCGCCGACGGTAAAGACCATCGTGCCCATCGCCACCGCAACGGCAAACTTCAGGGAGACCAGGCCAGACGCATCGTTCATCAGCGCTTCGCCCTGCAAAATTCCCATAATTTTTTTCGGAATACGCCCTTCGCCGACGATGCCGGACAGCGCGACGGCATCCGTTGGCGACAGGACGGCCGCGAGGGCAAAAGCCGGAATCAGCGGGATACCGGGAACGATCCAGTAGATGAGATAGCCAATACCGACCACCGTCACCACCACTAACGCCAGCGCCAGACCGAAGATTTCTCGCCCATGCTCAATAAACTCGCGGGTCGGCGTCTTCCAGCCATCGGCAAATAGCAGCGGCGGGATGAACAGAACCAGAAAGAGTTCAGGATCGAATTCAACATGCAATCCGAAGGTAGGCCAGGCCAACAGCGCGCCGATGGCGATTTGGATTAAAGGTAGTGGAACCTGAAAGGGCAGTACGCGTGTAACCACCCCGGAGAGAGAGACCACGAGGGTCATGATGAGTATGGTAAAGAATATTTCCATGTGTTCCCTGTTTGCTGCGTTTTCTTTTTTACATCTGAGGCGTCATGTCTCGGCATAATACGCTACTCAGATTAACGCAAAAGGAAACAGGATGTGGCTTAAAAATTAAACGGGCGGCCAAAGCCGCCCGCCGTTAGCAGGAAAAGTTAAATCGCCCAACCGCCAGCATAGAAGATGACCAGCGCCGCGGCGATAATCACCGTCCCCAGGTTCAGCTTACGCCATTCGCCGGATACCAGACGGCCAATCACCAGCGCCGCAAAACCAATCATGATGCCGGTAACGATGTTACAGGTCAGCACGATAAAGACCGCGGTGATGAGCCCCGCCATCGCATCAACAAAGTCGTTGAAATCGATTTTCGCCACGTTGCTCAGCATCAGCAGGCCGACGTACATCAGCGCCGGCGCGGTAGCATAAGCCGGAACCAGATAGGAGAGCGGAGAGAGGAACAGGATCAGCAGGAACAGCACGCCGACGGTCACTGCGGTCAGGCCGGTTTTACCGCCCGCCGCCGTACCGGCAGCAGACTCGATATACACTGCCGCCGGCGCCGCCCCGACCAGGCCGGAGAAGACGCTGCTCAGGGAGTCGGTGGTCAGCGCTTTGCCGCCGTTGATAATCTGCCCGTCTTTATCCAGCAGGTTCGCCTGACCGGCCACCGCGCGGATGGTGCCGGTGGCGTCAAACACCGCGGCCATCACCAGCGCAAGCACGCTTGGCAGCACGACCGGGTTGAGCGCGCCCACGATATCCAGGCTGCCGATCAGCGAGTTGCCTTTATCGTCGCTCAGCGACGGCATGGCGAAGATGCCGGAGAAGTGAACGTTAGGATCGAAGATCAGGCCGATAATCGAAACGCCGATAATCGTCAGCAGGATACCGCCCGGCACTTTCAGTTTTTCGAGGCCGATAATCACCGCCAGCCCGACCAGCGACATAATCACCGGGAAACTGTCAAAATTACCCAGCGCCACCGGCAGACCGTCCAGCGGGTTTTTGATCACCAGACCAACGCCGTTGGCGGCAATCAGCAGCAGGAACAGACCGATACCAATCCCCGTGCCGTGCGCAACGCCCTGCGGCAAGTTACGCAGGATCCAGCTACGAATGCCGGTTGCGGAGATGACGGTAAACAGTACGCCCATCAGGAAGACCGCGCCCAGCGCGACCGGAATGCTGATCTGTTGGCCCAGCACCAGGCTAAAAGCGGTAAAAGCGGTCAGCGAGATGGCGCAGCCAATCGCCAGCGGCAGGTTCGCCCACAGCCCCATCACCAGCGAGCCGACGCCGGCAACCAGACAGGTGGAAACAAATACCGCAGCTGGCGGAAAACCCGCTTTGCCGAGCATCCCCGGCACCACGATGACGGAGTAGACCATCGCCAGGAAGGTGGTAAGACCGGCAACGATTTCCTGACGCACGGTACTGCCGCGAGCAGAAATTTTAAACCAGGCGTCCAATGAACCGCCGGTACGCGCTGAAGGCGTAGACATAGAAAACTTCCCCTGAGAATTTTTATCGTTCGTCTGGATGCGAGGTGGACCATCCACTGCCAGTTAAACGCGATCTCCTTGTGCTACATCGCAGCGCCAGGGGCTGTGAAAAGCAAACGTTTAACTCCGCGCATACAATACGGTGTGAAGAATGACTTTGCTCCCCCCTGTCAGCAGAGGAAATGATGAGCAAAATAAAAAGGCAAACGATTATCCAGCCTTTAGACGGGCCTTTTCAACAGAAGTTTGTCGGATTTAGCTAAATTTCGCTTATGACGTTCATGAAATAACCAGCCGATGCGCAAACGTTATCGTCCATGCGCAATCCGGTAACATTTTTGTATTGCGCTGATAGCAATTTTCCCCTGTCATCGGCTTTAGTAATGGTTCATTCGCCGGGTAAGGTAAATGGGCCCCCACGCTCAATCGCCTTCTGCCAGGCCGGACGCTGCTCTACCCGCTGAACCCACTGCGTCAGATGCGGTAAATCCCCCACCCCGCCGCGCGCCAGCAACGCCATTGCCGGAAAGCTCATCTGAATATCAGCCATACTCAGCTCAGCGCCGGCAAACCAGCGCTGGCGAGAAAGGTGCGATTCAATAAAGCGGGCATGGGTCTCAACCTGTCGGTTAAGCCAGGCCTTTTGTACCCCTTTGCCTAATGCATTGCCCAGCGTGCGTATGCCAAACGGCACCGGGGGCTTGCCCAGGCTGGAAAACACCAGCTTCATCAGCAGCAGGGGCATCAGCGAACCCTCGGCATAGTGCAGCCAAAAGCGGTATTGCAGTTTATCTTCCACCGACTCAGGCTTTAAGCGCCTGGCGCTATCATAGGTTTCCTGTAAATACTCCAGAATGGCGCCGGACTCCGCCAGAATATGGCCGTTATCTTCTACGACCGGCGATTTGCCCAATGGATGAACGCTTTTTAACTCCGCTGGCGCGAGCATATCCTTTCCCCGCTGATAAGAGACAACCTGATAAGGCAGCTGCAACTCTTCCAGCGCCCATAATACGCGCTGCGATCGTGACTGATTGAGATGATGTACCGTTAACATGGGCCTCTCCCGCTGTTTGTTCAAATTAACTATAGGAACAGGCAGCGAATGACGGGAATTTTTCGGCAACCTGAGGCGGCAAAATCAGAGAAAAGAGCCACACTTAAGTTGTCGGCGCAAACCGGAACCTCCATCAACATATTGCGCAATACTGAGGTGAGCCGACGTCGGGGGAAACCCTCCTGCATACCAGCGGGATAGTGCGAAAGACCAAGACCGGAAAACAACTAAAGCGCCCTGTTGTGGCGCTTTAGTTTTTTTAATCCTCTTCCAGCAGCCGTGCGCCGGTCCCCTCTTCTCCCAGCTTATCGCCCGGGTTGCGTAACGGACAGTCGCGGCGCGACAGGCAGCCGCAGCCGATGCAGCCATCAAGCTGATCGCGCAGCGCGGTCAGGGTGTGAATCCGTCGGTCCAGCTCCTCCCGCCACTGGGACGACAGCATCTTCCACTCTTTGGCGCTGAGGTTATGCCCTTCCGGCAGTACGCCAAATGCATCACCGATAGTGGCCAGCGGAATACCAATGCGTTGCGCAATCTTAATGATCGCCACCGCACGCAGGACGTCGCGCCGGTAGCGCCGCTGATTGCCCGCGTTGCGCTGACTGTGGATCAGCCCTTTGCTTTCATAAAAGTGCAGCGCGGAGACGGCCACGCCGGTTCGTTTTGCCACTTCGCCGGGAGTCAGCAGCATTTTGATGCGGGGAGATTTCTTTTCCATAAAGCGCTTTACCTCAAGTTAACTTGAGGAATTATACTCGCCCGCAGACAAAACGACGAATCGAGAATTGAGAGAGGCCGCTTTATGTCCCATCAGGATATTATCCAAACGCTTATTGAATGGATTGATGAACATATCGATCAACCACTTAACATTGATGTAGTCGCCAGAAAATCGGGATACTCAAAATGGTATCTCCAGCGGATGTTCCGCTCCGTGATGCATCAAACGCTAGGTGATTACATTCGCCAGCGCCGTCTGCTGCTCGCTGCGGAAGCGCTAAGAACCACCCAGCGCCCTATTTTTGATATCGCGATGGATCTCGGCTACGTATCGCAGCAGACTTTCTCACGGGTGTTCCGCCGCGAATTCGACCGTACGCCTACCGACTATCGCCATCAGATTTCCGCCTGATAACGTTGTTGCCAGGGGCAGAGGCTGGTGCGGTCGTTAGCCAGCCACTGCATATACTCCTGCGGCGGCATCGCTTTCGCAAAAAGCCAGCCCTGGCAATATTGCACGCCCCGCTTTTGTAGCCAGGCGACCTGCTCTGCCGTTTCCACGCCTTCAGCGACGATCTTTAAATGCAGGCTGTTCGCCATCTGGATGATATGTTCGGCAATCAGGTGGCTGGTGGTGTTGTTTGACAGCGTATCGACAAAAGATTTATCAATCTTGAGGATATCGACGTTGAGCGCATGGAGATTGTTCAGATTGGAGTAGCCGGTGCCGAAGTCATCGATAGCGATTTCATATCCCGCGTCGCGAAAAGCCTGAATCACCGGCGTCGTTTTCGGGACGTCAATAAACCCGCGTTCGGTCACTTCGATTTTTATTTGTTCCGCCTTGATGGCGTAGCGCCGGACCTTCTCATTGATATGCTCAATCAAGCGCGCGGATTGAAAATCAGCAGCCGAGAGATTAATCGCTACGTACAGGTGCGGATGCCGCGCCAGAAATTCGCCGAGATCGGAAAATACCTCATCGATGACATAGTCGGTAACCTGGGCGATCATCCCTTCGTTTTCCGCCAGCGGAATAAACTCCGCCGGACTCATCACCGGGCCATCAAACCCCGGCCAGCGCAATAACGCTTCGGTACCAACGCAGCGGTGATTTTTAATATCGATAATCGGTTGATAGTGCAGGCACAGCTGGCGACGGCTTAACGCGCGCTGCAGCATATTACGCGGAGAGTGGTACTGCTGCCGCGTGCGCGACCACACCAGTAACAGCAACACGCTGCAAATCAGCCCCAGCGGCAGAGTCAGCGTCACCTGATTATAAAAATTCTGGTAATAGCTGACGCGCGAGGTGGACATGATGACGGCAATCGGGCGAACGGTGGAATGGGCGATGGCATAAACGCGGCCATCCTGCTGAAAGAGCGCCTCTTCAGCGCGAATCAGATGACGTAATTCCTCAGGGTCGGCGTTCTTGCTGACGGAAAAAAAATGGTTCGTTTTGGTATCAAACACGCCCCAGGCGAGATTGCTGTCACTGGATATCAGCGCGCTGAACGAGAGCGGATTAATCACCACCACATAGTGGCCGCGCTGCAGATAGTTCATCGCATAGCCAGGGTAGAAAGGCGTTTCGCGGTAGTAGTAAATCGCGATATCCGGCTTTTTGGTATAGGTTGCGGCCGGAATTTGCCACCCCATCTCGCGGCGTACCGCAGTGGAGCAGAAAAAATGGCTGCCGTTGGCGTAGATTAAGTCGTCGATATAGAGCAGACCGCGTACAATGCCGAGCAGATATTGCTGATGATACGGCGAACACACTTCTCCCTGATACAAACGGGCCTTATCGCGCGCTTCGTCAGCTTCTCGAATAACCAACTCCGTTTTTTGTAGCGCCAGCCGAGAAAACAGCCGCAGCTGATCGGCGGTTTCCGCTTTGGCGCGGATTTGCGCAAACCACAATGCCAGCACCACCGGTAGCAGAATGACCAGCACGATGCCAACAATTCTCAACGCCTTGTGTGGCGCGCTACGACTCATTTACGCTTTTTATCCATGCGATACGCCTTAATCAAGGTGAAAGGCCCCGATGATTCCTCTTACTGTGATATGAATCAGGGTATCTCAGCAACCCACGCTTTGACGTAAAAACCTCATGACTATGAATGATGAATAATACTTGCTAATGCAAGACGTGAGAAACATTCTCAACATAATGAGATTAGCCCCACTATCTAATTCGGTTTATCCGTATAATTCGCCGGAATATGTAATAAAATCCGCAGAACCTAAACCTTATTAAAAAAGAAATGCGCTCGACTATCGCTTATAATCGACCTTCGCAATGAAAGCTCTCCCTCCCCCCTTATTAACCACGAACTTTGCAGGGTCAATGAGCGCAAGAAAACTCCCATTTTGGACTGGTGAATAAAAGAACAAATGTGATATAGTTCACATTAACTGATGAAACAAAAACGTTGTTTCATTACGTTCTTGTTTGCCTGAAGATAGCCAGAGCATCGCATCACCGTCAGTCTCGCCAGGTTGTCAAAGGCTTCCAAATTTCGTTGAGGATAGGTTGATGGCTTCCATTACTACCAGTGTCGTACTTTTGCGCTGGCCGCTCGTGAGCGCAGTGCTGATGTTTCTGGCCAGCTCGTTGAACATTCAGCTGCGTAAAAGTGATTATGCCGGTTTAGCGGTAATCTGTAGCTGTATTGGCCTGGCCGCAGCCTGCTGGTTTGCCACCGGTCTGTTGGGCATTACGCTGCTGGACGTGGCGAAAATCTGGGGCAATATCAAGGACGTGATGATTGAAGTCATGAGCCAGACTCCGCCTGAATGGCCGATGATGATGACCTGATTTCGGGCCGCCTTATCCGGGCGGCCACGCCCACACCATCGTGAATGCCCGCACTGGCGAAGCGCCGTTAGCGAAAATCCCCGGTCCGCACTGTGCATAGCCGGGCGACAGGGCCAACAAAAGGGTAGCCCGGAGGACAGGGACTACGTGCCGCCTCCGGGATGATGCGTCTCTTCTGGCCACCAGAGAAGAGTAAGACCTTAATCACCGGGAACCTGCTGCACTCTCCCCCCTTTGTGACAATACATCACCTGCATGAACAACAACAATGGCCAGATACGGGTCAGGTTTTACCGTATCTGCTGGCCCAGATCGTGCTGCCCCGACGGCAGCCCCGGTACTGCACGTGGAAAGTCGTTTGGGCAGCGTTTTATGGCGCAGAGCGCCTGGTAACGGCAGGAGTCTGCCGTCGTGGCGGTAGAATGATAAGGACAGGAAGGCCGCTCCCGCAGCTTCTCCCACTGCGCTTCATCGTATCGCGTGATGTTATAAACTTTTACCGCATGATATTGCTCGTTGATTAACACGCTCGATGAGTAGAGTTTTATCGACTCTCCCGGCAGTAATAAAATGTCGGCCTCATACCACAGAATAAACTTTAAAAACCGCAGGCTGGAAATTGAGGAAAAAGCTACCCCGGAATGCGGGCAGACAAGAGTATTATGAATAGTCCATTTCATTTTCTATCCTTGCGTGCATTGCTGATTAATGACTCTATATATTGATAGCATTCATCATAGATAACCGCAAGGCGATCGATTAATAATGTGATATCAGACAATACTCAAAGCGCTTTATACTCACTAAGATGTAGCGTGAATATTGCATTATAACAATGAATGGTTAGCCATAATAATCAACGATAGCGCCAGCAATGAACATACATAAATAAGTATATATTGACAATAAATTACAGGCTACCAAAAGCGGTAGCCTGTAATATTACACCGGGAGTGAGTCAAAAATATCTAAGCGATTGTGCGCATATTAAACGCGGGCATCACCAGGTTTTACCAATATTAAACTGGAACTGCTCAGCTTTATCTCCATCGTATTTTTTAAATGGCTCAGCCCAGGAAAACACCAGCGGGCCTAACGGCGACATCCACTGCACCGCAATCCCGGCAGACATACGGATATGCGAAGGGTCGCCATAGTCCGGGATCCCTGCCGCCAGCGTCTGACCGGTATTTTGCCAGGTGGTACTCCATACCGTACCGGCATCGAGAAATAGCGACGTTCGCAGGCTGTCGGCATATTTGTCATTCACAAACGGCGTCGGCACAATAAATTCGCTGTTCAGGACCGCCATCGCGTTACCGCCAACCGCATCGGATGAAGAATCCAGCGGACAGGTGCTGTAGCTGCTTTCAGAACCATTACATCGATAATACGCTGCTTTTGGGCCAATCGTATTGGACGAAAATCCGCGAACCGACGACGATCCACCGGCATAAAAGTTATCGTAAAACGGCACCGATTTGCCGTTCAGCCCATCGGCATAGCCCGCACGCAGGTGCTCCATCCACACCCAGCTTTTGTTCTCGGTCAGCGGCATATACTGGGTGGTATCGAAAGTCACTTTGTAATAGCTGTTATCCGAACCGGGTACGGTAACCTTGGCGGTCAGGCTGCTTTTATTCCCCGCCCGGGGGAAGAAACCGCGATCCAGGTTGTTATAGCTCCAGCCAACGCTGGCAAAATAGTCATTGGCGCTATAGGTCGCACCGCTATCGCCATCTTTGGTGACAACGTCAGGATAGATGCCCCGCGAGTTAAGATAGCTCCAGGTGGTGAGCTCCGGGTCCATATTGGTCAGGCGGTTATGGACATAGTCCAGGCCCAGGTTAAGAGCGTTATTCTCGCTAATCGGGAATCCCAGCGTACTGCCGACGCCGTAGCTTTGCTGGTTGTAACTCCCGGAATCGGCATCCGAGGCGTCGTAGCTGTTGTAGAAGATTTTACCGCCGAGGCTAACGCCATCCACGGTGAAGTAAGGGTTTGTCGCTCCCAGCTCAAGATAGGACTGGTAACTGTTGCGCGTGCCGTTGAAGCTGACGCTATTACCGGTTCCCAGCCAGTTATCCTGGGTGACGCCGAGCTGGTAGCTCACGCCGCTATCGGTGCCGAAGCCCAGACCCACGTTAAAGGAGCCGGTGTTGCGCTCCTTCACCTTATAGACCACGTCCACCTGATCCTGGCTACCGCTTACCGGAACAATCTGCTTGTCGACAGTTTCGAAAAATCCTGTACGATCCAGCCGCGTTTTTCCCTGCTCGACCTTCTCATCATTCAGCCACGCACCTTCCATCTGGCGCATTTCGCGACGCAGCACCGCATCACGGGAAGTATCGTTACCCTGAAAGCGAATCTGACGTACCGAATAACGGCGTCCGGCATCGACGCTGATATGCAAAATGACGCTTTTTTCCGCATCATTAATATCCGATAGGGTGTTCACCTGCGGCCAGGCATAGCCGTATTTTCCCAGCAGCGTCTTAATACTGTTCTCGACTGCCGTGATTTCCGCACCGCTATACCATTTCCCCGCTAAAGGCTTCACCAGCGCCTCAATTTCCTGATTATGCTGCGCCATATCGCCGGTCACCATCGTACTGGCGACTTTATAACGAGCACCTTCGGCAATATTAATGGTGATATATAGCGATTTTTTATCCGGCGTAATACTCACCTGGCTTGAATTTATGCTAAAACGCGCATAGCCGCGATCGAGATAATAGCTACGAAGGGTTTCAAGATCCGCCGCCATCTTTTGCTTTTGATATTTCTTATCGCCAATCACGTTCCACCACGGAACGCTGTCACGTAGCTGCAGCTGATCCAATAATGTTTCTTCACTAAAAGCCTGGTTGCCAATAATATTTATTTGCGCAATTTTCGCCGAGACCCCCTCCTGAAAGACAAACTTTAAATCAACGCGGTTACGCGGCAGCGGGGTGACGACGGCATGAACCTGAGCGCTGTATTTTCCTGTACTGTAATAGAAATCCTGTAATCCTTTTTCTGTTTCCGTAAGGGTATTGCGATCCAGCGCGCTGCCTTCTTCAATGCCGCTGGCGGCCAGGTTCTCTTTCAGAGCATCGTCCTTAACAGATTTATTGCCGGAAAAACTGATTTTAGCGATGGTAGGCCGCTCTTTTACCTGTACTACCAGCGTGCTGCCATCGCGCAGGATCTGTACGTTGTCAAAATTGCCGCTGGCATACAGGGCGCGGACCGAGTCGCTGATATCCTCATTAGAAACCTCTTCTCCTGTATGAACAGGCATGCTCAGTAGCGCGGCGCCGACGGTAACGCGCTGTAGCCCCTCGAAACGAATGTCATCAACCGTATATGAAGTTGATGCATAGAGCGTTAAAGGGGAAATCAATAGACCGGCTATAATACTCGTTTTTTTTAGCATGAAGGTGTCGTCTAGAAGATATTTAGCAATAGCAGATACCTGCCGGGAATAATGCTGTTCATTGCACCAGACAGTTGCTGACGCAATCTTAAATAACCTGAACGAGGCGCAGAATTGCACGCAATTATGACGAGAAAATGGAGAAAATATGGATACGAGAGAATATTGAAAAAAATATTTTTCTACGGAACCTTCCCTCTTGCGCCTGGTCAGATAAGCATTTCCTCATAACATCGAAACTCTATAGTTTTTGTTTTTTTAACTAAAAAAACAAAAAGCCCCCTTTCTCATTGGTTGAAAGGGGGAAAAGATCTTGTTAGGAATGATGCTCTCTGGGATAAACCAGGAACAGGGAGAAATTAACGCATAATCCCGTAGATAAAATGAAGAGATATTGAATAAATTATGCAGCCAGATTTCTATAGTAATGAAATGGGTGGACATTATGCCGCGAAATGAAATTCAGCGTTCAGTGCTTAACGAACTGGTGCAATGGATAAAAAACAATCTTGCAAAGAAGCTCACGATGCAGGCGCTAAGCCGCTTTTCCGGCTACTCCGAATGGCATCTCTTTCGTCTGTTTCGCCACTATTTTAACATGTCGCCGATGGCGTATATCCGCCAGCAGCGAATGCAATTATCCCTTAATTTATTGCAGATTAACCCGCCTTTCCGCATCGTTGATATTTGTCTGATGGCTGGTTATGAAGATATCAGCGCCTTTAACCGAACCTTTAAAAGGTATTATACGATGACACCAACGCAGTTTCGCAGAAGCCTGAACCTGACCTGATAGAGGCTCCCCCTCCTCCGCATTGCTGCGGTTGGGAATGGAAGGGGGAAGAGGAACTACTTTAGAATGGAAATGGCAGGATGCCACTGTTAACCGTTTCCGGGATCAAGCAGATCCGATTAACAGGATTCATTGTAGGCTGCTAAGTTGAATTAATTGTGTAGAGGCCGTGGAGATTTTGTCATAATTTATATCACTGGTTTTTCCCGGCATAAAAAATAACAAGCCGGAATAGTTCATTATTCCGGCGGGTGTTTGAATCGTTAATCAGAAATGCGTATTCACGCTGACATAAAACGTCCGCCCCGATTCATTATAAGTTTCCGCGCCTGCACCATACAGATAAGCGCCGGTCGTCGAATTTCCCGTCGTCTGCGCGTTACCGGCACGGTAGTGGCGAATATCGAACAGGTTGTCCACTCCGCTGGTCAGGCTCAGGTTTTTATTCACATCCCAGGTCGCGCTAAGACCGACAATGCTGTACGGGCTCACTTCGTTCAGCTCGCTGCCGGACACCGCCTCGCCTTTATAATTGAAGCGTTTAGGTTTCTGGCGGCCATACCAGGTGAACGTGCTCTGCAGCGAAAGATCGTCGCGTGCCTGCCAGCTCAGGGTAGAGTTCAGCGTAAACTGCGGGATCACCGACAGGCGATCGCCGGTGGTCTTATTCTTACTCTGCAGCATCCACGTCAGGTTGTTGCTCCAGTTGACCGTTTCGCTTACCGGAAGATTCAGCGAGCCCTCCAGCCCTTCAACCAGCGCCTTCGGTACGTTTTCCCATTGGTAAATATTGGTGGTGCCGTTGCTGGCCGTCCCCACCGCCGAGTAGCCCGATTCAATCTTGTTATGGTAATCGTTACGGAAGTAAGTCAGCCCGGCCTGATAGCCATTGTGCTTATACTCAAGGCCAATCTCTTTATTGACGCTGGTTTCCGCCTTCAGATCGCTATTCCCCATCAGATAACAGGCTGAGCTGCTGGCATAGCAGCCCTGGCCGTTGCTGTAGAGGATATAGTTCGGGTTAAGCTGATAAAGGTTCGGCGCTTTATAGGCACGGGCGATCCCCAGCTTCAGCGTCCAGTCATCCGCCAGCCCCTGCGAGAGATTCAGCGATGGGCTCCAGTTATTGCCGACGATGCTGTGATGATCGAAGCGCAGAGCGGGCGTCAGCATGGTGCTATCGGTCAGCGCGATATTGTCTTCGGTAAACAGCGAGAAGATCTCGGCGCTGGAATAAGGACTACGACCGGTTGCCGAAACGCCGTCAATGGAGCCATAAGAGAGTGACTGGGTAGTCGACACGCCATCCTTCATCCGCTGCTGGTTCCACTCGGTACCCAGCGTCAGATTCTGCTCAAATCCCAGGGTAAACGGAATATTGACCTCGCTGTGCAGCAGCACATCCGACAGGTCGATATCGGAGAATTCGCTGCTGGAGAAGATCCCTTCCGTTCCGCCCGCCAGCCCCTCGTTCATGCGCGAGTTACGGGTGTGCTCATACTGCGCCCAGGTATTGCTGGTCACGCCGTTATCCCAGCCGCCGGTCCACGTCACGCCGTAAGTCTGACGATAGAGACGGTTAGTCTCTTTACCGTACATACTTTTCACCAACGTGCTGGTGTTAGTATTCTGGGTATCCCCTGCATACAGGTTGCCCTGGCGGCTGTAGCCGGTTTCAAACTCCAGCGCCTGCATTGGCGCAAACTCCCAGCGCAGCTTGCCGTGAATATCTTTATTCACTACCCCTTCGCGTCCTGCAGGATACGATCCCGCATAGCTACCGGTTCTCGCTGCTTCATGACCGGAATTAATATCCTGGGCATCGGCCTGCGTTTTGCTCAGATTTCCCCATAAATTAAAGCTGACCTCATCCGATAGCGGGCCGTTGAGGCTAAAGTTTGTCCGTTTCGTCGCGCCCTCTTTACGGTGCTGAGGCGCGTTCATATAGGTATTCCATGAACCATGCCACTCGCTGGTGGCCGGTTTAGTGACGATATTGACCACTCCGCCCATCGCGCCGTTACCGTAGCGGGCCGCAGCAGGGCCGCGAATGACGTCGATATGGTCGATCATTTCCGCCGGCACCCAGCTGGTATCACCGCGGGTATCGCGGTCGCCGCGCCAGCCATAGCGCACGGAATTACGGCTGGTCACCGGTTTACCATCCACCAGAATCAGGGTGTTCTCCGGCCCCATGCCGCGGATATCGACCTGGCGGTTATTGCCGCGCTGCCCGCTGGTAGAGTTACCGGTGAGGTTGACGCCGGGCTGGGTACGAATCAGCTCGGAGACATCGCGCGCGGGCGGATGTTTACGGATTTCTTCGGCGGTGATGGTGGATACTCCGGGGGCTTGCAGCGTTTGCGCCGCCGCGGTGACCACCATGGTTTCATCGTTATTTACCGCAGTCGTTTCAGATTTCTTCGTATCGTCTGGAGTCGTGCCATCAGCGGCCTGCGCTGGCAGCATCCCTCCCCAGATGGCCATCGGGATCAGCGCGGCCAGCGAGTAGTGTGAACTGTGTTTCATGGAATATGCCCTGTTTTCTTTTTTGCTGTCGGGGCACGCCTTCTTCTTCCGTCAGATAAACAACGGCAATGACTTCCCTGCATAGAGCAACATCTCTTTTTGGCGTAGTGAGGCCCTCCCGCTTAAATAGCGAGATAGCAATCATAATGGGTGGCCAAAATAGATTTATTACTCTGGCAAAAACGAAGAAATAAACGCGCCACGCTATTCTTTGATAGCCTTTGCCGAACAGCAGTAATAGGATTATTGTGCCACTCAACGTTATTAGAAATGAGATTTATTATCAAGTCGATAATTATTTATCGTATGAATGTTTTTTGTTAATGCAATAAAAACAAAAAGATAGAAATGGTAAAAGTGCATTTAGAGGAAAGCGAAATTAAAAAAATGAATAATATCCACATTAAAAAAACATAATTCAATCATATTGCCTCCACAATTAATTAGAGATTTATAGTTTTATAATCTCGCCCAAAATACCGAGCATGCTAATTAATAAAATAATTAAAATAACCGGCTAACCGACTCTCAAACTTGTTCGCGGACATGCTAACGGCCAGAAATTGACTAAAATAAGACCATCTCCCTGCGGAGCACCGCGCCATGAACACTTCGTCGTTCTATCGATACCTTGTCGGCTGGCTGGCATGCTTTGCCGCGCTACTGTGCCTCACATCCGGTTACGCGGCTACAGAGAACAAACGATCAGAACCAGCGGAACGCGACGCCCTGGAAGTCAACGTTGACGATATGCTACAGCCATGGAGGGGAGATTTACCGGGTATGCTCGACCGGCGAACCATTCGCGTATTAACCCCCTTCAGCAAAACTTTTTTCTTTATCAATAAAGGCACCCAGCGCGGCGCGACTCACGATATATTTATGGAGTTTGAACGCAGTCTCAATCAAAGCCTGGCGAAAGAGAAAAAGCTCAAGCATCGTCACCTTAAAGTGCGGATCATCTTTGTTCCGGTGGCCCGTGACCAGCTCATCAGCGCGCTTAACGCAGGAAAAGGGGATATTATTGCCGCCAACCTGACGATCACGCCTGAGCGTCAGCAGGAGATGACCTTTACTGCACCGCTCTATTCTCACGTTCAGGAGCTGCTTCTTTCTGGTCCCGGCTCTCCCAAAGTGGACAATCTACAGCAGCTTTCCGGTAAAACGGTCTTCGTCCGCACCTCATCCAGCTATTACGCGAGCCTGGTCGCGCTCAACGCACGCTTTGCGCAGCAATCGCTGCCCCCCATCACCATCGAACCGGCGCCCGAAGCGCTGGAAGATGAGGATCTGATAGAGATGCTCAGCGCGGGCCTGATCCCATTGATCGTGGTCGACCGCCACAAGGCCCTGTTCTGGAAACAGGTCTTCCCCAGGATTCAGGTTCATCAGAACATTGTTCTGCGCGACGAAGGTAATATCGGTTGGGCGGTACGTAACAATAGCCCGCAGCTGCTGGCCCTGCTTAATGCGTTCATCAATAAGAATCGCCAGGGCAGCAGGCTGGGTAATACGATACTGCTGCGCTACCTGAAGGATGCCAGCTACGTTAAAAACGCGGCGGGGCAAAAAGAACGGCGTAAATTTCTGGCCATGGTGGAGATCTTTCGCAAATATGGCGATCGCTACGATGTTGACTGGCTGCTGATGGCCGCTCAGGGGTATCAGGAATCGCGGCTTAATCAGTCGGTGCGTAGCCACGTCGGCGCCATTGGCGTTATGCAGGTCATGCCGAGCACCGGTAAGGAGCTCAACGTCGGCGATATTAAGCAGCTCGACCCCAATATTCATGCGGGGGTGAAATACATGCGCTGGATGATAGATCGCTACTATGGCGAAGAACCAATGACCCAGCTTGATAAGGCGCTGTTCTCGTTCGCCTCTTATAACGCGGGCCCCGGGCGCATTGCCCGGCTACGGGCGGATACTAAAAGGCGCGGTTTTGACCCGAACGTGTGGTTTGGCAACGTTGAGTATCTGGCCGCCGAGAAAATCGGCTCCGAGACCGTAAGCTATGTCAGCAATATCTATAAGTACTACATTGCTTATCGGCTGATCGTGGATGAAATGGCGCGTAAGCAGCAGGCGACGGCGGCTTCTAAAAATCAGGTCGCGTCGGCAGTAAATCCGACAGCCACACCTGCCACACCTGCCACACCTGCCACACCTGCCACACAGTGAATTAATGCAGATAAGCTGTGTCAGAAAATAGAAAAAGCCCCAAACAGGGGCTTTTTAAGAGAGGGCTTTACGACGCTAACGCTTCGTTAGAACGGAATATCGTCGTCAAAGTCCATCGGCGGCTCATTGGAAGGCGCTGCCGGAGCCTGCTGCTGCGGACGCGACTGCGCGCCGCCGCTGAACTGGTTTCCGCCCTGCGGCTGCTGAGGCTGTCCCCAACCGCCCTGCTGCTGACCACCGCCTGCCGGGGCGCCCGCGCCCTGCTGACGACCGCCGAGCATTTGCATCGTGCCGCCAACGTTGACTACAACCTCGGTGGTGTATTTTTCCTGACCGGATTGGTCAGTCCATTTACGGGTGCGCAGCTGGCCTTCAATATAGACCTGAGAACCTTTGCGCAGATATTCGCCGGCCACTTCCGCCAGTTTGCCGAACAGCACAACGCGGTGCCATTCAGTCTGCTCTTTCATCTCACCGGTCGCTTTATCACGCCAGGATTCGGAAGTAGCCAGCGTAATGTTGGCAACTGCGCCACCACTCGGCATGTAGCGTACTTCCGGGTCCTGGCCCAGATTACCGACGAGAATCACCTTGTTTACGCCTCTGCTGGCCATGTTTGTGTCTCCTGAATGCGTTTCTTAATAGTGTAAACGCGCGAGTGTACCATTTCCAGGTGCTATGTTGATAGCTGGGAAGTATGTTCCAGAGAACTCTCGCGGTACGACATTTTTGCATACCTCGCCGGAAAATGCATTCCAATACTGTATATTCAAACAGGTTAAATTGTGTCATAATTAGCCGTTTCTGCCGTTTGTCCTTCTAACAAACCAGGCAATCCGCGTATCTACCGGGAAAGGTGAATGGATAAGATCGAAGTTCGGGGCGCCCGCACCCATAATCTCAAAAATATCAACCTCGTCATCCCGCGCGACAAACTCATTGTCGTCACCGGGCTTTCGGGTTCAGGCAAATCCTCACTGGCTTTCGACACGTTGTATGCCGAAGGGCAGCGTCGCTACGTTGAATCGCTCTCCGCCTACGCGCGGCAGTTCCTGTCGCTGATGGAGAAGCCCGACGTCGACCATATTGAAGGGCTGTCGCCGGCGATTTCCATTGAACAGAAATCAACGTCCCACAACCCCCGCTCTACGGTAGGCACCATTACCGAAATTCACGACTATCTGCGCCTGCTGTACGCGCGCGTCGGCGAGCCCCGCTGCCCGGATCACGATGTGCCGCTGGCGGCGCAAACCGTGAGCCAGATGGTGGATAATGTTCTCTCCCAGCCTGAAGGTCAGCGCCTGATGCTGCTGGCGCCGATCATTAAAGAGCGCAAAGGCGAACATAACAAAACGCTGGAAAACCTCGCCGGGCAGGGCTATATCCGCGCGAGGATCGACGGCGAAGTCTGCGATCTCTCCGATCCGCCGAAGCTGGAGCTGCAAAAGAAACATACCATCGAAGTCGTGATCGACCGCTTTAAGGTCCGCGACGATCTCAGCACGCGTCTGGCCGAGTCCTTTGAGACCGCGCTGGAGCTGTCGGGCGGCACCGCCATCGTCGCCAATATGGACGATCCGAAAGCCGAAGAGCTGCTGTTTTCCGCCAACTTCGCCTGCCCGATTTGCGGCTACAGCATGCGCGAACTGGAACCGCGCCTGTTCTCCTTCAACAACCCGGCAGGCGCTTGCCCGACCTGCGACGGCCTCGGCGTCCAGCAGTATTTCGATCCGGAGCGCGTGATTCAGAACCCTGAGCTGTCGCTGGCGGGCGGAGCGATTCGCGGCTGGGATCGGCGCAATTTTTACTACTTCCAGATGCTGAAGTCGCTGGCGGAACATTATGAATTCGACGTTGAAGCGCCCTGGGGCACGCTCAATACCAGCGTACAAAAGGTCGTGCTGTACGGTTCAGGCAAAGAGAATATTGAATTCAAATATATGAACGATCGCGGCGATACCTCCGTACGCCGCCATCCGTTTGAAGGCGTGCTGCATAATATGGAGCGCCGTTATAAAGAGACGGAATCCAGCGCAGTACGCGAAGAGTTAGCTAAATTCATTAGCAATCGTCCCTGCGCCAGCTGTGAAGGGACGCGCCTTAAGCGCGAAGCGCGACACGTGTTTGTGGAAAATACGCCGCTGCCGACCATCTCAGACATGAGCATCGGCCACGCGATGGACTTCTTCAACAACCTGAAGCTCTCCGGCCAGCGCGCGCAAATTGCCGAAAAAGTACTGAAAGAGATTGGCGATCGTCTGAAATTCCTCGTCAATGTCGGCCTGAACTACCTGACGCTCTCCCGTTCGGCGGAGACCCTCTCCGGCGGCGAAGCGCAGCGTATCCGCCTCGCCAGCCAGATCGGCGCAGGCCTGGTCGGCGTGATGTACGTATTGGATGAGCCCTCTATCGGTCTGCACCAGCGCGATAACGAACGCCTGCTGGGAACCCTTATCCACCTGCGTAATCTCGGCAACACAGTGATTGTCGTTGAGCACGATGAAGACGCTATTCGCGCCGCTGACCATGTTATCGATATCGGCCCTGGCGCCGGCGTGCACGGCGGTCAGGTCGTTGCCGAGGGTAAGCTGGAAGATATCATGGCGGTGCCGGAATCACTGACCGGCCAGTTCATGAGCGGCAAGCGTAAAATTGAGGTGCCGAAACAGCGCGTACCCGCGAATCCAGAGAAAGTGCTGAAGCTGTCCGGCGCGCGCGGTAACAACCTGAAAGACGTAACGCTGACGCTGCCGGTGGGGCTCTTCACCTGTATTACCGGCGTTTCAGGGTCGGGTAAATCCACGCTGATCAATGACACGCTGTTCCCGATTGCCCAGCGCCAGCTCAACGGTGCCACCATTGCGGAACCGGCGCCGTACCGCGATGTACAGGGTCTGGAACATTTCGATAAAGTGATCGACATCGACCAGAGCCCAATCGGTCGTACGCCGCGCTCCAACCCGGCCACCTATACCGGCGTCTTTACTCCGGTCCGTGAACTGTTTGCCGGCGTACCTGAATCACGTTCGCGTGGCTACACGCCGGGCCGCTTCAGCTTTAACGTGCGCGGCGGCCGCTGTGAAGCCTGCCAGGGCGACGGCGTAATCAAAGTCGAGATGCACTTCCTGCCGGATATCTACGTACCGTGCGACCAGTGCAAAGGCAAACGCTATAACCGCGAAACGCTGGAGATTAAGTACAAAGGCAAAACGATTCATGAAGTGCTGGATATGACCATTGAAGAAGCCCGTGAGTTCTTCGATGCGGTTCCGGCGCTGGCGCGTAAGCTGCAAACGCTGATGGACGTCGGGCTGACCTATATTCGCCTTGGCCAGTCGGCGACTACGCTCTCCGGCGGCGAGGCCCAGCGCGTCAAGCTGGCGCGCGAGCTGTCCAAACGCGGTACCGGGCAGACGCTGTATATCCTTGATGAACCGACCACCGGTCTGCACTTTGCCGATATTCAGCAGCTGCTGGAAGTACTGCATCAGCTGCGCGATCAGGGTAATACCATCGTGGTGATTGAGCATAACCTGGATGTCATCAAAACGGCTGACTGGATCGTTGACCTTGGGCCGGAAGGCGGAAGCGGCGGCGGAGAGATCCTCGTTTCCGGAACCCCGGAAACGGTCGCCGAATGCGAGGCTTCATATACCGCTCGCTTCCTCAAGCCCATGCTGAAGTAACCTCACCTGCCTCTTCTCGTCCCGGGAAGAGGCATCATTTCCTCTCATTTTTCTCCCGCTGATATTTTGTGATTTGCGGCCGCACGACATCTGTCATCAGATAGCGTCACGGCCATAAATTGCAGGATGCATCATGTCTTTCAAACACGGATTTTATCAATTCACTCTTATCGCGGCGCTATTGGTGACGACCGCCTGCAGCTGGGTAGACGGCTACAGCAATACGGCCCATCAGCAGCTATTGATGCTGGAACAGCGTCATCTGCAGTTCATCAGCGATGCGGCGACAGCGCCGGTCGACCAACGCTTATTAAGACAAGAGGATCGCCAGATTCGTCAGCTATTTAGCCTGGCATTAAGCGACGGTGATGCGCTGCGGCAGAATAATCTGCGCGTGCTGGAGAAGAATTATCAGCGGCTTTACACGCATGTTTCCCGCCAGGATGCAGCGCTGACGCCCTTCGCGGCCGGAGCTCTGGCGCAACAAACGGAATATCTTTATCAGCAGGCCATCAGCGGCGAACAGCTGCGTTCAGGGAGATAACCATGTCCATCATTAAAGAAGTCAGCGCCCAGGTGACCGGCGCAGGCGTGAATACGGCAGAATGGCTACAGCTTATGGAGGCGATAGTAAATGATGAAGACAGCGGCATTCGCGACGCCGGAATGCTCACGCTTCAGGCATTACAGGAGAAAGCGCGCGGCTGGTTAAGTCAGGACGACCTCATTCTGCTCCTCGAAGGGCAGCGCGATATTGCCAGCATTCGCGCCAGCAATGAACAGATCGCCATGCAGACGCACCTGCACTCCACGCTGCTTCGCCTGTTTGATGTGACCCTGCTGGCGCTGCTGGGGAGGATTTAACGCTATGGCAATAGTTTACGCTTAGCCTCGGAAAGAGAATCAAGCGCCTGCTGGTATGAAGCATCCACCAGGTAGTAAATTTGCGAATCAGGCAGGGAGCCATCCAGAAACACCATACTCCAGTGGGCTTTATTAAGGTGTTTGCTGGGACGAACATCGCGATGCTGCTGCCTTAGCAGTTCCGCAAGCTCGGGGCTGGTTTTTAACGATACCGCAGGCCGATTGTCCTCCACCTCTTTTACCATCGCAAACAGGACGTCCGCCGCTTTGATCTGCGTCGCTTTCCAGTCGCTATGTACGCTTTGTTCAGCGCCCGGCTTTGCCATGCAGTACTGCAATAAATCCGAAATTGTCATTTTTATTCCCCCATTAGCGTCGCGATGATATGGCGCGATCCGCCGTGAATACGATGCTCCCCTAGCCAGATACCCTGCCAGGTCCCCAGCCTGACGCGTCCGTCCTGAACGGGCAGCATCAGCGATACGCCCAGCATCGAAGATTTAATGTGCGAGGGCATATCATCAGGACCTTCATAATCGTGTTCATACGGCGCATTATCCGGTACGGCATGCAGAAAATGTTGTTCCATATCGTAGCGGACGGTCGGATCGCAGTTTTCATTTAGCGTCAGGGAAGCAGATGTATGCTGGAGCAGCAAATGCAGCAGGCCAGTTTTAACTCCCGAAAGCTGGGGAATCTGGCTTAAAACCTCATCAGTGACCAGATGAAAGCCCCGTGATTTCGGGCCTAAGGTCAGAGTTTGCTGATGCCACATAAACCGCTCCTTTTACCGATCAACCTTCCTAAGTGTGCAGCAATAAGCGAAAAGGTAAAACCTCCGACGCGCTATTTTGCACAAAAAAACGGCAGCGCGTCGGCTGCCGTTTGAGCTAATGATGTTTACGCCGATGGATGGCTTAATATTCTGAATTCACAATGACCTCTTCGCCCTGAGCGCCCGCCATCGGCAGCGGCTTATAGGAGGAATTCGAGGCTCGCAATATACGGATCCCACGCGCGCCTACCTCTCGGGCGGCGGAGATATCGTTATCCGAATCGCCGTAGAAGACTTTGATCCCTTTCTCCTGCAGCCACTGCGTTTTGGTGTTCTGACCGGGCTTATCGCCAGCAAAAATAACCGGGTTCATATTCGCTGCCGGGATGAGAAAATCATCCTGTAGGGTTTTCGTTACCGTTTCGGTTTTGGTCTGGCTACGTCCGGTCACAAAATAGATGCTATCGCCGCGCTTCACGTGCATCGCAATCAGCTGGCGCGCCACCTCTTTCGGCATGCTGAATTCATCCCAGCCGTTGTTCATTTTTTCCCAGAACTCCGGATTTTTCAGGTAATCATCGCTGCCGGGGGAATAGGTTTTCTGCCCGCGCCAGAAGCCCGGGCTGGAAAACAGGACGGTATCATCAATATCAAACCCGACGGCCATCGGCTGGCGCCCCAACAGGCTATTTTCAATCTGGGCCACGGAAACCCAATGGATCGGCGCCTGTTCGGCGAGTTTCGCCATATTGGTGCCCGTCCACAGCGGCTGCGGTGTGGAAGCGCGAGCAACGACGGAGCTATTTAGCGTGAACAGTAAGCAGACGGCCCCAAAGGCCAGGGTGATCTTGCGCATATTTTTCCCTAAATAATCGAATCGTTATAATTTTCAATAATGTGTACGCTTATTAATGCATCAAGACCTTACCCCCCGCTGGCGCGGATAGGAAGATTTTTCTGCTCTGATGTCATATAAAAAGAGAATGATCACACTTCAGGTAGGGAATTACCCGCGTCATGATTTGACGCGGGCAAAAAAGGTCAGGAAAAACTTATATTACAGCAGCAAATGCCTGCGCGACGCGCCGCACGTTGCCTGAATTCAGCCCGGCTACGCACATACGGCCGCTGGCGATCAGGTAGACACCGAACTCATCGCGCAGGCGGTCAACCTGGGCTGGGCTGAAACCGGTATAGCTAAACATGCCGCGCTGCTTAAGCAGGTAGTCAAAATCACCGCCCGGCACCGTCTCTTTCAGCACATTCACCAGCTCGTGACGCATGGCCAGAATACGGGTACGCATCTCTTCCACTTCCGCCAGCCATGAGGCTTTCAGCTCGCTGTCGCCCAGTACCGCCGCCACGACCTGCGCGCCAAAGTTCGGCGGGCTGGAGTAGTTGCGCCGTACGGTCGCTTTCAATTGCCCCAGTACACGACCCGCGGTTTCTGCATCTTCACAGACGATCGACAGTCCGCCCACGCGTTCACCATACAGGGAGAAGATTTTCGAGAAGGAGTTGCTCACCAGCAGCGGGATCCCGGCGCGCGCAATGGCGCGGATAGCGTAGGCATCCTCTTCCATGCCGGCGCCAAAGCCCTGATAGGCAATATCGAGGAAAGGAATTAAATGACGCGCTTTCAGCACCTCAACGACGTCGTCCCACTGCGCATTGCTGAGATCGGCTCCCGTTGGGTTATGGCAGCACGGATGCAGTAGCACGATATCGCGCTCCGGTAGCGATTTGAGTTTTTCCAGGAACGCCTCAAAACGCACGCCATTGGTTTTATCATCAAACCATGGGTAAGTACTTACTTCGAATCCAGCCCCTTCGAATATCGCGATATGGTTTTCCCACGTCGGATCGCTAACCCACACCTGCGAGCCCGAGAAGTAGCGTTTCAGGAAATCAGCGCCGACTTTCAGGGCGCCGGAGCCGCCCAACGTCTGAATGGAGGCCACGCGATGTTGCGCCAGTACCGGATGATCGGCACCGAACAACGGCGGCGCGATAGCGTGACGGTAGGCGTTCAGTCCTTCCATAGGTAAATAGATTGAGGCGCCGTGCGGCTGAGCATTAAGGCGCGCCTCCGCTTCGGCAACCGCCTGCAGCTGCGGAATAATGCCGTCTTCGTTGTAATAAAGACCGATGCTGAGGTTTACTTTGTCACTACGTGGATCGTCTTTAAAACGCTCCATCAGGGAGAGAATGGGATCGCCAGCGTAGGCGTCAACTTTCTGAAACACGTGATGTTTCTCCAGGTTTACATGAGGCAAGTCATAACACAATAAACTGGATGCGAAAGAAGATCGAGGGGATGTTGACCTTCTTTATTCCCTATAGCATAAAGCCTCATAAACTGGAGCAGCACGACGTAAAAAAGGATAAGGAATTTATGGATAGCCCCCCGATTGCGGACGTTGATTTTACAATGCTCTGGAAGGAAAGCGGTTATACGATAAAAAATTACGTTAAACCCGCCTCTGATAATCGATTTATAACGCCGCAGACAAGGACAAACGCCATGACTCCCGAGATATTACTATTGCGTGGGAAAATCAATCAACTTTCTGAAATTACTGAATATATTGAGTTAGAACTCACAGATAACCCTCAATGGGAAGCGCCGTCTGATACCAGCTATTTAAATGAAAAAGATTGGGCTGATCCCGATATTGTTGACAACGTCAGGGCGATGCAGGCCACCAATAAACTTATCAGTTGGTTTGGTGAGGATAATGAGGGGTACGTGGGACTATGGCGTGGTCCGGATAATATTCCTCTGGAGCAGGCACAGGTGGTACGTCTGGATTCAGAAGGGCAATATGAACTGGTAGCAGACACCATCGCAAACTATCTGGCAATCAGTTGTGACGAAGACGAATTCCCACATATCCGCCAGTTACTCACAACCGCCGGGTTTAGCGTGGCGAATTCTATCGATGAGATTTGGCAACGCATTGATGACTCAATTGTTCAACCTAATGATTATCGCAACCAGCTTTATAACGACGCACGAATCCTACGCGGAGAAGACCCAGTAGAATGAAGTGGCAGCCAGCAATTCTACGGAATAAGTCAGAATGGGCTGGTGGACCATGCCCCGGCAACGCTGCCAGGGCAAACGAGAAAGAACGTTAATCCACGTACTTCATCGACACCCGTGAAGTCAGGCGCGTAATAAGTTCGTAAGCACTTACTTTTGTGATTTCGGCAATACGTTCGACGGGTAAACCTTCGCCCCACAGCACGACCGCATCGCCAGCCTTATCCTGCGCTTCAGGCCCAAGATCGACGCAAATCATATCCATCGCCACGCGTCCGACAATCGGCACCTCACGCCCGTTAACCAGCACCGGCGTTCCGGACGGCGCGGCGCGCGGATAGCCATCGCCATAGCCCATCGCCACAACGCCTAAACGCGTATCGCGCTCGCTGATCCAGGTTCCGCCGTAGCCCACCGGCTCGCCGGCTTTATGCTCGCGGACCGCAATCAGGCTGGAGGTCAGGGACATCACCGGCTGGCAGCCAAAATCCGCGCCGGTGGATCCACCGTCGAGCGGCGACACGCCGTAGAGAATGATCCCCGGACGCGCCCAGTCGAAGTGCGACTGCGGCCACAGCAATATACCGCCGGATGCGGCGATAGAACGCAGCCCCGGTTTCCCTTCCGCGAAGGTGGTAAAGATATCCAGCTGACGTTCGGTCGCGCCGCACTCTGGCTCATCCGCACGGGCAAAATGGCTGACGATATTTACCGGCTGACGGACGTTTTTACACTGGCTCAGGCGCTGATAGAAGGCTTCGGCCTGTTCGGGCAGAACGCCTAGTCGGTGCATTCCGGTATCCAGCTTCATCCATACGGTGATCGGTTCGGGTAAGTCGGCATCTTCCAGCGCCGCCAGCTGTTCCGGGCTGTGTACCGCAGTATGCAGACGCTGGGCGGAAATAATCGCCAGGTCAGCGGCTTCAAAGAACCCCTCCAGCAGCAGAATCGGCTGGGCGATACCGCCCGCGCGCAGGCGCAGGGCTTCTTCAAGACGGGCAACGCCAAAAGCATCGGCGTCCGGGAGCGTTCGCGCGGTCTCAAGAAGACCATGTCCGTAGGCGTTCGCTTTCACCACCGCAACCAGTTTGCTGGCAGGCGCCAGTTCACGTAATCGTTGCAGGTTGTGTCGCAGAGCGCGGCGGTTAATGACTACAGTTGCCGCTTGCATTTGAATTCCTTAATAAAAGCATCTCCTAAATCCTTCGTGTTGCAGGAAGGCGACAAGCCTGAGAATCCCCGGGAGCTTAGTAAACTAAGTGACCGGGGTGAACAGGCGTAGTCAACGCATCTGCGGCATGAAGGATGACGGAGATTTATTCGTCGTCGTATTGTGGCCCAGCATAATTATCAAAACGCGACCACTGACCGTTAAACGTCAGGCGCACCGTCCCGATAGGACCGTTACGCTGTTTACCAATAATAATTTCGGCGATGCCTTTTAAGTCACTGTTTTCGTGGTAAACCTCATCACGGTAGATAAACATGATTAAGTCGGCATCCTGCTCAATGGAGCCAGATTCACGCAGGTCGGAGTTCACCGGGCGCTTATCCGCACGCTGTTCCAGGGAGCGGTTAAGCTGCGACAGCGCCACCACCGGCACCTGCAGCTCCTTCGCCAGCGCCTTGAGCGAGCGGGAAATTTCGGCGATTTCCAGCGTACGGTTATCGGAGAGCGACGGCACGCGCATCAGCTGCAGGTAGTCGATCATAATCAGGCCGATGCCGCCGTGCTCGCGGGCGATACGCCGCGCGCGTGAACGCACTTCCGTCGGCGTCAGGCCGGAGGAGTCATCAATATAGATGTTGCGTTTTTCCAGCAGAATCCCCATGGTGCCGGAAATGCGCGCCCAGTCTTCATCATCCAGCTGACCGGTTCGAATACGGGTCTGGTCAACTCGCGACAGCGAGGCCAGAGAACGCATCATAATCTGCTCCGAGGGCATCTCCAGACTGAAGATAAGCACCGGTTTATCCTGCAACATCGCCGCGTTTTCCACGAGGTTCATCGCAAACGTCGTTTTACCCATCGATGGACGCGCGGCGACAATAATCAGGTCCGACGGCTGAAGACCGGCGGTCTTTTTATTGAGATCGTCATAGCCGGTATTGACCCCGGTGACGCCGTCATGCGGCTGCTGGAAGAGCTGCTCAATTCGCGCCACGGTGGCGTCGAGCACGTCGGCGATATTCTTCGGCCCTTCATCTTTATTCGCGCGGCTTTCGGCGATTTTAAAGACCCGGGATTCGGCAAGGTCGAGCAGATCTTCGCTGGTGCGGCCCTGGGGATCGAAACCGGCTTCGGCGATTTCATTCGCCACCGAGATCATTTCGCGTACCACCGCGCGTTCGCGAACGATATCGGCATAAGCGCTGATGTTCGCCGCGCTTGGCGTATTTTTCGATAATTCCGCCAGGTAGGCGAATCCGCCGACGCTGTCCAGCTGCCCCTGACGCTCCAGCGATTCGGCGAGCGTAATCAGGTCGATCGGGCTGCCCGACTCCTGCAGGCGCGCCATTTCGGTGAAAATATGGCGATGCGGGCGAGTATAGAAATCTTCCGAAACAACGCGCTCGGCAACGTCGTCCCAGCGTTCGTTATCCAGCATTAAACCGCCCAACACCGACTGTTCCGCTTCAATCGAGTGCGGCGGGACCTTTAACCCATCGAGCTGATAATCTCGCTCGCGGGGTTCAGTCTGTGGTTTGTTGAAGGGTTTATTTCCTGCCATAGTGAATGGAGTTACCGAGATAGTGAATGGGTCGAAAGATTACCACATTTCTGGAGGAAGCATGGCAACACGAATTGAATTTCACCAGCACGGAGGGCCTGATGTTCTGCAAGCGGTGGAGTTCACGCCGAAAGATCCCGCAGAGCACGAAATTCAGGTAGAGAACAAGGCCATCGGCATCAACTACATTGATACCTATATCCGCAGCGGCCTCTATCCACCGCCGTCATTGCCGAGCAGCCTCGGCACCGAAGCCGCTGGCGTCGTGAGCAAAGTCGGTAACGGCGTAAAGCATATTAAAGCCGGCGACCGGGTGGTCTACGCGCAATCGGCGCTGGGGGCCTATAGCTCCGTGCATAACGTACCTGCCGATAAGGCCGCTATTTTACCGGACGCCATCTCTTTCGAGCAGGCGGCAGCGTCGTTCCTGAAAGGGCTCACTGTTTATTACCTGCTGCGTAAAACCTATGAGATCAAAGCAGGCGAGCCGTTCCTGTTCCACGCGGCGGCCGGCGGCGTCGGGCTCATCGCCTGTCAGTGGGCCAAAGCGCTGGGCGCTAAGCTGATCGGTACCGTCGGCAGCGCGCAAAAAGCCGAACGCGCTAAACAGGCCGGCGCCTGGCAGATCATTAACTATCGCGAAGAGAATATCGTCGAACGCCTGAAAGAGATCACCGACGGTAAGAAAGTTCAGGTGGTTTATGATTCCGTCGGTAAAGATACCTGGGAAGCGTCTCTTGATTGCCTGCAGCGCCGGGGGCTGATGGTGAGCTTCGGCAACTCTTCGGGCCCGGTGACCGGCGTGAATCTCGGCATTCTCAACCAGAAAGGTTCGCTGTACGTTACCCGCCCGTCGCTGCAGGGCTATATCACTACGCGCGAAGAGCTGACGGAGGCCAGCAACGAGCTGTTCTCGCTGATCGCCAGCGGGGTGATAAAAGTGGATGTTGCGGAGAGTCAGAAATATGCATTGAGCGATGCCCGCCGCGCGCATGAGGTGCTGGAAAGCCGGGCGACGCAGGGCTCGAGTTTGCTGTTGCCATAGTTATGGCTTTTCCCTAAATGAGCCGGGCGACAGGAAGAGGGTAAGTGAATGAATCCCCAGGAGCTGACAACAGTAAGTGACTGGGGTGAATGACAAATCTGTCAGAAACAGATTTGAACGCCGCAAAGCGACGGTCCGTAAGGGCGAGTCTCATGGATGAGACGAGTCACTCAGCAACCAACGCCCCTGCAGCCTGAAGTATGACGGGAGAAGAAGAAAAGTTTAGGGCTTCCCCCTGGGAAGCCCTTACTTTTTTTGTTCGGCTGTATGTAGGGTACAGCTCGATGAATTCGTTAACGCGCTAATAGTGACAGATTTAATAAGCAAAGCCTACGCTGTTTTATGCAAAAATCTTCAGGTTGTGACATACCGCTCAATACCTTAGTAACGCCAGCGGTTATTACCGCGATAACGGTTCCCGGTTGGCGATTTTATCGCCCGAATCACCCACACCACGACTACGGCCAGCAGCAGCCAGGGCAGCAGCTTAATCATTAACGCAAACAAACCACCGACAAACATCAGCGCGGTCGCGACCACAATCGCGGCAATAATTCCCAGCAGTGAAACGCCGGTGACCAACAGCATGACAAAAAAGCCAATAACAAATAAGAGTTCCAGCATCGTCTTCCCCTAAAGAAATGTAATCTACCTTGCTGGATATTACAAAAATCATGCCAAATATAAGTTATTGAATAAAAACAAAAACGCCCGACATGTCAGGTGCCAGGCGTGGTGAATTTGACCAGATTTTAGCGAAAAACTAACGCTTGTCGGCAACCAGTTTCAGCGCCTGTTCCAGTACGTTGATGTCCGCCCCGGCTTTATGCGCATTTTCGCTCAGATAGCGACGCCACTGGCGCGCGCCGGGAATGCCCTGGAAGAGCCCCAGCATATGACGCGTTACGTGCCCCAGGTAGGTTCCGTTACTCAGTTCGCGTTCGATATAGGGATACATCGCCCGGACCACGGAAACCGGGTCAGCATCGACGCCTTCCACGCCGAAAATCTCCCGATCCACCGAGGCCAGAATACCCGGATTCTGATAGGCCTCACGGCCTACCATCACGCCGTCCATATGCTCAAGATGCTCCTTTGCCTCTTCCAGCGACTTAATACCGCCGTTGATCGCCATGGTCAGATGCGGGAAATCGCGCTTAAGCTGGTAAACGCGTGGATAGTCCAGCGGCGGGATCTCGCGGTTCTCTTTGGGGCTCAGGCCTGAAAGCCAGGCTTTACGCGCGTGGATGATGAACATCTCGCATTCGCCTTTCCCGGATACCGTTTCGATAAAATCGCACAGAAACTCATAGCTGTCCTGGTCGTCAATGCCGATACGGGTTTTTACCGTAACCGGGATCGACACGACGTCGCGCATCGCTTTAATACAGTCAGCCACCAGCTGCGCGTTCCCCATCAGGCAGGCGCCAAACATACCGTTCTGTACGCGATCGGACGGGCAGCCGACGTTGAGGTTAATTTCATCATAGCCGCGCGCCTGCGCCAGCTTTGCGCAGTGCGCCAGCGCAGCCGGATCGCTGCCGCCGAGCTGCAGGGCGACCGGATGCTCTTCCTCGCTGTAGGCCAGATAGTCGCCCTTACCGTGAATAATCGCACCAGTGGTCACCATTTCGGTATACAGCAGCGTGTGGCGCGACAGCTGACGCAGAAAATAACGGCAGTGTCTGTCGGTCCAGTCGAGCATGGGCGCGATGGAAAAACGGTGGGCAGCAAAAGCAGTAGGCGTTGATTCTGACATCATGGCGAATAAATAAGCATCCGGGTAAAAAGGGGCGCTACTATAGCACAAAGATAAACCACTGGCGCATAGCGTCGGCGCCCCCCCCTTTCCATCCCGCAATAAACGCTATTTTTTCCGCGGCTTGCCGTCGTGAGGGCCGAAAAACTGCGGCGGATGGTCAACCCAGCGATCCTGACGCGTAGCGGCATAGCCGGGGTTAAGCGGATAGTAGATACGATTAAATTTCTTGTTTGCCTCACCCACGACTAACAGGCGGACCTCCTGTTCGGTGTTATTGAGGAACGTGTGGCAAATACCGGTTCCGGCAGGAAAACCGACGCTATCCCCCGGCTCCAGCTTCCACAGGTAGCCGTTAATCCACACTTCCGGATAGCCTTCCAGCACGTAGATAAACTCTTCTTCGTCGCTTTCCGCATGTGGATAAGAAGTGCGGCGCCCGGGCGGCAGACGCTCATGGTGGATCCCCAGGCGATTGAGCCGCAGACCGCGCGCCAGCGGCGCACCGATGGAGAAAAGCTCGGTACTGTCAGGGTAGGTGGAATCATCCGCCCCTTCCAGTTCACGCCAGTGTCGAATGCAATCAGGTCGTTTCATCGTTTTCTCCCGAAAATGAGATGCATCAGGTATAGCATAAGGGGGCAAGCCAGAGCGACCCCAGGAGCGTGACGGCTGGGACGAATTGACGCTGCCAAAGCGTATGTGACGCGAAGTGTGACGGGTATAGTCCCCCGGGTCTCGGCGTTTCATCGGTATCGTGATAAAGTAACAGTTTGAGATTCACGCAACCAGAGGACGCTCATGGATAAGACCACTTCGCAACAAATGTTAGCGCATGCTGAAAAGCTCTGCGCGCAGCGTGGCGTGCGCCTGACCCCGCAGCGCCTCGAAGTATTGCGTTTGATGAGCCTGCAGCAAGGGGCAATCAGCGCCTACGACCTGCTCGATCTCCTTCGTGAAAAAGAGCCCCAGGCTAAACCGCCGACCGTCTATCGGGCGCTGGAGTTTTTACTGGAGCAGGGGTTCGCGCATAAGGTGGAATCGACCAATAGCTACGTGCTGTGCCACCTTTTCGATCAGCCAACCCACAGTTCAGCGATGTTTATTTGCGACCGCTGCGGCGGCGTGAAAGAAGAGTGCGCGGAAGGCGTCGAAGATATAATGCATACGCTGGCGGCAAGAATGGGATTCGCGCTGCGCCACAACGTGATTGAAGCTCACGGCCTCTGCGCTGCCTGCGTCGAGGTCGAATCCTGCAGTACGCCGGGCCACTGCCATCACGACCATACCATCCAGATTAAAAAGAAAGCCCGCTGAGGCGTTAGCCGCAGCGGGAATCAAGGGTAGCAGTACCTCCATGTACCGATCGTGCAGGCAATAACAGTGGGTTAAAACACGACGTTTTCGCTACCAGCGGTAGTCGTTTTTGGTTTCCCAATCGGTCACTTCTTTGTCTGCCTGGTCTTTTTCATATCCATAACGTTCCTGGATTTTACCGACCAGCTGGTCACGCTTACCCTCAATGACGGTCATGTCATCATCAGTCAGCTTGCCCCATTTCTCTTTCGCTTTACCTTTGAACTGTTTCCAGTTACCGCCGATTTCGTCTTTATTCATCATGCATTCCTCATCGTTCGGTTATCGTTCGGTGAATGAACAGCCCGCTGTGTTTCGGACATGACTTAACTATAGATGAGTATTCTGAGTAAGATTTATTATTCGGAATCTTTAACCATCAGATGTACTAAATGCATTACGAAAACCAGGTTCCGCGCCGCCAGTGCCGCCGCCAGATCGCTGCCAGGGAAACGCCGCGCAGAGCGAGAAAGACCGTCAGCGCCAGCCACAGTCCATGGTTACCGAGCGTGGGTACCGTCAATAGCGTCAGGGCAAACCCCGCCGCCGCCACCGCCATGCTGTTACGCATCTCCGCACCGCGCGTCGCACCGATAAACATGCCGTCCAGCAGGTAGCACCAGACGCCAATGACCGGCAGAATCATCTGCCAGACCAGATAGCGGTCGGCCAGCTGCTGCAGGGAAGGCAGCGAGGTCAGCAACGCAATAATCTGTTCGCCGGCAAGTCCGTAAATCAGCGCAAACGCCAGCGCCACTATCCCTGACTGGCGGCAAGCCGCATGCCAGACAGCCAGCAGCCGTCTATCGTCACGCGCGCCGTAGGCCTGCCCGGAGTGCGCCTCAACGGCGTAGGCAAAACCGTCCAACGCGTAGGCGGTAAAGGTCAGCATCGTCATGAGAACCGCATTGACCGCGACGACATCGGCGCCGAGGCGAGCGCCAAATACCGTTACCGCACCGAAGCAAAGCTGTAGCAGCAGCGAACGCAGCATGATGTCGCGATTCAGCGCCAGCAGGCGACGTATATCGCCGCGCCAGGCGTTTTTTAGCATTAACAGGGAAACGCCGCGCAGCGCCAGCACGCGCCTTGCCATCAGCAGGCCGATAAAGAAAGTGGCGTATTCTGCCGTGACCGTTGCCAGCGCCGCCCCCTGCACGTTCATATGCAGACCCATCACCAGCCATACATCGAGCACAATGTTAAGAACATTGCCGACCACCAGCAGGATCACCGGCGCTCTGGCGTACTGCACGCCCAGCAGCCAGCCCAGCAGGACCAGGTTCGCCAGCGATGCCGGCGCGCTTAGCCAGCGGATCTCAAGGAAGCGTCTGGCCTGTTCGAGCACGGCTTCGCTGCCGCCGACGATGTGCAGCGCCAGGTCGATCAACGGCATCCGCAAGAGCACAATGGCCGCCCCGGCGGCCAGCGCCAGGCACAGCGGCTGCACCAGCGCACGCGCCAGACGCTGCGGATCTTTAGCGCCGTACGCCTGGGCCGTCAGCCCAGTGGTACTCATTCGCAGGAACAACAGCAGCATAAAGAGGAAGCTGGTTGCCGTTGCGCCAACCGCCACGCCCCCCAGATAAACCGGGCTATCGAGATGACCAATAACGGCGGTGTCCACCAGTCCGAGCAGCGGAACGGTGATATTGGAGAAGATCATGGGCAGCGCTAAGCGCCACAGGGCTTTGTCGGCGGCGTTAAAAAACATGGAGAGAGTGCCAAAAAGAGGAAAAACGACGCAGCATCATGCATCAGATGATGCCGCGAGAGGAAGAGTTTACTGCCAGTTGCCGTTGCGAATAACGCCGACGGCCAGGCCTTCAATGGTGAAACTTTGTTGACGAAGATCCACCACGATTGGCGAAAATTCGCTGTTTTCCGGCAGCAGTTCGACGACGTTACCCTGCTTTTTCAGGCGCTTTACGGTCACTTCTTCGTCAATACGCGCCACAACTACCTGGCCGTTACGCACATCCTGAGTTTTATGGACTGCCAGCAGGTCGCCATCAAGAATGCCGATGTCTTTCATCGACATACCGCTGACGCGCAGCAGAAAATCGGCATTCGGTTTAAACATGGCCGGATCGACCTGATAGTGGCCTTCAATATGCTGCTGGGCCAGCAGCGGTTCCCCTGCTGCTACGCGGCCAATAAGCGGCAGGCCCGTTTCTTCTTCCGTCAGCAGACGAATACCGCGGGAGGCGCCGGAAACGATTTCGATTGCGCCTTTACGCGCCAGCGCTTTCAGGTGCTCTTCCGCCGCGTTTGGGGAACGGAACCCCAAGCGCTGAGCAATCTCCGCACGCGTCGGCGGCATGCCCGTCTGGCTGATATGATCCCGAATGAGATCAAACACCTCTTGCTGCCTGGTCGTTAACGCTTTCATTCCGCCCCCTGGGTGTATATACAGTTATGCTGTGAGTATATACAGCTAACGGTGATTTTGGAACCACATTTCACACAAAAATCAGGAGTTTCTTTTCGTTTTGCGAGCCGCTACGACAGGAGTTAGCGGTAATTTGCCCATAAAAGGGTTCCCCAGGTGATCAGCGCGATGACAATCGCCAGCAAAACCGCCGCAGAGCCCATGTCTTTCGCGCGCCCGGAAAGCTCATGATGCTCAGGGCCGATACGGTCCACGACCGCTTCAATCGCGCTGTTGATAATTTCAACTATCATCACTATCAGGACCGAGCCAATTAACAGCACCCGGGTAATGGCATCGACGTCTAACCAGCAGGCAATCACCACGGCAATGATGGCCGCGATGCCTTCCTGACGAAATGCGGCCTCGTTGACCCATGCCGCCCGGAATCCTTTCCAGGAATACCCTGCCGCTTTAATAATTCGGGTTAACCCAGTGGTATTATTGGCCATCAAACAAACCTTTTTATGTAAATGACGTCAATGAGTGTACGCGTTTGCCGCGTTACAACGGAAATTTTGCGCACTTTCTGTTATTCTTGCGGCGCATTTGCATGATTAACCAGAGGCTTCACATCGTCTATGTCTGGCTGGCAACGAATTTACTATAAATTACTGAATTTACCATTAAGGGCGCTGGTAAAAAGCAAGTCGATTCCGGCACAACCTGCTCAGGAGTTAGGCCTGGATACCTCGCGGCCCATTATGTACGTCCTGCCCTACAATTCGAAGGCGGACCTGCTGACGCTGCGCGCGCAATGTCTGGAGCATGAGTTACCGGACCCGCTGGAGCCGCTGGAGATCGACGGCGCCCTGCTTCCGCGCTACGTATTTATCCACGGCGGACCGCGCGTATTCACCTATTACACGCCGAAAGAAGAGTCTATCAAGCTCTTTCACGACTATCTGGATTTGCACCGTAATCATCCCGATCTTGATGTGCAAATGGTGCCAGTCTCGGTGATGTTCGGTCGCGCGCCGGGGCGTGAAAAAGGCGAGGTTAACCCGCCACTGCGCATGCTCAACGGCATTCAGAAATTCTTCGCCGTTCTGTGGCTGGGCCGCGACAGCTTTGTGCGTTTCTCGCCTTCGGTCTCGCTGCGTAAAATGGCGGACGAACACGGCACCGATAAAACTATCGCTCAGAAGCTGGCCCGCGTGGCGCGTATGCACTTCGCCCGTCAGCGTCTGGCGGCGGTCGGTCCGCGCCTGCCTGCGCGCCAGGATCTGTTCAATAAACTGCTGGCGTCGAAAGCCATTGCCCGTGCGGTAGAAGACGAAGCGCGCAGCAAGAAAATTTCTCATGAAAAGGCGCAGCAAAACGCTATCGCCCTGATGGAAGAGATCGCCGCGAACTTCTCCTACGAGATGATTCGCCTGACAGACCGCGTGCTGGGCTTTACCTGGAACCGTCTGTATCAGGGCATTAACGTGCATAACGCCGAGCGCGTGCGCCAGCTGGCGCACGAAGGCCACGAGATCGTTTATGTCCCGTGCCACCGCAGCCATATGGATTATCTGCTGCTCTCGTACGTGATTTATCATCAGGGCCTGGTTCCGCCGCATATCGCTGCCGGTATCAACCTGAATTTCTGGCCTGCCGGGCCGATTTTCCGTCGCGGCGGCGCTTTCTTCATTCGCCGTACGTTCAAAGGCAATAAGCTCTATTCGACGGTATTCCGCGAATACCTCGGCGAGCTGTTCAGCCGCGGCTACTCCGTCGAATACTTCGTTGAGGGCGGCCGCTCTCGTACCGGACGCCTGCTGGATCCGAAAACCGGTACCCTGTCGATGACCATTCAGGCGATGCTGCGCGGCGGTAATCGTCCCATCACCCTGGTGCCAATCTACATCGGCTACGAGCACGTGATGGAGGTTGGTACCTACGCTAAAGAGCTGCGCGGAGCGACAAAAGAGAAAGAGAACCTGCCGCAGATGCTGCGCGGCTTAAGCAAGCTGCGTAATCTCGGCCAGGGCTACGTTAACTTCGGCGAACCGCTGCCGCTGATGGCCTACCTGAATCAACATGTGCCGGACTGGCGCGAGTCGATCGATCCTATCGAAGCCGTTCGCCCCTCCTGGCTGACGCCGACGGTAAATAACATCGCCTCAGACCTGATGGTACGCATTAACAATGCCGGTGCGGCCAACGCCATGAACCTGTGCTGTACGGCGCTGCTGGCATCGCGTCAGCGTTCCCTGACCCGCGAGCAGCTTACCGAACAGCTGGAGTGCTACCTCGCCCTGCTGCGCAACGTGCCGTACTCTGCGGACGCGACCACGCCTACGGCGTCTGCCAGCGAGCTTATCGACCACGCGCTGCAGATGAACAAGTTCGAAGTCGAGAAAGACACGATCGGCGATATCATCATTCTGCCGCGCGAGCAGGCCGTCCTGATGACCTATTACCGCAACAACATCGCCCATATGCTGGTGATGCCGTCGCTGTTAGCCGCCATCGTCACTCAGCATCGTCGTATTACCCGCAGCGAAATATTGCGTCACGTCGAGATGTTCTATCCGTTCCTCAAGGCCGAGTTGTTCCTGCGCTGGGAAAAAGCGGAGCTGGCGGGCGTCGTCGATGCGCTGATTGCCGAGATGCAGCGTCAGGGGCTTATCGCCGTGAATGACGATGAGGTGAGCGTCAATCCGTCTCATGCCCGTTCCCTGCAGCTGCTGGCCGCAGGCGCGCGCGAAACGCTGCAGCGCTACGCCATCACCTTCTGGCTGCTGAGCGCTAACCCGTCAATCAACCGCAGTTCGCTGGAGAAAGAGAGCCGCACCGTGGCGCAGCGCCTGTCCGTTCTGCACGGTATCAATGCGCCGGAGTTCTTCGATAAGGCGGTATTCAGCACGCTGGTGCTGACCCTGCGCGACGAAGGCTATATCAGCGATACCGGAGATGCCGAGCCGGAAGAGACGTTGAAGATCTACCGTATGCTGGCGGATCTGATTACTTCTGATGTGCGTTTGACGATTGAAAGCGTTACCCAGGATGAAGCGTAACGTTTAAAGCGATATCCCGGCTTGCGCCGGGCTACCAGACCCTGCGGTTTAGTAGCCCGGCTAAAGCTTTTACGGCGCCAGCCGGGGAACCCCGCCACATTTACTGCATATACCCCATCGCCAGGCCGAGAAACAGTACCAGCCCCACGTAGTTATTATTCATAAATGCCTTAAAGCAGCTATCGCGTTCGCGTTTAAATATCAGCTTTTGCTGCCAGACAAACAGCGCCGCGGCGATAAACAACGACCAGTAATATTCCCAGCCCAGCCCGCTCAGCCAGCCTACTGCCGCCATCAGACCCAGTACCGCCACCTGTAAAATACCGATGATTAAGCGATCGTTGTCGCCAAACAGAATCGCCGTCGATTTGATACCGATTTTGACGTCATCATCACGATCGACCATCGCATACTGGGTATCGTAGGCCACCGCCCACAGGATGTTGGCGAGGAACATCAGCCAGCAGCTGAGCGGCAGCGATTCGCTTACCGCCGAAAAGGCCATCGGGATCGACCAGCCAAATGCCGCGCCCAGCACCACCTGCGGCAAGTGGGTGTAGCGTTTCATAAATGGATAGACCCATGCCAGCGCCAGCGCCGCTATCGACAGCAGAATGGTCATGGTGTTCAGGGTCAGCACCAGCAGGAAAGAAAGCAGCACCAGCACGACAAACAGCGTTCGCGCCTCCTTTTCGCTGACGTCGCCGCTCGGCAGCGGACGGCGGGCCGTCCGTTTAACGTGGCCGTCAAATTTACGATCGGCATAATCATTGACCACGCAGCCTGCGGCGCGCATTAACCAGACGCCGGCAACAAACACGGCGAGGATCCACAGCGGCGGTATCCCCGGCGTGGCCACCCACAGCGCCCACAGCGTCGGCCACAGCAGCAGCAGCGCGCCGATCGGTTTGTCAGTACGCATCAGGCGGTGAAACGCCAACAGCTTGTTCTGCGTCAGACTCCACTCCATTTCATTTTCCTCTCAATACAACGGCGATGCAGGCAAAAACAGCTCCGTCAGCAGCAGCGGTTTGCCGCTCAACCGGAGGCGGGAACGACGCCCCCAAAGCTCTGCATTACGACCAATTTCAATAAAATCGCGGGTTAGCGTCGATGACGTGAAGAGATAGCGGCCCAGCGGCGTTTGTCCCAGCTGTTGCAGCGCCAGTTCGGGGCCGCTCAGCGTCGACTCCGGCACGATAGTTCGGCCAGCAAGCCAGGGTTCGCCATTAGCGCAAAGGATAATTTCCCGCAGCCAGTAGCGGGATTCGACGGGTAACAGAGGCGCTTCATCTGCCAGCGCTTCGCGTCCAACAAAACCTTCGTTAACCATGATGACGCTAACTCGCTTCCCCTGTTGCTCAAAGCGTTTGGTCATTGAGTCTTCCAGCAATAGCCAGTCGCGCAGATGCGCGTGCAGCGGGGGCATTGCGGCAAAATAACGCAGCGCACGCAGTTGCGTAAGCGCAGGATGTGGCATGCCTGAATCTCCGGTACAAAACGTAAAGGTATTGTATCGCAGAATGGGGCATCGGGGGCGGGCAAACGTCAATATACGATCATCCGCGCAACAGCCCTGCAACAGAAGCTGCCGCGCGATAAAAAAAAGTGCGCCCTGACGGACGCACCTAAAGGCTGTGCCTAAACATCAGCATTGTGGGGAGACGGTCACCCCTTGCCTTTTACACTGCTGATAAAGGTGGAACGAGCAGATTTCGAGCCAAGACGTTCAGCTTCGTTCATCAATTTCAGAGCCTTGTCGATATCGCCTTTCGCAACCGCCTGCTTAATGCCGTTATTGAAGTAAGTTTCGGTATCATCAAGCATCGGTTCGGTTTTCACCGCTGGAGCCGGGGCCGGGGCGGCGACCGGCGCGCTATAGGCAGGAGCAGCGGTATTACCGACGGTAACAGGCCCCGGACCAGACGAACCGAACAGCGGGCCAACCAGCACACTGGAGCCGGTAGAGGTTTTTACCTTCAGGCTGATGGTACCGTCGGTGACGTGTTTCGCGATGGGATCCGGAATATCCGGCACCGCATTGCCGGTGCCTTTGGCGTATGCCTTCGCCGGATCGATTAATTTAGTGGTCTGCTGTAAATCCTGCGGCGTGGTAAAGACCAGCACATAAATTTTCTGCTGTCCCAGCGCCGGAGTCAGGCGCATTACGCCCTCCAGACGATCTGAGCTCATCACGCCCGGTTCAAGATAAGTAAAGTAGCTGCTGGGGAAGAATGCAGATGGCGTCATATTCTGATCAAGAATCAGCACGTTCGGTGCATATACCGCAGCTTGTTTTTCCACTTCGCTGGTTAACGTAATATTGAGCTCGCCAATATTCGCCGGAACGCTGTATGCGGCGACCGGACCACTGATTCCGGGGACATTGAGCGTCTGCCCGGCCACGGCGAGCTTTGTGGTTTGCGTTTTGGATTGGTCGACTGGAGTCCAGGTGAGCTGCTGCAACGCGGAGGCCGGAATCGACGGCGCGGCAGAGGTGTTCTGCGGCACGAAATTAACATCAGCAAAACTGACTGCGGGTACGCAGGCCATCAGGCCGACGGACAGGCAGAGGGCAACGAGACTTTTCTTCATTTTCATTGTTATCACCTCAATTCCGATGGCCGAGCGGTAGCCAGGCAATAGCGCGCTGGGCCTAAGATAGAGGGGCTTACGCCCCTCTTTTAGTTACGAACGGTCAGGCTCGATTACCACCAGATTTCCATCTGGGCACCGAAGGTCCACTCGTCGCTATCGCCACGGCTAAAGGTTTTAGCACTGGTGTCGTTATACGCTACGCCGCTATCGTTATAGCCCCATTTCTCATCCCATTTGGCGTACGTTGCGAATACGCGGATTGCCGGACGGGACCAGATGCTGTCACCAGCCTGCCACTGCTGGGCCAGGGTCACTTTATACTGGCTGTTACGATCGCTGGTGCGTTGAGATTTGACGTTGTCGTAGCCGATTTCCATCAGGGTGCTCATGATAGGCGTCCACTTGTACATTGGACGAACGCCGACGGTCCACCATTGAGTACCATTGTTGTTGTCGCGGTCGATATCCTGGTACATACCGACGTACATCAGATCCCAGCTATCGCCGAGAGAGATCGCACCGTGGTCCAGCACGCGCCACATAGATCCATCGTTATTAATGCTGCCACCCTGCGGAACACCTTTACCGCTGGAGGTCATAGAGTCAGTTGCATACTGCAGAACAAATTTGTTAAAGCCTTTCAGCATGCTCTGAGTATGCTCAGCGGTAAGCATCCAGCCGTCTTTGGAAGCGCCCGGCTGCAGAGAATAATCATCAGGGATGTTAGTGTGGCCGTAGTCAACGCCCAGCTCCAGCGTGCCGCCTGGGTTAGTTTCCAGACCGGCTAAACGCACGTCGAATACATCGTTCGGCACGATATTGTCGTAAACGCGATTACCGAACTGGTCGCGATCGGCGAAGGTACCGGAGCCGCCTGATTCAGAAGAACGCGTTGCTGCCAGAGAGAGTTTACCGAAGCCCAGATCGATGTTTTCAATACCCGCACCAGGACCAGAAATATCCCAGTAGTAGAAGTCGATCATATGAACGTCATGACGCTGGTAGAAGCGCTTACCGGCCCAGATGGTGGAACCTGGCAACCATTCGATCAGGTTTTTACCCTGCACGTTAGCTTCACGGAATGCCGGACTGGTGGATTCCCAGTCGTTCTGCTGCGACACAGAGTAGGCGACGTTAGTATCGAAGTAGAAGCTCTTATCACCTTCTTTCCAGACTTCCTGGCCCAGTTTCAGTTCCGCATAGGTTTCACATTCGTTACCAAGACGGTATTTGCTTTGAGCACCGGTTGCCTGGAAGCACTGTTGCTCACCGCCGCTGCCGGTCCAGCCGATACCAGAACGAGCATAGCCGTGGAAATCAACGGCCAGCGCCTGAGCAGACATAACGCCTGCCGCAACGGCGACCGCCAGTGGAAGTTTGCGCAGAGTAATCATCATTCTATCTCCTGAGATCATTGCTTTTCTTTGAACGCTTCGCCTGTTGTTGCGCCTGTTTATCGACGCTGCAGGGTGCACGTTTTTTTTAATGGGAAGCCTTACACGCCCGGCTCTTTATGCAGCCGACGACAAGCGGTGCCATCCTCACGGAATAAATGGCAACGCTCCGGCGGCAAACCGATGGCGAATGTGGCTCCCTCTTCTACCAGCACCACGTCGTTCTGGCGGTAAACCAGGTTCTGACGGATGGATGGGATCTGAATATGAATTTGCGTTTCGTGGCCGAGCTGTTCGACCACCTGGACTTCACCTTCGAGGGTGACGTCGGCAATATCGCTGGGCAGCAGATGCTCCGGACGGATACCTAAAGACATGTTGGCGCCAACCTGAACGCGGGCGCTGTCCACCGGCAGCCAGACCTGCTGGCGGTTCGGCAGCTCCACCTGCACCTGCTCAATGGCGGTAGCGGTGACTTTGACCGGCAGGAAATTCATCTTCGGCGAGCCAATAAAGCCCGCGACGAAACGGTCCGCCGGGTAGTGATAGAGTTCGAGAGGCTTCCCGACCTGCGCGACGCGACCGGCATCCAGCACCACAATCTTGTCGGCCAGCGTCATCGCTTCGACCTGGTCGTGGGTCACGTAAATCATCGTGCGGCCAAGGCGTTTATGCAGACGGGATATTTCAATACGCATCTGTACGCGCAGCGCGGCGTCAAGGTTTGAGAGCGGTTCATCCAGCAGGAAAACGCGCGGTTCAGCCACCAGGGTACGGCCAATCGCCACGCGCTGGCGCTGGCCGCCAGAAAGCGCTTTCGGTTTACGTTCCAGCAGATGGGCAAGCTGCAGAACTTCCGCCACCTGGGTCACGCGCTGGTTGATCAGTTCTTTTTTGGCGCCGGCCAGCTTAAGGCCGAAAGACATGTTTTCCGCGACGGAAAGGTGGGGGTAAAGCGCATAAGATTGAAACACCATCCCGATACCGCGCTCGGCGGGCGGAACATCATTCATTCGGGTATCGCCAATCAGCAGATCGCCGCTGGTCACCGTTTCCAGCCCGGCAATCATACGTAGCAGGGTGGATTTGCCGCAGCCTGATGGCCCAACAAACACGACGAACTCCCCATCCTGGATTTCGAGATTAATATCTTTCGATACCACCACGTCACCCCAGGCTTTCGTTACATTTCGCAGCTGTACGCTCGCCATGCCCTTCTCCCTTCGTTACAACCTGTCACTTAACGACACATTCAAGATGGGCTGACTATGCGGCATTCATAAGTGGGGTAAATCCTCCACCCCCCGGCTTTTTTATGGGGGAGGAGGCGGGAGGATGAGAGATGACGTCTCGCCGCCGGGGGGGACGGGCGGATGCCGATTTCGTGATGTCGCCTGCAAAATTAGCCGCCTTTTTATGTGCGCCAGGACTCATAACCGGCATTTCTGCAATGGAGATCACACAAACGGAGGATGGGGCGTAGACATGGGGAGGATGGAAAGAGGTTGTTAAAAAAGGAAACTCATCATCGTTAAGCCACTCAAGTGTATCCACGAGCACATCACCAAATAGGACGGGTATATGAAAATCAAAACTGGCGCTCGCATCCTCGCGCTGTCTGCATTGACCACGATGATGTTTTCCGCCTCTGCCCTCGCAAAAATTGAAGAAGGTAAGCTGGTTATCTGGATTAACGGCGACAAAGGCTACAACGGCCTCGCTGAAGTGGGTAAAAAGTTTGAGAAAGACACCGGCATCAAAGTCTCCGTAGAACATCCGGACAAGCTGGAAGAGAAGTTCCCGCAGGTTGCCGCGACCGGCGACGGCCCCGACATCATTTTCTGGGCTCACGACCGCTTCGGCGGCTACGCACAGTCCGGTCTGCTGGCGGAAATCACCCCGGATAAAGCTTTCCAGGACAAACTCTATCCGTTCACCTGGGATGCGGTTCGCTACAACGGCAAGCTGATTGCCTACCCGGTTGCCGTTGAAGCGCTGTCGCTGATCTATAACAAAGACCTGGTAGCGAACCCGCCGAAAACCTGGGAAGAGATCCCGGCGCTGGATAAAGAACTGAAAGCGAAAGGTAAGAGCGCGCTGATGTTCAACCTGCAAGAACCGTACTTCACCTGGCCGCTGATTGCTGCCGACGGCGGTTACGCGTTCAAGTTTGAAAACGGTAAGTACGACGTGAAAGACGTGGGCGTAGATAGCGCTGGCGCGAAAGCGGGCCTGACCTTCCTGGTCGACCTGATCAAGAACAAACATATGAACGCCGACACCGACTACTCCATCGCGGAAGCGGCCTTCAACAAAGGCGAAACTGCGATGACCATCAACGGTCCGTGGGCGTGGTCTAACATCGATAAGAGCAAGGTTAACTACGGCGTTACCCTGCTGCCAACCTTTAAAGGTAATGCGTCCAAGCCGTTCGTTGGCGTACTCAGCGCCGGTATTAACGCCGCCAGCCCGAACAAAGAACTGGCGAAAGAGTTCCTCGAAAACTATCTGATGACCGACCAGGGTCTGGATGAAGTTAACAAGGACAAACCGCTGGGCGCGGTTGCGCTGAAATCCTTCCAGGAAAAACTGGAAAAAGATCCGCGTATCGCCGCCACCATGGCTAACGCCCAGAAAGGTGAAATCATGCCGAACATCCCGCAGATGTCCGCCTTCTGGTATGCCGTTCGTACCGCAGTTATCAACGCCGCTAGCGGTCGCCAGACCGTCGATGCCGCCCTGAAAGACGCGCAGGCTCGTATCACCAAGTAATACGGTTTCCCTTATTCCTTAGGGAGTAAGGTTTGTTGAATACGTTGTTACACGAAATCTTTCGCGCTACATCGAGGCGGCAAGGATGCAAATCCCCAGGCGCTTACATCCGTAAGTGACTGGGATGCGTATCCGCAGCCAACAAAGAGGTAGCGCGAAGGATAAAGTGTAAAGAGGATGATCCCCATGGATGTCGTGAAAAAGAAACACTGGTGGCAAAGTCCGCAGCTCACATGGTCTGTGATCGGCTTGCTGTGCCTGCTGGTGGGTTACCTTGTTGTTTTGATGTACGCCCAGGGGGAGTACCTGTTTGCCATCATGACGCTGATTTTAAGCTCGGTTGGCCTGTATATTTTTTCCAATCGCAAGGCCTATGCCTGGCGCTATGTTTACCCGGGTCTCGCCGGGATGGGGCTGTTCGTCCTGTTCCCGCTGATCTGCACTATCGCTATCGCTTTCACCAACTACAGCAGTACTAACCAGCTTACCTTTGAACGCGCCCAACAGGTGCTGATGGACCGTTCCTTCCAGGCGGGTAAATCCTACAACTTCGCGCTTTATCCGGCGGGAGATGAGTGGAAGCTGGCGCTGACCGATGGCGAGAGCGGCAAAAACTATCTTTCCGACGCTTTTAAATTCGGCGGCGAACAGAAGCTGGCGTTAAAAGAGGCTGATGCCCTGCCGGAAGGCGAACGCGCCACCCTGCGCGTGATTACGCAAAACCGCACCGCCCTGAACCAGCTGACCGCCGTCCTGCCGGATGAGAGCAAAGTCATTATGAGCTCCCTGCGTCAGTTCTCCGGCACCCAGCCGCTGTACGCGCTGGCCAATGACGGTACGCTGACCAACAACCAGAGCGGCGTGAAATATCGGCCGAACGCCGAGGTCGGTTTCTATCAGGCGATTAACGCCGACGGCAGCTGGGGCAGCGAAAAGCTCAGCCCGGGCTACACCGTGACCATCGGCTGGGATAACTTCACCCGCGTGTTCCAGGATGAAGGTATCCAGAAACCGTTCTTCGCGATTTTCGTCTGGACGGTGGTCTTCTCTGTTCTGACCGTGATTCTCACCGTTGCGGTCGGCATGGTGCTCGCCTGTCTCGTCCAGTGGGAAGCCCTGAAAGGCAAAGCGATTTATCGCGTACTGCTGATTCTGCCTTATGCCGTACCGTCGTTTATCTCAATTCTGATCTTCAAAGGGCTGTTCAACCAGAGCTTTGGTGAGATCAACATGATGCTCAGCGCGCTGTTCGGCATCAAGCCGGCCTGGTTTAGCGACCCGACTACCGCGCGCACCATGATTATCATCGTCAACACCTGGCTGGGCTATCCGTACATGATGATCCTGTGCATGGGCCTGCTGAAAGCGATTCCTGACGATTTATATGAAGCCTCGGCAATGGATGGCGCCACGCCGTTCCAGAACTTCTTCAAAATTACGCTGCCGCTGCTGATCAAGCCGCTGACGCCGCTGATGATCGCCAGCTTCGCCTTTAACTTTAACAACTTCGTGCTGATTCAGCTGTTGACCAACGGCGGGCCGGACCGGCTCGGCACCACCACGCCGGCGGGCTACACCGACCTTTTGGTGAGCTATACCTATCGCATCGCCTTTGAAGGCGGCGGCGGGCAGGACTTCGGCCTCGCGGCGGCTATCGCCACGCTGATCTTCCTGCTGGTAGGCGCCCTGGCGATTGTTAACCTGAAAGCCACACGTATGAAGTTCGATTAATTGGAATAACCAGGCGTCATTGGCGCGGGCAGTTTGAGCTCGGCCAGCGCGCAAGAACCGGAGCGTACACGTAGTACG
>NZ_KV793490.1:0-41299 GCF_001808475.1 Klebsiella sp. HMSC09D12 | reverse complement strand
CAAGAACCGGAGCGTACACGTAGTACGTGAGGATTCTGAGCACTGCCCGAGTTCAAAATGACAAGCAAAATAGCCTGGAGCGGTATCAAGGGGAGTAAAAATATTATGGCTATGGTTCAACCCAAATCTCAGAAGCTGCGTTTATTAACAACGCACCTCCTGTTGCTGATTTTTATCGCGGCGATTATGTTCCCGCTGCTGATGGTCATCGCTATCTCGCTGCGCGAAGGGAACTTCGCCACCGGTAGCCTGATTCCCGAAAGTATCTCCTGGGAGCACTGGCGGCTGGCGTTAGGCTTCAGCGTCGAACACGCTGACGGCCGCGTCACGCCGCCCCCCTTCCCGGTTCTCCTGTGGCTGTGGAACTCCATCAAGGTGGCCGGCATTACCGCCATTGGCATCGTCGCGCTCTCTACAACCTGCGCTTACGCTTTTGCCCGTATGCGCTTCCCGGGTAAAGCCACGCTGCTTAAAGGAATGCTGATTTTCCAGATGTTCCCCGCGGTTCTGTCGCTGGTCGCGCTGTATGCCCTATTTGACCGTCTCGGCCAGTACGTACCGTTCGTTGGACTGAATACCCACGGCGGCGTGATCTTCGCCTATATGGGCGGTATCGCGCTGCACGTCTGGACAATCAAAGGCTACTTCGAAACCATCGACGGCTCGCTGGAAGAAGCGGCGGCGCTGGACGGCGCGACGCCATGGCAGGCTTTCCGCCTGGTGCTGCTCCCGCTATCGGTACCGATTCTGGCGGTGGTGTTTATTCTGTCGTTCATCGCCGCGATTACCGAAGTGCCGGTGGCCTCTCTGCTGCTGCGCGATGTGAACAGCTATACCCTTGCGGTCGGAATGCAACAGTATCTCAACCCGCAGAACTATCTGTGGGGCGACTTTGCCGCCGCGGCGGTGCTCTCCGCCATTCCGATTACCGTAGTGTTCCTGCTGGCCCAGCGCTGGTTGGTTAACGGCCTGACCGCAGGCGGAGTGAAAGGTTAATTTTCATCGTTAGATACTCTAATTAATTCGAGTTGTCGAAAGGCGACAAGCCCGATAATCCCCAGCAGCATAGATAACTATGTGACTGGGGTGAGCGGGTGCAGTCAACGCATCAGCAACTTGAAGTATGACGAGTATACCCGCCCCAAATTTCAGAGGAGGGATGACGGTTTCGCGGTAATGCACGACCCCAACCGGGCATTACCGCCGTCGCCCTCAGCTGAAAAAGTAAGGCAAATGCCACTGCTATCCTCAACTGGACCCTACATAAATTCTATTTGTGACTGTTGGTCAGCGGCCCTGGAGGCCGCTTTTTTTTTATTCGCGTTTCAGGTACCCGACGTCTCGCAATGAAACTCCCCCTTGCGCGGAAGTCCAGAAGTTCGCAGGCAAAGTGCTGAGCGTTAGCCACCCGCAGCGCCTTGATGCAGCGGCACCCACCCACCAACGTCTCTTCCGAAGAGAGATAATCCGCCACTCTTTTAAAGAAATTTATTATGTTATTTTGCATTTAGGTTACGATTATTTTCTTTTGCGCGATTCATCACTGCAATTTCATTTACCGCCGTTCTTTTAACAATTAAATAGAGTTGAGATCACATTAAGAATATAACGTAATTGCAATATTAAATTTGATAATTGCCATCCCCGGGTGATGAATACACCATCATTATTACCGATAAGAAGAAATGTGTATTTAAGGCTGGTCAGGATGAAGACCCAATATAATTCAAGCTATATCTTTTCGATTACGTTAGTCGCCACGTTAGGAGGACTATTATTTGGCTACGATACCGCAGTCATCTCCGGTACGGTAGAATCCTTAAACACTGTTTTTGTGGCTCCGCAAAACCTGAGTGAATCTGCCGCCAACTCACTGCTGGGCTTCTGCGTTGCCAGCGCCTTGATTGGCTGCATCATTGGAGGCGCGCTTGGCGGCTATTGTAGTAACCGTTTTGGCCGCCGGGATTCGCTAAAAATTGCCGCGCTTCTGTTTTTAATCTCTGGTATCGGTTCGGCCTGGCCTGAATTAGGTTTCACCCCGATAAACCCTGACAACACGGTGCCAGTTTATTTAGCCGGATATGTACCAGAATTCGTTATTTACCGCATTATTGGAGGCATTGGCGTAGGTTTAGCATCAATGCTTTCACCGATGTATATTGCGGAACTGGCGCCGGCAAGCATACGAGGGAAACTGGTTTCCTTTAACCAGTTCGCGATTATTTTTGGGCAGCTATTGGTTTACTGTGTTAACTATTTCATTGCAAAATCAGGTGATGCTAACTGGCTGAATACCAATGGTTGGCGATATATGTTTGCCTCAGAATGCATTCCCGCACTGCTGTTTTTAGGGCTACTGTATACCGTACCGGAAAGTCCGCGCTGGCTGATGGCGCAGGGCAAACAGGAACAGGCGGAGGGTATTCTGCGCAAAATTATGGGCAGCAAGCTCGCCGTCCAGGCAATGCAGGAGATCAATCTGTCACTGGAAAATGGCCGTAAAACGGGCGGTCGTCTGCTGATGTTTGGCGCAGGCGTCATTACTATCGGCGTTATGCTGTCTATATTCCAGCAGTTTGTCGGCATCAACGTCGTGCTCTACTACGCTCCGGAAGTCTTCAAAACGCTGGGAGCCAGCACTGATGTCGCCCTGCTGCAGACCATTATCGTGGGCGTTATCAACCTGACTTTCACCGTTCTGGCCATCATGACGGTTGATAAATTTGGCCGCAAGCCGCTGCAAATTATTGGCGCGCTCGGGATGGCGCTTGGCATGTTCAGCCTTGGCACCGCCTTTTATACTCAAGCATCCGGTTTGGTGGCGCTGCTGTCGATGCTGCTTTACGTCGCCGCATTTGCCATGTCCTGGGGCCCGGTTTGCTGGGTGCTGCTGGCAGAAATCTTCCCTAACGCGATTCGCGGCAAAGCTCTCGCCATTGCGGTTGCCGCGCAGTGGCTGGCGAACTACTTTGTCTCCTGGACCTTCCCGATGATGGATAAAAACTCCTGGCTGGTTGCCCATTTTCACAACGGTTTTTCCTACTGGATTTACGGTTGTATGGGAATTCTGGCGGCGATGTTTATGTGGAAATTTGTGCCGGAAACGAAAGGCAAGACGCTGGAAGAACTCGAAGAGCTGTGGGCACCCGCAGAAGAGAAAACGCTTCAGGCCTCTATCAGATAATAACCACAGCACGCCGCTACCGGAAGCGGCGTGCTGTCTGTTTACTCGCGTTTCAGTCGGTTGGAGTTACACAGCCAGAGCGTAATCACCAGAATCAGGATCGCGGCGGAGTAAATCAGCACCGCCATGGGCGACTCATGATCGATGATAATCAGGCGTACGATGGCGGTGATGCCGATATAAACAAAGTAGCGTAGCGGGAAGTGAAATCCCGATTCAAAGTACTTCACAATCAGCGCGATAAACTCGAAATAGAGGAAGTAGACCACCAGCCCTTCCACCAGCTTGTATTTACTGACAGGTTCAGGGGTAAACAGGACGTGCGCCAAATGCAACGTCTCTTTACCGAGGAATACGATCAGAATGACCCCCAGGCACAGCAGGCCAAGATTCAAAACGGTTTGCATGGCGGTTGCAATAAAACTCACCAACGGACGATAAACCGGCGGCATAGGTACTCCTCATCATCATGATTTACTGTGACCTGTATAACGCAAAAGTGTGATCCAGATCTACATTTGTTGTCCCCTTCTCCTCACTGCCCGCCTTGCTCGTATACGACGAAATACGTAAAAAGAGAAAATCTTACTTTCGTCATCGCTGTGAGGCGGTTAACTAAATCCCTTTTTATGTTCAAAAAACAGAATATAAATACTCGGTAAATCAGTTAATTAACCATAATAAGATCACAGTTTTACATTCTTTTAATAAGCGAAAATTTTTCTCTTTAATGCATAAATAACAGGGTTATTAGAGTAAGTTTTTCCTTCAGAATTATCTTAGGATACTCGCCAGTTAATAACCCACAATTAGCGGATTGATTTAAAATATGATTAATGAACGCGCATCCATTTTTATAAAATGGCTAAAACAAGAAGTGGCTCCGGCATTAGGTTGTACCGAACCCGTCGCTATTTCTTTTACTACCGCTTACGCTGCGAAACATTTAGATACGGCCTGTCAAAGTATTAACGGTTTTATTTCTGCGAATCTGTACAAAAACGCGACGGGCGTAACTATTCCAGGAACATCCGTTAGCGGTGTCGCGCTTGCCGCCGCCATTGGCGCTTTTGGCGGCGATGCCGATAAGGGTTTAAAAACGCTGGAGGGGATTACCCAGCAGCATGTCGAATTAGCGCAAAAGCTAATCGCCGATGGCCAGGTTAATATTCGCGTGGAAGATACTCCCGATTTTATCCATCTGGATCTGACCCTGACCGGTGGCGAAAAGAGCTGCCGCGTGGTAGTTAAAGGCACGCATACCAATATCGTTGAACTTTATATTAATGGCGAAGCGCAGGCTTTGGCTAATAAACAGAATACGGTAACGCAGCAGGAAGCGTTAGAAACCTTTTCGCTTGTCGAAGCCTTCAATTTTATAAGCGAAGTCGATTTTGCCGACATCGAATTTATTCTCGAAGCCGCCCGCCTCAATTCGGCGCTGGCAAATGAAGGCAAGAGCAAGAAATATGGTTTAAACATCAATGGTACCTTCTCTGATGCAGTAAAAAAGGGTCTGCTCAGCAACGACCTGCTCAGTAAAGTCATCATCAATACCGTCGCCGCATCCGACGCGCGGATGGGCGGCGCTCCCGTCGTCGCCATGTCAAACTTTGGTTCCGGTAACCAGGGTATCGCCGCTACCATGCCGGTAGTGACGGTCGCGGAGCATCTTAATGCCGATCAAGAGACGCTCGCACGGGCGCTCGCGCTCTCCCACCTGACCGCGATATCGATCCACTCCCGCTATACGCGTCTGTCCGCGCTATGCGCGGCGTCTACGGCAGCAATGGGAGCAGCTGCCGGGATGGCGTGGCTATTTACTCGCGATATGGAAACCATTAACACCGCGATTATTAATATGGTCAGTGATATTACCGGTATGATTTGTGACGGCGCTTCTAATAGCTGCGCGATGAAAGTTTCATCCGTCGTGTCCAGCGCATTTAAGGCTGTATTGATGGCCATGCAAAATAGCTGCGCAAGCTCTAATGATGGGATCGTTTGCGCTGACGTTGAGCAAACGATTAATAATCTCTGTCGTCTGGTTGTTAAGCCCATGGCCTATACCGACAAAGAAATTATCAACATCATGGTTGCTAAATAATCATTAACTAATCTTTCCACGTACCTTACATAAATAATTAATTTCTTAAATAACAGATATTGCTTATGAACAAAAAAGTTATCCTACGGGGCGCCAGCGCCATTCTTCCCTTGTGTATCGGCGACTTTCCCTTTTCATTTATCGTCGGCGCGCTAAGCGTGAGCGCCGGAATGAGCGTCTGGCAAAGTACGGTCTGGTCCACCATTGTTATTGCGGGTTCAGCACAAATGCTGGCGTTGAATATGCTCAAAACCGGGGCGAGCCTCGGGGTAATTATATTCACCACGCTGATTATTAATCTCCGTCATATACTTTACAGCGCATCAATTTCCAGTACCGTACGCGAGGCGTCCTTTTTTAAAAAATGCTTTATGGCCTATGCTCTGACCGATGAGGTGTACGCCACGACGGTGAAAGAGATGGAGGAGAATAAAAAGGATAAATATCTGTTCTACTCTTCAGCCATGCTGACATTTTGGTTCGCCTGGGTTTTAGCCGATTTCCTTGGCGCTCTGGTTGGCGCCTCATTTCCGCATATTGAAAAATACGGTCTGGACTTTGCGATGGTCGCCGCCTTTATCGCCATCGTCGTTCCGCAAATCAAGAGCCAGGCCTGTACCGTCGCCGCCATTGTGGCTGCCGTATCCGGCGTACTTTTGGTTGTGCTGCCCTATTCGTTAGGCATTGTCGTCGCATCCGTATTGGGCGTAATGGCGGGCCTGAGCGTCGATCTCGCCGAAGAGCGTAAACAAGCGCAGGCCGCCGCTAAACTCTCTCTCGAAGGAGCGCTGGAAAATGAGTAATAGCTTTTTTATCGCCCTGACGCTGGGTATGGCCGCCGTGACCTTTCTTATTCGCTTCTCGTTCATTGGTCTCGCCGGGAAAATCCAGATGTCGAACCGGGTCAGCAAAACGCTGCGCTTTGTGCCGGTGACTGTTCTGCCAGCCATCATCACGATTCAGATCCTGAGCGTGAACTCCAGCATGGAGTTTGATTTAAAAAACCCGAAAGTCATCGCCGCGATTATCTGCACGCTTGCCAGCTTCCGACTGGGGCTGGTCTGGGTCGTCGTCAGCGGCATTGGTTCACTGGTTTTACTTAACTATTTCATGTAACCACTTATCAAGAGGAATCAACAGAATGATTATTTCCACCGCGTCCGCGCCTGCCGCCATCGGTCCGTATGTTCAGGGGGTAAACCTGGGTACCATGACGATGACCTCAGGGCAGCTCCCGGTTAATGCGCAAGATGGCACCATGTCTGACGACATCGCTGTGCAAACGCGCCAATCGCTGGAAAACGTTAAGGCTATCGTGGAAGCGGCGGGCTTGCAGGTGAAAAATATTGTTAAGACGATGGTTTTCGTCAAGGATCTGAACGATTTTGCCACCATCAACGCGGTCTATGAAGCGTTCTTCGTTGAACACAACGCGGCGTTTCCAGCCCGCTCCTGCGTTGAGGTCGCCAGACTGCCTAAAGATGCGGGTATTGAAATCGAGGCCATCGCCGTCGCCTGATCCCCAGCCGGAGGCTCTCCTCCGGCATCTTCTCCTCCCCACTTTTGAGGTTTACCCGCAGCGAACTTTACGGGCAAAATATCGCCACTTCTTTGCGAGGAACGCAGAATGCTAAAGATTCGTCTTGCACGTCCGGAAGATGCGGCTTTACTCAACGATATGGCGAATGCCAGCTATCGTCATCACTTTACCCACCTCTGGCATAACGCCGATGAAATGGAGCGCTACCTGCAGCAAGAGTATGCCGTGGCCTCACTGGAGCGCAGCCTGGCCGATACGCAGTGCTGCTGGTTAATTGCTGAGGCAGAGGAGCCAATCGGCTTTGCTAAATACGCCTGCCGCCAGGACATCAACCCCGAAGGTCCAACCGGTACGCTATTGCATAAGCTCTATCTGTTACCTGCAACAACGGGCCATCGCTATGGCGAGCAGCTTTTTCACGCCGTCGAGAAGCGAGCAAAAGTTGCCGGTGAACGCTGGCTCTGGCTGGAGGTGCTCGCCGCGAATACCCGCGCCCGCCGTTTTTATGAACGTCAGGGAATGCAGCACGTAAAAGATGTCATCTTTCATTCTGCGACCCAGCAAAGCACATTACACATTTTGGCTAAACCGATCTGAGAGGCAGCATGCATACCCTTCGTGAAACCGCCATTCGCAACGTCGCCAGCGGCGAAAACGTGGTGATTTACCAGCCCGCCAACCTCTATGACTGCACGCTAGGCGATAACGTCTTCGTCGGCCCCTTCGTTGAAATCCAGGGCCATACCCGCGTTGGCAGCGACAGCAAAATTCAGTCCCATACCTTTATCTGCGAGTACGTGACCATCGGCGAACGCTGTTTTATCGGCCACGGCGTAATGTTCGCTAACGATATGTTCCGCGATGGCAAGCCCAACGCCGACCGCGAAAGCTGGGGAAGAATCGTCATTGGCAACGATGTGTCTATCGGCAGCGGCGCAACCATTCTGGCGGTCAGCATTTGCGATGGCGTCGTGATTGGCGCGGGCAGCGTGGTGACAAAATCCATTACAGAGAAAGGCGTGTGGGCAGGAAACCCGGCAAAACTGCTGCGGCGGCTATAAAAAATGCCGGCCACCTGGGCCGGCATTGACAACGTTTTAGCGATTATGCGCGCCAGGATTTATAGCGGTTAATCAGGCCGTTAGTGGAGCTGTCGTGGCTGCTGACTTCAGAACCATCCTTCAGCTCCGGCAGGATGCGGTTCGCCAGCTGTTTGCCCAGCTCAACGCCCCACTGGTCGAAGGTGAAGATGTTCATAATCACGCCCTGGGTGAAAATCTTATGTTCATACAGGGCAATCAGCGCGCCCAGACTGAACGGCGTGATTTCACGCAGCAGGATGGAGTTAGTCGGGCGGTTGCCTTCAAACACTTTGAACGGCACCACGTGTTCCAGCGTCGCGGGATCTTTACCCTGATCGCGATATTCCTGCTCAACCACTTCGCGGGATTTACCAAACGCCAGCGCTTCGGTCTGCGCAAAGAAGTTAGACAGCAGCTTCGGATGGTGGTCAGACAGCGGGTTATGCGTAATCGCCGGAGCGATAAAATCGCACGGCACCATTTTGGTCCCCTGGTGAATCAGCTGATAGAACGCGTGCTGACCGTTGGTGCCCGGCTCGCCCCAGATGATCGGGCCCGTCTGGTAATCCACGGCGTTGCCGTTACGGTCAACGTATTTACCGTTGGATTCCATGTTGCCCTGCTGGAAGTAGGCGGCAAAGCGGTGCATATACTGGTCGTACGGCAGAATCGCTTCGGTTTCAGCGCCGAAGAAGTTGTTGTACCAGATACCGATCAGCGCCAGCAGCACCGGCAGGTTTTTCTCAGCCGGCGTGGTGGAGAAGTGTTTGTCCATCGCGTGCGCGCCGGAGAGCAGCTCGACGAAGTTGTCGAAGCCCACGGACAGGATGATGGACAGGCCGATAGCAGACCACAGAGAGTAACGACCGCCAACCCAGTCCCAGAACTCAAACATATTGGCGGTATCAATACCGAATTCACCTACCGCTTTACCGTTGGTGGAGAGCGCGGCGAAGTGTTTCGCTACGTGTTTCTCATCGCCAGCGGTCGCCAGGAACCAGTCGCGCGCGCTGTGGGCGTTGGTCATGGTTTCCTGGGTGGTAAAGGTTTTCGACGCCACCAGGAACAGCGTGGTTTCCGGGTTCACCGTTTTCAGCACTTCGGCGATATGGGTACCATCGACGTTAGAAACAAAGTGCATATTCAGGTGATTTTTGTACGGACGCAGCGCTTCGGTCACCATGAACGGGCCAAGATCGGAGCCGCCGATACCGATGTTCACGACGTCGGTAATCGCTTTACCGGTGTAGCCTTTCCAGCTACCGGAGATAATAGCTTCAGAGAAGGTTTTCATCTTCTCAAGCACGGCGTTCACTTCCGGCATCACATCTTTGCCATCAACCAGAATCGGAGTATTGCTGCGGTTACGCAGCGCAACGTGCAGCACCGCGCGATCTTCCGTGCGGTTAATCTTCTCGCCGGAGAACATGGATTTAATGGCGTCAGCCAGGAAGGTCTCTTTGGCCAGATCCTGCAGTTTGGCCAGCGTCTCTTCGGTGATGCGGTTTTTGGAAAAATCCACCAGCATCAGATCGTCGAACGTGGCGGAGAATTTAGAGAAACGGTCGCTATCTTTCGCGAACAGATCCGCGATGGTAACGTCTTTCATTTCATCAAAGTGTTTCTGTAATGCCTGCCAGGCAGAGGTCTGCGTTGGGTTGATGTTTTTCATTAGCAATACTCTTCTGATTTGAGAATTGTGACTGCGGTCGATTGTAGCGCCGGTGACGAAAAATTGTGATGATTTTTATGTTATGCCGATGATACGCGTCAGAAATTGGGGCAATTTGAGGCAAAACGTCCCTGATAGTATAGACATCATAAGGCTTTTTTCTGTCAGCGACCCGCGCATGAAAAATCCGCATAACCCTGACGTTGACATACTTCGCCTGAACCCTTTATATAACGGCAGTACCTACATATACGTAGGTAGGTATGGATCGCGCATTTCACGCTACAGCGAAAGGGTATTGCAGGGGGGTATAATGTCCCGCGTCCCCCTGGCAAAGTGAAAGACGTCGGTAATTGCCAGAAGAGGTGCGTTGCCCAGGTAACCGTATTGGAGGAGCCAGTCCGGGGAAAATACGTGAGGGGGAGCAACGCCGAGGTGAATAAGCGTCTGGTTACGCTCATCACCGGCCACAGGGGCTGAATCCCCTGGGTTGTCACCAGAAACGTTCGCAGTCGGGCGTTTCATACTCGCCATCTGATGCGCTGCATCGGCAAGCGGGTCTACAAGGTGGAGCACTTCTGGGTGACATCGTAGTTTGTTTATCGCTCTGCGCCCACCCTGTTTTTCGCTCTTCCCTTGTGCCATGGCTGAATAATTTGGCCTGGCTTATTAAGACATTTTGTTGCAATCCGGCTGCGTCCAGCCCCGCCAGGATTGGTTGTCAGGAATCGTTTTAATAAGTCAGGCCCCCTGACACGAGGTTGTTATGACAGACTTAGTTGTAGCCAAATTCGGCGGTACCAGCGTTGCCGACTTTGATGCCATGAACCGCAGCGTAGACGTCGCGCTGCTGGATGCCAATACCCGCGTGGTGGTGCTTTCCGCCTCGGCTGGCGTGACCAACCTGCTGGTCGCCTTAGCGGAAGGGCTGGAACCTGGCGAACGTTTCGCAAAGCTCGATGCCATGCGGCAAATCCAGTTCAATATTCTGGAGCGTCTGCGTTATCCGAACGTAATTCGCGATGAAATTGAACGCCTGCTGGAAAACATCACCACCCTGGCGGAAGCCGCCTCCCTGGCCAGTTCAAGCGCGTTAACCGACGAACTGGTCAGCCATGGCGAACTGATGTCCACTCTGCTGTTTGTCGAGATCCTGCGCGAGCGCGGTATCGCCGCCCAGTGGTTCGACGTGCGCAAGGTTATGCGCACCAACGATCGCTTTGGCCGCGCGGAACCGGATATCGCCGCCTTATCTGAACTCACCGAGCAGCTTCTGGCTCCGCGTCTGGCGGAAGGCCTGGTGATCACCCAGGGCTTTATTGGCAGCGAAGCGAAAGGCCGTACCACCACGCTTGGCCGTGGCGGCAGCGACTATACCGCCGCGCTACTCGGCGAAGCGCTAAACGCTACCCGCGTCGATATCTGGACCGATGTTCCGGGTATCTATACCACCGACCCGCGCGTTGCGCCGGCGGCCAAACGCATTGACGTTATCGCCTTTGAAGAAGCGGCGGAAATGGCGACCTTTGGCGCGAAAGTGCTGCATCCGGCCACCCTGCTTCCCGCCGTACGTAGCGATATTCCGGTATTCGTCGGCTCCAGCAAAGAGCCAAAAGCGGGCGGCACGCTGGTGTGCAAAAATACGGAAAATCCGCCGCTGTTCCGCGCGCTGGCGCTGCGCCGCAAGCAGACTCTGCTGACCCTGCACAGCCTCAATATGCTGCACTCGCGCGGTTTTCTGGCCGAGGTATTCAGCACGCTGGCGCGTCACAGTATCTCCGTTGATCTGATCACCACTTCTGAAGTGAGCGTGGCGCTGACCATGGATACCACCGGTTCGACTTCGGCCGGCGACACCCTGCTCACCCAGTCGCTGCTGACCGAACTGTCCTCGCTGTGCCGCGTTGAGGTTGAACAGGACCTGGCGCTGGTTGCCATCATTGGTAACGAACTGTCGAAAGCGTGCGGCGTCGGTAAAGAGGTGTTTGGCGTGCTGGAGCCGTTTAATATTCGAATGATTTGCTACGGCGCATCCAGCCACAATCTGTGCTTCCTGGTACCGGGTGCAGATGCCGAAAAAGTCGTCCAGAAGCTGCACCATAATCTGTTCGAGTAATTATTTAAATATGCCCGGTGAAGTGCTACCCCACCGGGCATATTTTCTCATCACCTGACAATCACCACTTCCCCATCAATAATAGCAAGGTAGGGATTATAGGTAAAAACCTCTTCCCCCTCTTTATTTATAATTTTCAACGGCGAGTTTTGATATATACCCCGCGCTAGCCTGAATAGCCGACCATCGCAATACGTTACCAGTTCTTTATCTTCCCATTTCAACTCTGCTGTCGTCAGGTTGGTATCTTGTACCTTTTCTGGCAGACCATATGACTTAAAGATAAAATCAGCAGAAAATCCCGTAGCTAACGCCATCTCTTTACTTGATATTTGAGCCATGGTCTTTAACGCACCCACATCCCGCTTATTCATCGCTTGCCAGATCTTAGTGTATGTTTCTTTTATCGCTGGCAGATCTTGTACAGATATTTTTCGCGCTTTTTCCCAGGCCCATTCAGGCATCCCGCTTAACGTAATCTCACGTCCCGCACCATATAAATCGTTCTCTTTATCCATAGCTGATTGAACATCGCTAACCGCGCCTTCATTTTGCGCTCCATTGGGGTTAGAAGAAGATGAGGCGATGATTTTCTTATTTCCATCGACCGTTAACTTTATCGTCGAAACTACTTCACTGGATTTTCTGGTATTCCGCAAGACAACAAGCTCGCACCATGAATCCGCATAAAGCATCTCAGGTTGATCTGGATCCGTAGCTCCCATCGCCAGTTCAAGGGTATTTTTCCCATTTGCGGCAAAGGGAGTGATATCTCCTCCTGCCGTTACCGTTCCACTATTAGCCGAAAAATTATTCAGTAGCGGTGCATTATTAACCCTGGCCATACATGCGCTGCGGTTTGTTTTAAATAAAAATGAATATCGCGCATCGGATATCGATTCAGCTCTCAGCGGCAAGGATACCATTAATAATAATGATGAAATCACACCCAACATATAAAATACTTTCTTTTTATAACTTGCCATAGTTATTCCTTTTTTAATCTGATGTTCTCAAGAATACATGGAAATTTGTTGCAATAATCTATAAGAAAATTATCCAACGCTGGAAATCAGAAATTAGCCCGGCAAACATCCCTCAAATTCCAACATCTAGCAGTATTTACTTCCCCATCACCGTGGTCATCAGTAATCTGTCCAACTCCCTGATATTCCCTGTCCGGCTATCCGGCAGCGCGGGAGGGATCGCGCCTCTGAGCAGCTCGGACTGAATAAACGCATGCAGTAATGGCCGCCGCGGACCATATTCGGCCTCGCCGGCGCGCTGTTTACGCGCCAGCAGCTCGTCGATTTCCTGACGCAGGCCCGCTTCCAGACAGCTTCCCGCCAGCAGTTCAGCAAAGCGCATCGGCGGCGCCCCTTTTCCCGCCTCAACCCAGCGGACGGCCAGTAGCGGACGCAGCACGTAAAAGTACTTTTTCAACCGCACCTGTTCACCCTGCAGATAGCCGCGAAAATTCTTTCTGGCCATCGAGTAGTAATGCCAGCGGGCGCGTACCGGAGAAAACCACTCCGGTATCAGCCGTTTAAGCGCCTGAACTGTCGCATCATCCTGCTGATACACCACCGGCGAGTCCAGCCATTCGATCAGCGTCGGATTTGCCCCTTTCAGCAGACCCAGCGCCTTACGCCACTCCCAACCGCAGACGTCCAGCTCAGCGTCGATGGGCAGCTCGATAACATCGCGCGGCGCATCCACCCGCAGGTACCACTCAGGGGGATGAACATAGAGAAACCGCACATCATAATCGCTGTCCGGCGAGGCAAAGCCCCAGCCCCGGCTGCCGGACTCGCAGGCGTAGAGCACCCTGACGCCGTAGCGCTGCTCCACCTCCTGTAACTGCCGCCGCACCTTATGGCGCATGGCGGCATCCACACCGTTATACGTCATGTTGTTTATCCTTTTAGATTGACCAGTCCATGCAGCACCTGGTCCAGGCCGCCAAAGACCGAGATTTTATCGATACGCTCCGCCACCCTTTCCAGCGTTTCCAGCTCTTTTAAGCGCAGCGCGACCGGGTTGTTTTCCATCACTTTCGCGGTGTTGAGCAGCGAACGCGTCGCCGCGGTCTCTTCACGCCGGCGGATCACGTTCGCCTGCGCCGATTTCTCCGCCTCCACCAGCTGCGACAGAATAGCTTTCATGTCGCCGGGCAAAACAATATCTTTCACGCCCAGCGAGGCGACTTCGATACCAAATGCCGCCATGCGCTCGGCTACCTGCGCGCTCACCACCTCATCAATGATGTGCTTATCTTCCAGTAGTTCATCCAGCGTTCGCGTTCCGACGGCTTCACGCAGCGCAAACTGCAGTTCGCGATACAGATGGTCCAGCGGCTTCGTCAGCTGCCCAAAAGCCCGCAACACATCGCTGTAGCGCCAGTTCGCCGCCAGATTTAAACGCAGATTCACTTTATCTTTGGTCAGAATCTCCTGACCGCCGACTTCCAGCACCTGCAGGCGGGTATCGACCACTTCAGCTTCCACCAGGTGATTGATCTTCCAGTAGGCGCTCAGGCCCGGCGGCAGCAGCGACTGCGTCTCACCATCGACTTTCAATACCCCGACGTGCCAGGCAGGCACCGATACGGTCAGGATCGCTTCGCGACCTTTTACCGTCCCGTGACGTCTCGGCTGCAGCACCGCGTTCATGATCGCCTCGGGGACCTCAACCTGCCGGGTATCCAGACGTAGCAGCTGCATCTCGTCACCGGCGGCCCAGTAAAGTCGACGCGTCGCTGGCGGCAGAATTTCCTGCAGCACGCCGTTGTTATAGAGCGCTCCGGCCTCGTTATCCGTCAGGTCCGCCGCCAGGCAGTACTGTTCGATCCATTCCGCCTGAAAGCGTCGTAAATACTCGGCCAGCGCCTCCGGCACTTCGCTGCCGTCCCTGTTAACGATTAGCACTTCAGGAACGTTGAACCACGGCAGGCGATACTCGCCCGCTTCCAGAATCTGATAGTAATCTCCCTGACGAGAGAGAAGCCCCAGTTGGCCTTTCCGTATAGTGATTTTTTTAGCCATTTTTTATTCCTTATAAAAAGCAGGCGCGGGTGCAGGGGCGAAGCCGCAGGGGAACTCCCTTTTGCCTGCGGCACGGCGCCTTTACCGGCGGCCTGCTGTGGGGAGTGCTGACTGCGCAAAACCCCGTGTATCTCTATGATTAACAAACCAGTTTTCATTGGAGTGAAATCGGGAATCGAACCCATTGGTGGTTATCGGCTGACGGAACGCGCCCGAAAGACGGTCAGTACCGTTTCTGACGTGCCGGCGGGGTTTAACCCCCTGCGAATTCAGCGAAATAACGAAAGGGTTATTGCCAGATGCGTGCCAGAACGAAAAAGTGACGAAATAAATTTTTATCTCATTGATTAAAAGTGATTTATTTTTTAACTCGGTTTTTGCCGTTGCCCGGCTCGGGAGAATTTTTTATCTTTTAGTATCGATACTTATCTTATGAGATAAATAATGAACAAGCGTCGGGTGGTGATTGGCGTTCTCGGAACGGTGCTGGATAAACGCGGCAAGCGGGCTAATCGTTTAAAAAAATGGCGGCCCACCGTTGGGCTATGCCAGCAGGCCGATTTTCCTGTCGACAGGCTGGAGCTCATCCACCAGCCGCACGATGAAAGCCTGGCGCAAAAGCTGATCGAAGATATCGCCCTGCTTTCGCCGCAAACCGAAGTACGCCCGCATAGAGTCGAGATAAACGATCCGTGGGATTTTGAAGAGGTCTACGCGGCGTTTCTCGACTTCGCCAGCCGCTACAGCTTTGATACCGAAAACGAAGAGTATCTGGTGCATATCACTACCGGGACTCACGTGGCGCAAATCTGCTGGTTCCTGCTGACGGAGGCGCGCTATCTTCCCGCCAATCTGCTGCAGACCGGTCCTGCGCCGAAAGGCTCACCGGATGAAGCCATCGCTGTCGGTATTTACTCGGTTATCGATCTGGACTTAAACCGCTATGCCGCGCTCACCAGCCGCTTTCAGCGCGAACAGCAGCAGTCGGTCTCTTTCCTGAAAGCCGGGATAGAGACGCGCAATGCGACGTTCAACAAGCTTATCGATCGAATTGAGCGCGTGGCGATCCGATCGACCGATCCGATCCTGCTTACTGGCCCAACGGGCGCCGGTAAGTCCTTTCTCGCCAAACGTATCTATCAGCTGCGCCAGTCGCGTCATTTAGTGGCGGGAACATTTATGGCGGTTAACTGCGCCACCCTTCGCGGCGATAACGCAATGTCTACGCTGTTTGGCCATGTCAAAGGCGCGTTTACCGGCGCGGTCACGCCGCGCGCCGGACTATTACGCGAAGCCGACGGCGGCGTGCTGTTTCTTGATGAAATCGCCGAGCTGGGGCTGGACGAGCAGGCCATGCTGCTGAAGGCCATTGAAGAAAAAACCTTTTTCCCGTTTGGTTCGGACAAAGAGGCGCACAGCGACTTTCAGCTAATCGCCGGAACGCATCGCAATATGCAGCAGTGGGTGGCGGAAGGACGCTTTCGCGAAGATCTTTATGCGCGCATCAATATGTGGCGCTTTGCCCTCCCCGGCCTGGCGCAGCGGCGGGAAGATATTGCGCCAAACGTGGAGTATGAACTACGGCGACTGGCCAGCGAACGGCAGACGCAGATCCGCTTTGATAAAGAGGCCCGCGAGCGCTATCTGGCCTTTGCCTGCTCGCCGCAGGCGCAGTGGCGCGGCAATTTTCGCGAACTCAGCTCATCCGTGGCGCGTATGGCGACGCTGGCCGAGCAGGGGCGCATTACGCAGGCCGTTGCGGAAGAGGAGATTATGCTGCTGAAAGAGAGCTGGCAGCTGACGACGTCTTCTCCTGACATAGCAATGGAAATCGATCTCTTCGATCGCCGGCAGCTGGAAACGGTGCTGGAGGTCTGCCAGCGCAGCGCTTCGCTTTCCGAAGCCGGACGCGAGCTGTTCGCCGTCTCCCGTCAGAAAAAGGCCAATCCTAACGATGCTGACCGCCTGCGCAAGTATTTAGCGCGCTTCGGACTCAGCTGGGAGCTTATCCGCAGCGGAACATGAGCATAATTTGTTTGAATAATATTTCTTAGCACGATAAACAATAGCTATGGCCGGGCTCGATCCCGGCCGGTCAATAACAAGCAAACACAACTTATGTGCAAGGAAAACAACATGCTCGCCACGCTTACGCGGCTGTTCCCATTATGGGCGCTGCTGCTCTCGGTTATCGCTTATTACACGCCATCCACTTTTACTCCCGTTGGCCCGTGGGTCCCGACGCTGCTGATGCTGATTATGTTCGGCATGGGCGTGCATCTGAAAGTCGACGACTTTAAGCGCGTGCTTTCCCGCCCCGCGCCGGTTGCCGCAGGGATTTTTCTCCACTACCTGGTGATGCCGCTCGCCGCCTGGCTGCTGGCGCTGATTTTTCACATGCCGCCGGAGCTTTCCGCCGGCATGGTGCTGGTGGGCAGCGTCGCCAGCGGTACGGCATCCAACGTGATGATCTTTCTGGCAAAAGGCGATGTTGCGCTCTCAGTCACCATCTCCTCGGTATCCACCCTGGTCGGCGTGGTCGCGACGCCGCTGCTGACGCGTCTGTACGTGGATGCGCATATTCAGGTAGATGTGATGGGAATGCTGCTCAGCATTCTGCAAATTGTGGTGATCCCAATTGCACTGGGGCTGGCGGTGCATCATCTGCTGCCGAAAGTGGTGAAGGCGGTGGAACCGTTTCTCCCGGCCTTTTCGATGGTCTGCATTCTGGCGATTATCTGCGCCGTGGTGGCAGGCTCGGCGTCGCATATCGCTTCCGTTGGTTTTGTGGTGATTATCGCCGTTATCCTGCATAACACTATCGGTCTGCTCGGCGGCTACTGGGGCGGGCGACTGTTTGGCTTTGACGAGTCCACCTGCCGCACGCTGGCGATCGAGGTGGGAATGCAGAACTCCGGCCTTGCCGCCGCGCTGGGGAAAATCTACTTTGGCCCGCTGGCCGCGCTGCCCGGGGCGCTGTTCTCGGTCTGGCACAACCTGTCTGGCTCGCTGCTGGCCGGTTACTGGTCAGGGAAGCCGATTGCGGATGAATCGCGTCAAACGGAAAAAGAGAGCTAACAACCCGTAATTTTCCCGGCTTGCGCTGCGCTTAGCCGGGCTACGGTCCTTGCAGCTTGCGGGTTTTGTAGCCCGGACAGGTGCGCAGCACCGCCTCCGGGATTTTCTGCGAGGCACAACAATTTACCGTGAGACGTCCGCCCCTTTACCGTACACTGAAGCCACAGGCTAACTGAGGGCACCACTATGGCACTCCCCCGCATCACTCAAAAAGAGATGACCGAGCGCGAACAGCGCGAACTGAAAACCCTGCTCGACCGCGCGCGCATCGCCCATGGCCGTCCGCTGACCAACGCGGAGACCAATAGCGTGAAAAAAGAGTACATCGATAAACTGATGCTCCAGCGCGAAGCCGAGGCTAAGAAAGCCCGCCAGCTCAAGAAAAAGCAGGCTTACAAACCGGATGCGGAGGCCTCGTTTTCCTGGTCGGCAAATACGCCAACGCGCGGCAGACGCTAACGCCCTTTCTTTTTACGCCCAGGCGCAGTAAAGCGTTTGCCGTTCGACGCCGGACGGGAAGACTTCTCGCTGGTTTTTTCCATCGCGACTACCGGGCGCTTAATGCCGGCCGTTTTCGGCTTCGCCTTTGCCTTCGGTTTCGCCTCTGAAGACGAGTTCTCAATCAGCTTGAAGAGATCGATCAGCTCATCGTCGGTCAGATCGCGCCACTCTCCCAGCGGGATCCCCGTCAGGCTGACGTTCATGATCCGCGTCCGCTCAAGCTTCGTCACTTCATAGCCAAAATATTCGCACATCCGGCGGATCTGGCGATTCAGCCCCTGAACCAGGGTAATGCGAAACACAAAAGGCGCTTCTTTTTTCACTTTGCACTTCTTCGTTACCGTGCCGAGAATCGGTACGCCCGCGCCCATTCCGCGAATAAACTCATCGGTCACCGGCTTATCAACGGTGACCAGATACTCTTTTTCATGGTCGTTACCGGCGCGCAGGATTTTATTCACCAGATCGCCATGGTTGGTCAGAAAGATGAGCCCCTGCGAGTCTTTGTCCAGACGGCCGATTGGGAATACGCGTTTGCTGTGGTTAACGAAATCAACGATGTTGTCGCGCTCCCCGTCTTCGGTAGTGCTGACGATGCCAACCGGTTTATTCAGCGCAATCAGTACTAAATCATCCGCTTCGCGCGGCTCAATCAACCGGCCATTGACCTTGACTACGTCGCCAGCTTTAACCTGGTCGCCAATAGTGGCGCGTTTGCCGTTGATAAAAACGTTGCCTTGTTCGATAAAGCGATCGGCTTCACGGCGCGAGCAAATTCCGCTTTCGCTGATGTATTTATTGAGTCGGGTTGACGAGTCGGGCAGCATAACTTCTCCTGAAACACTTCATCCTTCAAGTTGTCTCTGCGATGGCTACACTCACTGATCCCAGTCACATAGATTTCTATGCTGCCGGGCGTCGCTCCCTTGCCGCCTTGATAAAACTTGAATGCTTTCTGTTTAAAAACGAAATATACCCTACCTTGCAGGCGATAAAAAAGAATCGCGCGCTCGCCGCCTGACGCTAAATGTGATCTGTCCCGCCTTTCAACACAAAAGTGTACTTCAGAAAGCCCAGCAACTTTGCCCGGCGAAATAAAGCAGAATCAGGCCCTTATCACTTACGGCACAAACGTGCCGGAAACCGGCGATTAGCAACGCAAATGTGCAACAGAAACGGTCAGAAGGTTGCTATGAAAAAGAGGAAAATTTCTTTAAAGCGGGCGCCTGATGGGGTTATATCAGATCGTGAGCGCCAATATCTGATTTGCACAAATGTGCAGGAGCCGACAGTGACGATGGAAAACAGCGACGATATTCGTCTGATCGTAAAAATCGCCCAGCTCTATTATGAGCAGGATATGACCCAGGCGCAGATTGCCCGCGAGCTGGGGATATACCGCACCACCATCAGCCGTCTGCTGAAGCGCGGCCGCGAGCAGGGCATCGTCACTATCGCCATCAACTATGACTACAACGAAAATCTGTGGCTTGAGCAGCAGCTGAAACAAAAATTTGGCCTCAAGGAGGCGGTGGTGGCGGCCTGCGACTCGCTGCTGGAGGAGGATCAGCTCAATCTTATCGGCCTGCATGGCGCACAATTGGTCGACAGGCTGCTGGAGCCGGGCGATATCGTCGGTTTCTCCTGGGGGCGTGCGGTACGCGCGCTGGTGGAGAATCTGCCGCAGGCCAGCCAGTCCCGTCAGGTTATCTGCGTCCCGATTATCGGCGGCCCCTCCGGCAAGCTGGAGAGCCGCTACCACGTGAATACGCTGACCTACGGCGCCGCGGCGAAGCTGAAAGCGGAATCGCATCTCGCCGATTTCCCGGCGCTGCTGGATAACAAATTAATTCGCAACGGTATTATGCAATCCCAGCACTTTAAAACCATTGCATCTTACTGGGATAACCTGGACGTCGCGCTGGTGGGGATCGGTTCACCGGCTATCCGCGACGGCGCCAACTGGCATGCGTTTTACGGCAGTGAAGAGAGCGACGATCTCAACGCCCGCCAGGTCGCCGGTGATATCTGCTCGCGCTTTTACAATATTGATGGCGCGCTGGTAGAAACCGCCATGAGCGAGAAAACGCTGTCTATTGAGATGGCGAAACTCAGGCAGGCGCGTTATTCGGTAGGTATCGCCATGGGCGAGGAAAAATACTCCGGTATTCTTGGCGCCTTAAATGGACACTATATTAACTGTCTGGTGACGAATCGAGAAACCGCCGAGTCGCTACTGAAGTAAATTACAACGATATGATTTCACGCAGCGCTGCTGCGGGGAATCCCTTTATCTGAAGAAACAGGAGTCGATAATGGATACGTGGTTAAACTTAAAAGATAAAATTATTATTGTTACCGGTGGCGCATCAGGAATTGGCCTGGCGATTGTCGATGAATTATTAGCCCAGGGCGCAAATGTGCAGATGAGCGATATTCACGGCGGCGATAAACATCAGCTCGGTGAAAATTATTGTTTCTGGCCAACAGATATTTCCAGCGCCAGCGAAGTGAATAATACCGTCGACAGTATTATTCAGCGTTTTGGCCGTATTGACGGACTGGTTAATAACGCTGGCGTCAACTTCCCGCGTTTATTAGTCGATGAGAAAGCGCCGTCCGGCCGCTATGAATTAAATGAAGCGGCATTCGAAAAAATGGTCAATATCAATCAAAAAGGCGTATTTCTGATGTCACAGGCGGTAGCCCGCCAGATGGTTAAACAGCGCAGCGGCGTGATTGTTAACGTCTCGTCGGAAAGCGGCCTCGAAGGCTCTGAAGGCCAGAGCTGTTACGCCGCGACTAAAGCCGCGCTGAATAGCTTTACCCGCTCATGGTCGAAAGAGTTAGGTAAACACGGTATTCGCGTCGTGGGCGTTGCGCCGGGCATTCTGGAAAAAACCGGGCTGCGCACGCCTGAGTACGAACAGGCGCTGGCCTGGACCCGTAATATTACCGTCGAGCAGCTGCGCGAAGGCTATAGCAAAAATTCGATTCCGATTGGTCGTTCGGGTCGGCTCAGCGAAGTCGCTGATTTTGTTTGCTATCTGCTCTCAGATCGCGCCAGCTATATCACCGGAGTCACCACTAACATCGCGGGCGGAAAAACGCGCGGCTAAGGGGGAAAAATGGTTAACGTCATCTTCTGCGCCCACGGCCAGCTGGCCTGCGCCATGCTCGACTCGGTGCGCATGGTTTACGGCGATGTCAACGTCAGCGCCGTGGAGTTTGTACCGGGTGAAAACGCGGGCGACATCGCCGGTAAGCTTGAAAAGTTGGTAAGTACTCACAAAGACGAAGAGTGGCTTATTGCCGTCGATTTACAGTGCGGCAGCCCGTGGAATGCCGCCGCCGGGCTAGCGATGCGCAACCCGCAGCTCCGGGTCATCAGCGGCCTGTCGCTGCCGCTGGCTCTGGAGCTGGTCGATAATCAGCAAACGATGAATGCAGAAGCGCTGTGCCAACACCTGGAACTTATCGCCAGCCAGTGCTGCGTCACCTGGCGGCAACCGGAAACCGTTGAGGAGGATTTCTGATGAACATTACGCTCGCGCGCATTGACGACCGTTTGATTCACGGCCAGGTCACCACCGTTTGGTCAAAAGTGGCCAACGCCCAGCGCATTATTATCTGTAATGACGACGTGTATAACGACGACGTTCGCCGCACGCTGCTTCGCCAGGCCGCGCCGCCGGGCATGAAGGTCAATGTGGTGAATATCGAGAAAGCCGTCGCCGTTTATCACAACCCGCAATATCAGGGCGAAACGGTTTTTTATTTATTCACTAATCCGCAGGACGTATTAACTATGGTGCAGCAGGGGGTGAAAATAGCCACCCTGAATATTGGCGGTATGGCCTGGCGACCGGGTAAGAAACAATTAACCAAAGCGGTGTCATTAGACGCAGCGGATATTAATACCTTTCAGCAGTTAGATAATCTGGGGGTTAAACTTGATTTACGCGTCGTAGCCTCAGATCCGTCGGTTAATATTCTCGATAAAATAGCAGAGCAGTCCGTTACAGAATAATAAAACGCGCCTTTTATTTCACCCTGGCATTCTGGCTGCATCGCGGCGGCAAATGAGAAAGTCACCAGCAGCATAGATTACTATGCGACTGGGGCGAGAGAATGCAGTCAACAAAGAGGCAGCCTGAAGAACATCGTGTAAATGCCGTAAAAGGCAGGGATTTCTATACCCTCAAGGTGACAAATTATGGAAATAAGTACCCTACAAATAATAGCCATATTTATTTTTTCCTGTATTGCCGGAATGGGCAGCGTGCTGGATGAATTCCAGACTCACCGTCCATTAATCGCCTGTACCGTGATTGGCTTAATTCTCGGCGATTTAAAAACCGGAATTATGCTCGGCGGGACGCTGGAGCTCATCGCGCTCGGCTGGATGAACGTCGGCGCGGCGCAGTCTCCGGATTCGGCGTTAGCCAGCATTATTTCCGCCATCCTGGTGATCGTTGGCCAGCAAAGCATCGCTACCGGAATAGCGATTGCGCTGCCGGTCGCGGCCGCAGGCCAGGTACTCACCGTGTTCGCCCGCACCATTACCGTGGTGTTCCAGCACGCGGCGGATAAGGCCGCGGAAGAGGCACGCTTCAGAACAATCGATCTGCTGCATGTGTCGGCGCTGGGCGTTCAGGCGCTGCGCGTCGCCATTCCCGCACTCATCGTTTCTCTGTTTGTCAGCGCGGATATGGTCAGCAATATGCTCAACGCCATTCCGGAATTCGTCACCCGCGGTCTGCAAATCGCCGGCGGTTTTATCGTGGTGGTCGGCTACGCCATGGTGCTGCGCATGATGGGCGTGAAGTATCTGATGCCTTTCTTCTTTCTCGGCTTCCTCGCGGGCGGCTATCTCGACTTTAGTCTGCTGGCTTTCGGCGGCGTGGGGGTCATCATCGCGCTGATTTATATCCAGCTCAACCCGCAGTGGCGTAAACCTGAACCGCAGGCCGCCGCCCCCTCTTCCACCGCCCTTGACCAGCTTGACGACTGATGGAGCCCAACATGGAACAGAAAAAAATTACCCAAGGCGACCTGGTGAGCATGTTTCTGCGATCCAACCTGCAGCAGGCGTCATTCAACTTCGAGCGTATCCACGGGCTTGGTTTCTGCTACGACATGATCCCGGCCATCAAGCGCCTCTACCCGCTGAAGGAGGATCAGGTTGCCGCGCTGAAGCGCCATCTGGTGTTCTTCAATACCACTCCGGCAGTCTGCGGGCCGGTTATTGGCGTGACCGTCGCGATGGAGGAAGCGCGGGCCAACGGCGCCGCTATTGACGATGGCGCCATCAACGGGATCAAAGTCGGCCTGATGGGGCCGCTGGCAGGCGTGGGCGACCCGCTGGTATGGGGCACGCTGCGGCCAATTACCGCCGCCCTCGGCGCCTCGCTGGCGCTCTCCGGAAATATTCTTGGTCCGCTGCTGTTCTTCTTTATTTTCAACGCGGTTCGTCTGGCGATGAAGTGGTACGGACTGCAGCTTGGCTTCCGTAAAGGGGTCAATATCGTCAGCGATATGGGCGGTAACCTGCTGCAAAAACTGACCGAAGGCGCCTCCATTCTTGGCCTGTTTGTGATGGGCGTGCTGGTCACCAAGTGGACCACCATCAACGTCCCGCTGGTGGTCTCGCAAACCCCGGGCGCCAACGGCTCAACCGTCACCATGACCGTACAAAACATCCTCGATCAGCTTTGCCCCGGCCTGCTGGCTCTGGGCCTGACGCTGCTGATGGTGCGCCTGCTCAATAAGAAAGTGAACCCGGTCTGGCTGATTTTCGCCCTCTTCGGTTTGGGGATTATCGGTAACGCACTGGGCTTCCTGTCCTGATTATTCCGCCCGGCGATGCCGGGTCTACTTCAACAAGTTAACCCCAAAGATGGCGCAGTACGGCGAGGCGGCAACTGAATTTATCCCTGGGAGCGTGGATTCACTGCGTGATCCGGGGACATGAAGGAAGCCAATACAGCCGTAATGCGAAAGATGAAGGGGGTGAGGTGGTAAACATGCAAACAACAACAGCCCTGCGCCTGTACGGCAAACGCGATCTGCGCCTGGAAACCTTTGCACTTCCGGCGATGCAGGATGATGAAATTCTCGCCCGGGTGGTCACCGACAGCCTGTGCCTCTCTTCGTGGAAAGAGGCGAACCAGGGCGAGGACCACAAAAAGGTGCCTGATGATGTGGCGACTAACCCGATCATCATCGGCCATGAGTTCTGCGGAGAGATCATCGCCGTCGGCAAAAAATGGCAGCATAAGTTTCACGCTGGCCAGCGCTATGTGATTCAGGCCAATCTGCAGCTACCGGATCGCCCGGACTGCCCCGGTTATTCCTTCCCGTGGATCGGCGGCGAAGCCACCCACGTGGTGATCCCTGACGAGGTGATGGCGCAGGATTGCCTGCTCACCTGGGAAGGCGATACCTGGTTTGAAGGTTCGCTGGTGGAGCCGCTTTCCTGCGTAATCGGCGCGTTCAACGCCAACTATCATCTGCAGGAAGGCAGCTATAACCATGTGATGGGCATTCGCCCGCAGGGGCGCACCCTGATCCTCGGCGGCACCGGCCCGATGGGTCTGCTGGCTATCGACTACGCGCTGCATGGCCCGATCAACCCGGCGCTGCTGGTGGTCACCGACACCAATAAGCCAAAACTCAGCTATGCGCGCCAGCACTATCCCTCCGAGCCGCAAACGCTGATTCACTATCTGGATGGGCACGACGCCAGCCGCGAAACGTTGATGGCGCTCTCCGGCGGCCACGGTTTTGACGATATTTTTGTCTTCGTCCCTAACGAACAGCTCATCACTCTGGCATCCTCGCTGCTGGCCCCGGACGGCTGCCTGAACTTTTTTGCCGGCCCGCAGGATAAGCAGTTCAGCGCGCCGATCAATTTTTACGATGTGCATTACGCCTTCACTCACTACGTCGGCACCTCCGGCGGCAATACCGACGATATGCGCGCCGCCGTAGCGCTGATGCAGGCAAAAAAAGTCCAGACTGCAAAAGTGGTGACCCATATTCTGGGGCTGAATGCGGCGGGCGAGACCACCCTGGATTTACCGGCGGTGGGCGGCGGTAAGAAGCTGGTTTATACCGGGAAAAACTTCCCGCTGACGCCGCTGGGAGACATTCGCGACCCGCAGCTGGCGGCGATTATGGAACGTCACCATGGTATCTGGTCAAAAGAGGCGGAAGAGTATCTGCTGGCCCACGCGGAGGATATTGCTCATGATTAATCGCGATACGCAGCTATGCATGTCGCTGGCCGGTCGCCCGGGCAACTTCGGTACCCGCTTTCATAACTATCTGTATGAAAAACTCGGGCTGAATTATATCTATAAAGCCTTTACTACCCAGGATATTGCCGCAGCGGTGAAGGGCGTCCGCGCATTGGGCATCCGCGGCTGCGCGGTCTCAATGCCGTTTAAAGAGAGCTGCATAGCGTATCTTGACGCGCTTGCCCCTTCGGCAAAGGCGATTGATTCGGTCAACACCATCGTCAACGACGACGGCAGGCTAACCGGGTTGAATACCGACTACATCGCGGTGAAAAGCCTGATTGACAGCCATCAGCTCGACTCCTCTGCCAAAGTGATGATCCAGGGCAGCGGCGGGATGGGCAAAGCGGTCATCGCCGCCTTTCGCGATGCCGGTTTCCGCGATGTGATTATCGCCGCCCGCCATCGCGATCGTGGACTGGTGCTGGCAAAGCAGTACGGTTTTCAATGGCAGCCAAAGCCGGAAGGGATCGCGGCGGATATTCTGGTTAACGTCACGCCGCTCGGCATGGCGGGCGGTGCGGAAAGCGAAACCCTGGCCTTTAGCCCGACGATGGTGGAACGGGCCGACGTGGTATTTGACGTGGTCGCTCTGCCGCCGGAAACCCCGCTCATCAAACTGGCGAAGAAGCGGGACAAACACGTTATCAGCGGCGCGGAGGTGATTGCCCTGCAGGCGGTGGAGCAGTTTGCGCTCTACACCGGCGTGCGTCCGGACGCGGCGCTGGTCGCTGAAGCCGCGGCCTTTGCCAGAGGATAAGGGCAAACGAAGAGCGCCAGGGAGGGCGCTCTAATAACCATTGATCGGAAAGTCGATTGCAGCGCGCAGCGCAGCCCTTCCCTTGCCTGTGAATCATCACGTGAAACTAAGCGGTTCCCGCTAACCTGTCACGCCCGGTAGAGTCACTCTGCGAGGTACTTTCCAGATTAATTCGGAGAATCCCTGCGCCAAAAATCGCCGCTCCGCTTTGCTCAGCGCGTCTCAGCGTGAGCCACGTCAGCAAGCGGTGAGATATCCTGTGATAACATCCCAGCCCGAATAATCATCTGGTCAAATGGAGAAATTATGGAACTGCTGCTATTGAGTAACTCAACGCTGCCGGGCAAAGCCTGGCTGGAACATGCGCTGCCGACCATTGCCGGGCAGCTAAATGGCCGCCGTTCCGCGGTATTCATCCCTTTTGCCGGGGTGACGCAAACCTGGGATGATTACACCGCGAAAACCGCCGCCGTCTTCAGCCCAATGGGCGTTACGGTTACCGGTATTCACAGCGTCGCGGACCCGGTTTCGGCGATTGAGAACGCGGAGATAGTTATCGTCGGCGGCGGCAATACCTTTCAGCTGCTGAAAGAGTGTCGCGACCGCGGCCTGCTGGCGCCGATTGTGGATGTAATGAAGCGCGGGGCGCTGTATATCGGCTGGAGCGCGGGCGCTAACCTTGCCTGCCCAACAATTCGCACCACCAATGATATGCCGATTGTCGACCCTAACGGTTTTTCTGCGCTGGGGCTGTTTCCGCTGCAAATTAACCCCCACTTCACCAACGCGCTGCCGGAAGGCCACAAAGGGGAAACTCGCGAACAGCGGATTCGCGAGCTGCTGGTGGTTGCGCCAGAGTTGACGATTATCGGCCTGCCGGAAGGCAACTGGATACAGGTGACGCAGGGCCACGCCACTCTCGGCGGCCCGAATCCGACGCTGGTTTTCAGAGCCGGAGTGGAAGCGGTAACCCTGAACGCAGGCCATCGTTTCTGACCCGCCGCCCTTGTCCCGGAGGCGGCGCTGCGCGCCTGTCCGGGCTATCCTCCCACAGACGACGCTGACCCCCGTAGCCCGGGCAAGGCGCTTTGCGCCGCCCCCGGGAGCAAAGCGCTGAGTGGCACGAATTCCCGGAGGCGATGCTGCGCATCTGTCCGGGCTACCAGCCCGCAGACCGCGGTATACCTGTAGCCCGGCTAAGCGCAGCGCGAGCCGGGGATGTCAGGCGGTACATCAGCGCTTAATAATCATCGCGCTCATCGTCCTCATCCGGCTGCTCCATCACGCTATAGGCTACCGAGCAGAACAGCGAGTTCAGACGCTTCATATCGCCCAGCAGCGCCAGGTGCAGCGTACTGGTTTCGATACTCTGCACGTTTTGCTGATGCAGGCGATCAACGTGAGCATGCGAGTAACGACGGTTCATAATGCGAAAACGGTGTTTGCTACGGCGCAAACGGCGGGCGCTCGGTACGTCGCCGGAAAAGAAAACCGACATCGCTAGCTGTAGATTGCTGAGCAGCTGATCGTAGAGCGCATCCAGCTCTTTCAACCCCTCCATGGAGAACGCGCGCCGCGCGGCCAGCGATTTATCGGCGATTTCGCTGCCCATTCGTTCAACGATATCTGAAGCCTGCTCGAGGTTGAGCGCCATTTCGATAATTTCCGCCCAGCGGCGGGATTCCTCATCGGCCAGCTCCTCTTTTGGCATCCGCGCCAGATAGAGCTTAATCGCGGTGTAAAGTACGTTGATATCGTCCGCCAGCCGCCGCAGCTCTTTCTCTTCACGCGGTTCACCGTGCATCACTTTATGCAGGCTTTCCAGCATCTGCTCCATGGCATCGCCGATACGCAGGGTTTCGCGGGCGGCGTTAGCCAGCGCCAGAGCCGGGGTGTCCAGCGCTGAAGTATCAAGATGCTTTGGCTTCAGTCGTGCATCCAGCTCCGGCTCATCGCGAATCAGTCGCTTGCAGAGGTTAGCCATCGGCCCGGCGAACGGCACCATGGCGATACAGCGGATCAGGTTGTAGAAGACGTGGAAATAGATAACCAGTTCGGATTTTTGCAGCGGAAGCTCATCCATAACGTTTGCCAACAGATGGACAAACGGCAGGATAATCAGACTACCCACCAGCTTAAACAACAGGCTGCCGAGCGCAACGCGGCGCGCGGCGGCATTAGCGCCGCTGTTGTTTAGCATCGCCAGCAGCCCGGATCCGAGGTTGGCGCCAATCACCAGGCACAGCGCCACCGGGAACGAAATCACGCCGGTGGCGGTTAACGTAGCGGTCAGCAGCACCGCTGCCAGGCTTGAATAGCTGATGATGGCAAATACCGCGCCGATCAGCGCATCCAGCATAATATCGCCGGTCAACGAGGCGAAAATCACCTGCACGCCGTTAGCCTGGGTGATGGGATGCACCGCCTGAACGATCAGCTCCAGCGCCAGCAGAATCAAGCCCAGGCCAATACCCACGCGCCCGAGCTGGCCCGCACGCGTTTGCTTGCGCCCAAGGAAGAAAATGACGCCGATAAAAATCAGCAGCGGCGAAAGCCAGGACAGGTCGAAGGTCAGCACCCTCGCCATCAGCGCGGTACCAACGTCAGCGCCCAGCACCATCACCAGCGCAGGGGCTAACGCCACCAGATCCTGGGCGACAAAAGAGGTGACCAGCATGGTGGTGGCGTTGCTGCTCTGGACCAGCGCGGTAACCCCGATCCCCGCGCAGAAGGCGAGCGGTTTTTTCTCCACGCTGCTGCTGAGTACACTTCTCAGGCGAGCGCCGTAGACGCGCATCACGCCGGTACGAACAATATGGGTGCCCCACACCAGTAGAGCGACGGCGGACAACAGGTGTAGCAGAGTTAACACGGAATCAGCTTCTCCTTATATTTATTTGTTCCAGAAACTCATAAACCGTTACAGGCCGGATAGCGCTTCGCTTATCCGACGGCAACGATCGCAAGCTCCCTTCAGTATAAGGGTTTATGCACAATAAAGAGACAGGGCGCTCGTTGAGCGCCCTGTTAGTTGTAAGGAAAGATAACGGCTGGTGGATCAATCGGCATCGTAACCGAGGTTCGGCGCCAGCCAGCGCTCCACTTCCGCCACGCTCATCCCCTTACGTAACGCATAGTCCTCCACCTGATCGCGCTGAATTTGCGCTACCGCGAAGTACTTACTGTCCGGATGGCTGAAGTACCAGCCGGAAACCGACGCGCCGGGCCACATGGCAAAGGATTCCGTCAGCTTCATGCCGGTACGTTTTTCCACCTCCAGCAGCTCCCAGATGGTCGCCTTTTCGGTGTGCTCCGGACAGGCGGGATAGCCCGGCGCCGGGCGTATTCCCTGGTAATTCTCGCGGATCAGCTCCTCGTTGCTGAGGTTTTCGTTCGCCGCATAGCCCCAGTAGACCTTACGCACCCGCTCATGCAGATACTCGGCGAAGGCTTCCGCCAGACGGTCGGCAATCGCCTTCACCATAATCTTGTTATAGTCATCGTGCTGTGCCTCCCAGGCGTCGGCCAGCGCGTCTTCTTCAAGGCCGCCGGTCACCGCAAAGGCGCCGATATAGTCCGCCTTCCCCGACAGCTTCGGCGCGACAAAATCCGCCAGGCAGTAGTTGGCAAAGCCGACTTTCTCGGTCTGCTGGCGCAGATGATGCCCCACCGTCAGCACATGAGTCCGGGTTTCATCGCGATAGATTTCAATATCGTCGCCGACGCGGTTAGCCGGGAACAGCCCCACGACGCCGCGTGGATTGAGGGCCTTCCCGGCACTGAGCTTATCCAGCAGTTCGTTGGCGTCTTTAAACAGGCGCTGTGCCTCTTCGCCCACGACTTCATCTTCCAGAATGCGCGGATACTTACCGGCCAGCGACCAGGTCATAAAGAACGGCGTCCAGTCGATATAATTACGCAGGGTTTCAATACTGGCTTCCACCTCATGCACGCCCAGACGATGAGCTACCGGCGGGGTGTAGCTTGCCCAGTCAAAGGCCAGGTCGTTATCGCGCGCGGCTTCCAGCGTGACGGGGGGAGTGCGCGGCTTTTTACGTCCGTGCTGAATACGCACCGTTTCGTACTCTTTGCGGGTACGGGCGACAAAATCATCGCGCTGGCTATCGGACAGCAGGGCGGCGACCACGCCGACGGTGCGCGAGGCGTTCTGCACGTAGACCGTCGGGCCGCTGTAGTTCTGCTCGATTTTCACTGCCGTATGCGCTTTCGAGGTGGTTGCGCCACCGATCAGCAGCGGAATAGTAAAGCCCTGACGCTCCATCTCCTTCGCCACGTTGACCATCTCATCCAGCGACGGCGTAATCAGCCCGGAGAGGCCAATCAGGTCGGCGTTAACCTCGCGGGCGGTTTTCAGGATTTTATCCGCAGGCACCATCACGCCCAGATCGACGATTTCATAGTTATTACACTGCAGCACGACGCCGACAATATTCTTGCCGATATCGTGAACGTCACCCTTCACGGTGGCGATGACCATCTTGCCGTTGCTGGAACCTTTCTCTTTGCTGGCCTCAATATAGGGTTCGAGGTAGGCCACCGCCTGCTTCATTACGCGGGCGGATTTCACCACCTGAGGCAGGAACATTTTCCCTTCACCGAACAGATCGCCGACCACGTTCATACCGTCCATCAGCGGCCCTTCGATAACCTCGATCGGGCGCACGGCCTGCTGTCGGGCTTCTTCGGTATCGAGCTCAATAAATTCGGTAATGCCTTTAACCAGCGAGTACTCGAGGCGTTTTTTGACGTCCCAGCTGCGCCATTCCGCCTGCTGGGCGTTGGCGGTATCGTCAGTTTTGCTGCCGCGATATTTCTCCGCCAGATCCAGCAGGCGTTCGGTGCCGTCATCGCGGCGGTTCAGAATCACATCTTCAACCGCGTCGCGCAGCTCGGCGGGAAGGTCGTCGTAAATTGCCAGCTGTCCAGCGTTGACGATACCCATATCCATGCCGTTACGGATGGCGTAGTAGAGGAATACCGCGTGAATCGCCTCGCGCACCGGGTCGTTACCGCGGAAGGAGAACGACACGTTAGAGACGCCGCCGGAGATCAGCGCGTGCGGCAGTTCGCGTTTGATATCTTCACAGGCGCCGATAAAGTCCTGGGCATAGTTGTTGTGCTCTTCAATTCCGGTCGCCACGGCGAAAATATTCGGGTCGAAGATGATGTCTTCCGGCGGGAAGCCCACCTCTTCGGTAAGAATGGTGTACGCCCGGCGGCAAATTTCAATTTTACGTTCACGGGTATCGGCCTGGCCCACTTCATCAAAGGCCATCACCACGACGGCAGCCCCGTAGCGGCGCACCTTTTTCGCATGCTGGATAAACGGCTCAACGCCCTCTTTCATCGAGATGGAGTTAACGATGCCTTTGCCCTGAATACACTTCAGGCCCTTTTCGATAACCTCCCATTTGGAGGAGTCGATCATAATCGGCACGCGGGCGATATCCGGCTCACCGGCGATCAGGTTGAGGAAACGCGTCATCGCCGCTTCGGCGTCGAGCATCCCCTCATCCATATTGATATCGATAATCTGTGCGCCGCTTTCCACCTGCTGGCGCGCCACATCCAGCGCTTCGTTATATTTTTCTTCTTTAATCAGGCGTTTGAATTTCGCCGAGCCGGTGACGTTGGTGCGTTCGCCGACGTTCACAAACAGGCTGTCATCGCCGATATTCAGCGGCTCAAGGCCGGAAAGACGGCAGGCGACGGGGATCTCCGGCAGCTGGCGCGGCGGCAGGCCGGCCACCGCGCGGCTCATGGCGGCAATATGTTCCGGCGTGGTGCCGCAGCAGCCGCCGACAATATTCAGGAAGCCGGCCTCCGCCCATTCGCGAATTTGCGTCGCCATCGTGTCGGCGTCCAGATCGTATTCACCAAAGGCGTTCGGCAGACCGGCGTTCGGGTGGGCGGTGACGTAGCATTCGGCGATACGCGACAGCTCCTGCACGTACTGGCGCAGTTCGTCCGGCCCCAGAGCGCAGTTGAGGCCGAAAGTGAGCGCATCGGCGTGGCGCAGCGAGTTATAAAAGGCTTCGGTGGTCTGGCCGGACAGCGTGCGACCGGAGGCGTCGGTGATGGTGCCGGAGATCATAATCGGCAGATCGACCCCCAGCGCTTCAAACTCCTCTTTGACCGCAAAGATCGCCGCTTTGGCGTTGAGGGTATCGAACACCGTCTCAATCAGAATCAGATCCGCCCCGCCTTCCACCAGCGCTTTGGTGGATTCACGATAGGCTTCCACCAGCCCGTCAAAGGTGATGTTGCGAAAGGCCGGGTCATTGACGTCAGGAGAAATGGACGCAGTGCGGTTAGTCGGGCCGAGAACGCCTGCCACATAGCGTGGTTTTTCCGGCGTGCGCGCGGTCCAGGCATCAGCGCTGGCGCGGGCCAGTTTCGCCGCCGTAAAGTTGATTTCCGCCGACAGGGATTCCATCTGGTAATCCGCCATCGCGATGGTCGTCGAGTTAAAGGTGTTGGTTTCAATGATATCCGCCCCGGCCGCAAAATAGGCATCGTGGATGGCGGTGATCACTTCCGGCTTGCTGAGAACCAGCAGGTCGTTGTTGCCCTTCAGGTCGCACGGCCAGTCGGCAAAACGCTCGCCGCGGAAGTCCTGCTCACTCAGACGATAGCTCTGGATCATGGTGCCCATGCCCCCATCCAGAACCAGAATACGTTCTTTTAACTGCTGATGCAGTTGCTCAACTTTGCTGCTCACACTCGCTCCCGACAACGCTCAACCAGACCGAAAAAACTCAACGGACCATACTGGCACAAACCGAAGGGGTGGAAAAGAGAACAGCGGGCAAGATGAGACATGTTCAGCTTCACTCATCCGATCAGTCGGGTAGTGATTGCATTATCGCCAAATAAAACGAAAATCATTTCCACGATACAGAAAAAAGGAGTCCGCGATGGCGACCCCCGCTCCCGCAAAACGCGGCAGAAAACCTGCCGCCTCCGCCGCCGCTCCGGCTGGCGGGCAAGTTCAGTCCCTGACCCGCGGCCTGAAGCTGCTCGAATGGATTGCTGAATCTCACGGCAGCGTGGCGCTGACCGAACTGGCCCAGCAGGCCGGCTTGCCTAATTCCACCACCCACCGCCTGTTAACCACGATGCAGCAGTTGGGTTTTGTTCGTCAGGTCGGTGAACTGGGTCACTGGTCGGTGGGCGCCCATGCTTTCGTCGTCGGCAGCAGCTTCCTGCAAAGTCGTAACCTGTTGGCGATCGTCCATCCGATTTTGCGTCAACTGATGGAAGACTCCGGCGAAACGGTTAACCTCGCGGTGCTGGACCCGAGCGATCATCAGGCGATCATTATCGATCAGGTGCAGTGTACCCAACTGATGCGTATGTCGGCGCCGATTGGCGGTAAGCTGCCGATGCACGCTTCCGGCGCCGGTAAGGCGTTTTTGTCGCAGTTGAGTGAAGATCAGGTCACCGGCCTGCTGCACCGTCAAGGTCTGCACGCTTACACCCACGCTACGCTGGTATCGCCGGTGCATCTGAAAGAGGACCTGGCCCAGACGCGTAAGCGCGGCTATTCGTTTGATGACGAAGAACACGCGCTAGGACTGCGCTGCGTAGCGTCATGCATTTATGATGAACATCGTGAGCCGTTCGCCGCTATCTCTATTTCCGGGCCCATTTCCCGCATTACCGATGACCGCGTGACCGAGTTCGGCGCCATGGTGATCAAAGCGGCGAAAGAAGTGACACTGGCGTATGGCGGAGTGCGCTAAATGAGCGATCTGAAATCCTACTGGCAGGATAAATACCCTTCTGCTTTTTGCTGGTCTTTCGGCGATTCAGCGGAGCTGGCCGACGAGCTGGCGGCCCTGGTCATCGCGGGGAAGAAGCGCGGCACCTGCGGTTCGCTTGCCAGCTATCAGCAGGAGCAGCCGCCCGTGACGCCGGGGGCATATCACATTGTGCTGGACGGCCAGGGCAAAGCCGTCTGCGTGATACGCACCCTGATGCTCAGGCTGATCCGGTTTAATGAAATGAGCCCTGAGCTCGCCGCGCTGGAGGGCGAAGGTGATTTGAGCCTCGCTTACTGGCAATCGGCGCATCAGGCATTCTTTGAACGCGAAGGCACCTGGGCGTCGGATATGGAGCTGGTGTACGAAGAATTTGCGGTTATAGAGGCCGCCTGAACCTGGCCGCCTGATTACCCTGCCTGTTGCAGGTTGCCATAGCGCACGCAAAAGCGCTGACGGCGACGATAGGCGTAGACGTCTTCCACGTGGCCGTTGCGAATACGGTTTTGCAGCTCCCGCCAGTAGTCGGCGCGCAGCAGGTCGGCGTGCATCTCTTCAAATAGCGGCCCGATACGCGGGTCGGCGCACAGCCAGTGGCGAAACTCCTCCGGAAAAACATCGCCCGGCGAGACGCTGTACCAGGGCTCGCTGGCAAGCTCATCTTCCGGATAGCGCGCTGGCGGGATCTCGCGGAAATTCACCTCCGTCATATAGCAAATTTCATCGTAATCGTAGAACACCACCCGGCCGTGACGCGTAACGCCAAAATTCTTAAATAGCATATCGCCCGGGAAAATGTTGGCGGCAGCCAGCTGACGAATGGCGTTCCCGTACTCCTCGACTGCATCACGCAGCGCCTGCCCGTCAACCTGCTCCAGCCAGATATTCAGCGGCACCATCCGCCGCTCGATATACAGATGGCTGATCGCAATCCGATCGCCGAGGTCGGTAATTTTCCCACCTGCTTCGGTTTGTAACAGGGCCATCAGCTCGGGCGCAATTTGCCGTTTCTCCAGCACGAAGTTCTCAAACTCCTGGGTGTCGGCCATCCGTCCCACGCGGTCATGCTCTTTGACCAGCTGGTAACAGGCGCGCACGTGAGCGGCAGTCATCTCTTTCTGCGGCGCGAAGCGGTCCTTGATGACCTTAAATACCCGGTCAAAGCCCGGCAAGGTAAACACCAGCATGACCATCCCGCGGATCCCCGGCGCTTCAACAAATTGTTCATTGCTGCGGGAAAGATAGTGCAGGTATTCCCGATAGCTTTCCGTTTTCGCATGCTTCTGGCAGCCAATCGCCATGTACAGTTCGGCGGTGGTTTTACCCGGCAGAATCTCGCGCAGCCACTCGACCAGCGCGCCGGGCAGCGGCGCGTAAACCATAAAATAGGAGCGGGCGAAGCCAAAAACGATACTGGCTTCGGCATGCGTCGTCAGGCAAGCATCGACAAACAGTTCGCCTTCATCGGTACGATGGATTGGCAGAAGAAAAGGCAGCGTGGCCATCGGCGTAACCAATTTGCCTACCAGCCAGGCTGCCTTATTGCGGTAAAAAAGTTCATTCGCCACCTGTAGATACGACCGGGAGAGCAGCTCGCCGCCAAGCGCTTCCTGCAGGCAAACGGTGATATACCCGATATCGCGCGCTCTGTTTTGCCACGGCAGGCGGAGAGGAAGATCGGATAACACTTTGCGTAATAACGTGTCCCAGCCGCGCTCGGGAAAGAAATCTTTCGCCAGCGGCCGCGGTATAGAGCGCAGGCGCCGCTCGGGCTGCGAGCTGAAAATAAAAAGCCGCTCGGGAGTCAGCGAGCGGTGGTCAAACAACCGACAATAGACGGAATTGAAAAAGCTCTCCGCAATTTCAAAGCGAGGGTAATCCGGCAGCAGGCGGGTATAGTGTTCTTTTACCCGCAGCAAAAAGTCGCTATCGGTATTTTTGCCATCGGTAATGCAGCGCAGCTGCTCGACGACCAGGCCGACATGGTGATCGTAGAGATGGATGCGCTGCTTCATCGCCTGCTGGACGGCATGCCAGTCGGCCTGTTCAAAGCGCTGCTGGGCGCCGGAAGTGACTTCAAGAAAACGACCGTACTGGGCGTCGAAACCCTGCAAAATAGTTTGCGCAATCAATAATTCCAGGCCACGTGTCATACCTTCCCCTCTCTCCCTCTCCCCCGGAGAGAGGGAGAGGGGAAATGATCAGAACTGATCTTCTTCTGTAGAGCCGGTTAACGCCGTTACTGATGAGGTTCCGCCCTGGATAATGGTGGTGACCTTATCGAAGTAGCCAGTCCCGACCTCCTGCTGATGGGAGACAAAGGTATAGCCATCTTTCGCCGCCGCGAATTCCGGCTGCTGAACCTTCTCAACGTAGTGCTTCATCCCCTCGCCCTGGGCGTAAGCGTGAGCCAGATCGAACATGTTGAACCACATGCTGTGAATACCGGCCAGGGTGATGAACTGATATTTGTAGCCCATATCCGCCAGTTGCTGCTGGAAGCTGGCAATGGTTTTATCATCCAGCTTTTTCTGCCAGTTAAACGACGGCGAGCAGTTATAGGCCAGCAGTTTGCCCGGATATTTCGCATGGATCGCATCGGCAAAGCGCTTCGCCAGCTCAAGGTCCGGGGTGGAGGTTTCACACCACACCAGGTCGGCATAGGGCGCGTAGGCCAGCCCGCGGCTGATCGCCTGTTCGATACCGGCATGGGTGCGGAAGAAACCTTCGCTGGTACGGTCGCCGGTAATGAACTGACGATCGTAAGGATCGCAGTCTGAGGTAATTAAATCCGCCGCATCGGCGTCAGTGCGGGCAATCACCAGCGTTGGTACGCCCATTACGTCTGCCGCCAGACGCGCGGCAACCAGTTTCTGAATCGCTTCTTGCGTGGGAACCAGCACTTTGCCGCCCATATGGCCGCATTTCTTCACCGATGCCAGCTGATCTTCGAAGTGTACGGCCGCTGCACCGGCCTCAATCATCGATTTCATCAGCTCAAACGCATTAAGCACGCCGCCAAATCCCGCTTCCGCATCGGCGACGATCGGCAGAAAATAATCGGTATAACGCGGATCGTTCGGTTCAATACCCGCAGACCACTGGATCTGATCCGCGCGGCGGAAGGTGTTATTGATCCGATCGACCACGGCCGGTACTGAGTTAGCCGGATAGAGCGATTGATCCGGATACATGCTGGAGGCCAGGTTGGCGTCCGCCGCGACCTGCCAGCCAGAAAGGTAAATCGCTTCAATGCCCGCTTTCGCCTGCTGTAACGCCTGGCCCCCGGTCAGCGCGCCCAGGCTGTTGACGTAGCCTTTTTTCGCTTCGCCGTGCAGCAGTCGCCACATCTTTGCCGCGCCCAGCTGCGCCAGCGTACATTCCGGGTTAACGGAGCCGCGTAGCTTCACCACGTCTTCGGCGCTGTATGGGCGAGTAATGCCTTCCCAGCGCGGGTTGGTCCACTCTTTGTTTAATTCTTCGATTTGTTGGGTACGGGTTTTCATGTGCAGATGCTCCATATTATTTTCCTGGCTTCCCAGGCATTATTGGTGATGACAGTTTGGTCACGGCCAGCGCGCAAAAACCGGAGCGTACTTATAGTACGTGAGGATTTTGAGTACTGCCCGGGGCCAAAATGGCAAACAAAGTAGCCTGGGCCGTCAGGCCAGCAGGCGGTAACCCGGCAAAGTCAGGAAGTCAATGAGCTCATCGGAAGTGGTGATCTGTTCCATCAGGCGCGCGGCCTCGTCAAAGCGCCCGCTGCTGTAGCGGTGCTCGCCCAGTTCGTCCTGAATCACCCGCATCTCTTCGGCCAGCCACTGGCGGAACAGCGCTTTAGTTACCGGTTGACCGCTGCTGAGCGTTTTTTCGTGATGGATCCACTGCCAGATTGAGGTACGTGAGATCTCGGCCGTTGCCGCATCCTCCATGAGGCCATAAATCGGTACGCAGCCGTTGCCGGAAATCCACGCCTCGATGTACTGCACCGCCACGCGAATGTTGGCGCGCATGCCCTCTTCGGTTCGTTCGCCCTCGCAGGGGGCCAGCAGCTGTTCAGCGGTAATTGGCGCATCGTCTTCACGGGTGACAAATAGCTGATTTTTGTTCTCACCGAGCACGCCATTAAAGACGGCCATCGCGGTGTCAGCCAAACCGGGATGCGCAATCCATGTGCCATCATGACCGTTATTCGCCTCCAGCGATTTGTCCGCTTTTACCTTGTTCAGCACCTGATTGTTCCGCTCAGCATCTTTGCTCGGAATAAAGGCCGCCATGCCGCCCATCGCAAATGCGCCGCGCTTATGGCAGGTCTTAATTAACAATCGTGAGTAGGCACTGAGGAATGGCTTGTCCATCGTCACCACCTGACGATCCGGCAGAACGCGGTCCGGGTGATTCTTCAGCGTTTTGATATAGCTGAAGATATAGTCCCAGCGCCCGCAGTTCAGACCCACAATATGGTCGCGCAGGGCATGCAGGATTTCGTCCATCTGGAATACGGCGGGCAGCGTTTCAATCAGCAGCGTGGCTTTGATAGTGCCGCGCGGCAGCTCAAAACGGTCTTCCGTAAAGCTAAAGACTTCACTCCACCACGCGGCTTCCTGCCAGGCCTGGGTTTTCGGCAGATAGAAATAGGGCCCGCTGCCTTTTTCCAGTAACGCTTTGTAGTTATGGAAGAAATAAAGAGCAAAGTCGAACAGGCTGCCGGGAATGGCTTCCCTGCGCCATGTCACGTGTTTTTCCGGCAGATGCAGGCCGCGCACGCGACAGATCAGCAGCGCCGGGTTCGGTTTAAGCTGATAGATTTTGCCAGCTTCATTGGTATAGCTGATGGTGCCGTTAACCGCATCGCGCAGGTTAATTTGCCCCTCAATGACTTTGCTCCATTCAGGCGCCAGTGAGTCTTCGAAATCCGCCATAAAGACTTTTACGTTCGCATTCAGCGCATTGATCACCATCTTACGCTCTACCGGACCGGTGATTTCCACCCGGCGATCCAGCAAATCCACAGGGATGCCGCGAATTTTCCAATCACCATTACGAATGGAAGCTGTTTCCGAAATAAAATCAGGTAGCTTACCGTCATCAATTTCCTGCTGCTGCTGGAGACGCGCCGCCAGGAGTTTATTGCGCTCAGGCGTAAAGCGGCTCACCAGTTCAGTCAAAAATTCGACTGCCTCAGGCGTTAAGATTTGCCTCTCCTGGTCGCCATATGGCTGGCTAAAAGCCAGTTCGTCAGTAATTGTCGCCTGCTGCGTCATGTGCTGCTCCTCTTGGTTGATCCAGTTGGCGCGAACGTAAGATCGTTGTGTAGTTTTCGTTCAGCACAATTAAGACTACGCATTTATTTTTCAAAATCAAAAACAATTTCCATTTTTAATTTAATTATTATTTAACCTATTGATAACAATATAAATAAAGTTTAATCACAATATGAGCCGCATTTCGGAAATAAAAAAGGCACCCGAAGGTGCCAGAGGCAAAATGCTGAAACGCTTTAGGATCGCGTTGTGTAGAAGATTAATCCAGAGTCGGATTCATATGGCGTAGATCGTATGGCGTGATCTGGTAGACGTAATAATTCAGCCAGTTGATAAACAGTAGATTGCCATGGCTTCGCCAGGTGGCGCGCGGTTTGTTCTGCGGATCGTTTTGCGGGAAATAATTGTGTGGAACCTGGGGATCGAGGCCCGCTTCCACATCGCGGAAGAACTCGCTGGCCAGGGTGTTTGCATCATATTCTGGATGACCGGTCACGAAGGCGATACGCTTGTCTTTGCTGGCGAACAGGTAGGCATCGCCCTCTTCCGTTTCCGCCAGAATCTCCAGGTCGGTGTAGTCGCGTATCAGCGCCGCCGGGAAATCGGCATAGCGCGAGTGCGGCGCGAGAAAGCTATCGTCAAAGCCGCGGGTTAATAAGGCATGTGGTTGCAGGATATGGTGTTCGTAGACGCCGGAAATCTTCTCAGAGCGCGTCTGTTTAGGGATACCATAGAGGATATTGAGGGCCGCCTGTACAGCCCAACAGACAAATAGCGTTGAGGTAACATGATCTTTAGCCCATTCCAGCACCTGTTTGATCTGCGGCCAGTAGGCAACGTCATTAAACTCAACCAAACCTAAGGGCGCGCCGGTAACAATCAGGCCATCAAAATTCTGATCGCAAATATCTTCAAAGTTGCAGTAGAAGTTGTTCAGGTGTTCCGCTGGGGTATTACGCGATTCGCGGGCATCGATGCGCAGCAGCTGGATATCAAGCTGCAGAGGAGAGTTGGAAAGCAGTCGCAAAAACTGATTCTCAGTCTCGATTTTCTTCGGCATCAGATTAAGGATGAGCACCTTCAGCGGGCGGATTTCCTGAGTCGTCGCGCGAGTTGTCGTCATCACAAAGACGTTTTCATTACGCAAGAAATTGACGGCCGGTAGCTCGTCCTGCACCCGAATTGGCATAGCTTTATTACCTCATAACATACGTATAAACGTTTAGACATCCAGACAGCTGAAGATACCCAGGAATAATGTGAATGTCGAGCCTGCAAATGCAGGGTGAGAAAATTTCACGGAGATATTTACGTTAGAATATAAGAACAAATAAAAGGAGCACGTATGGTTATTAGTATCCGCCGTTCACGGCATGATGAAGGGAAAAAACTGATTGCGATCTGGTGTCGATCGGTCGATGCAACGCACGGTTTTTTATCAAAAGCATATAGAGCGGAGCTGGAAGAGCTGGTGAGCTCATTCCTACCCGAAGCGCCGCTGTGGGTAGCAGTAACGGAGGAAGATGAGCCGGTCGCCTTTATGCTTCTAACGGGGGAACATATGGATGCGTTATTTGTTGATCCTGCCGTTCGCGGCTGTGGCGTGGGTAAGCTTTTGATTAAACACGCCTTGTCGTTAGCGCCCAGACTGACGACTAACGTTAACGAGCAGAATGAACAAGCGGTCGGATTTTATAAGAAAATGGGCTTTAAGGTGACAGGCCGTTCTGAAACGGACGATCTTGGAAAACCGTATCCGTTATTGAATTTGGTACATGAGTAATGAAAAGGCCGGATAAGGGTAGACCGATGTCCGGCAGTTTCAGACGACAAAAACGCAAAAAGCCCATCCGTCAGGATGGGCTC
>NZ_KV793489.1:0-4192 GCF_001808475.1 Klebsiella sp. HMSC09D12 | reverse complement strand
AGAGCCCATCCTGACGGATGGGCTTTTTGCGTTTCCGGGGTTTAACAATTCCTCCTGATAACGCCATGGTCTCTCGTCAACCCACGACGATCGGGCAAGCCTTCCCTCGCTATATACGGTAAACTAATGCAGATTTTGCATCTGGAAGCCACTATGAGCCACTCACTTAAGCCCTGGAATACCTTCGGTCTTGACCGTTCCGCCAGCGCGATTGTACGCGCCGAAACTGAAAAACAGCTACTGGATGTCTGGCAGAATGCCGTTGCAAAGCGCCAGCCAGCTCTGATCCTTGGTGAGGGAAGTAACGTCCTGTTTCTGAAAGATTATTCCGGCACGGTGATTATCAACCGTATTATGGGGATAGACGTGAGTGAAACACCTGACGCCTGGCATTTGCACGTGGGCGCGGGAGAAAACTGGCATCAGCTGGTACAGTTTGCGCTAAATAATGGAATGCCTGGTCTGGAAAATCTGGCCTTAATTCCTGGCTGCGCCGGCTCCTCGCCGATTCAAAATATTGGAGCTTATGGCCTTGAGTTAAAAAAGGTTTGCCAGTACGTCGATTGTATTGAGCTGGCGACCGGGCAGAAGCAACGACTCACCGCTGCTGAGTGTCGCTTTGGCTATCGGGATAGCATTTTTAAGCATGAGTATCAGGACCGCTATGCCATCGTAGCCGTTGGTTTGATCTTACCAAAGGCATGGCAGCCCGTTTTGACCTATGGCGATTTAACCCGGCTGGATCCGCAAACCGTCACTCCGCAACAGGTATTTGATGCCGTATGCCATATGCGCATGACCAAACTTCCCGATCCAAAAGTGAATGGAAATGCGGGAAGCTTCTTTAAGAACCCGGTTGTTAGCACGGAGAAGGCTAATGCGCTACTGACCGCCTATCCAAACATCCCTCACTATCCACAGCCCGATGGCAGCATGAAGCTTGCCGCCGGCTGGCTTATCGATCAATGCCAGCTTAAAGGAAAAGTGATTGGCGGTGCAGCGGTACACAGCCAGCAGGCACTGGTATTAATCAATGATAATCAAGCAACCAGTGAGGATGTGGTTAAGCTGGCACACTATGTACGTCAGCAGGTTGGTGAAAAGTTTGATATCTGGCTGCAACCAGAAGTGCGCTTTATTGGCGAAACGGGCGAAGTGAATGCCGAGGAGACTATCGCATGAAAGACTATACCGTCCCTCTGACGCTGATATCCATATTAGCTGACGCTGAATTCCATTCAGGTGAACAACTTGGTGAGCGTTTAGGGATGAGCCGCGCCGCAATCAACAAACACATTCAAACGTTACGCGACTGGGGAATTGACGTCTTCACCGTTCCGGGTAAAGGCTACAGTTTACCTGAGCCCATTCAGCTTCTGGATGAAGAGCAGATCGCCAGGCAGATTGAACACGGGCGGGTCACCGTGCTACCGGTTATTGATTCCACCAACCAGTATCTTATGGACCGACTCGGTGAGCTGCAATCCGGTGATGCCTGCGTGGCTGAATATCAGCAGGCCGGTCGCGGCCGCCGCGGGCGTAAGTGGTTCTCTCCGTTTGGATCTAATCTTTATCTATCAATGTACTGGCGACTGGAGCAGGGCCCTGCCGCCGCTATTGGTTTAAGCCTGGTCATCGGGATCGTGATTGCCGAAGTGCTGCAAAGCCTGGGGGCGGATAAAGTACGGGTAAAATGGCCGAACGACCTCTATTTGCAGGACCGGAAACTCTCCGGGATCCTGGTCGAGCTGACGGGGAAGACCGGCGACGCAGCGCATATCGTTAGCGGCGCAGGGATTAATTTAATGATGCGCCGCGTTGAGTCTGACGTTGTCAATCAGGGCTGGATCAGCCTGCAGGAAGCGGGGATGACTATCGATCGTAATACGTTAGCAGCTTGTCTAATTAAAGAGCTGCGGGCGGGGTTTAAACTTTTTGAGAACGAAGGCTTAGCACCCTATCTGACCCGCTGGGAAAAGCTGGATAACTTTATTAATCGCCCGGTTAAACTTATTATTGGCGATAAAGAAGTCGTGGGTATCTCTCGAGGCATTGATGCTCAAGGAGCATTATTACTGGAGCAAGATGGGGTAATAAAACCCTGGATTGGCGGTGAGATATCATTGCGAAGCGCGGAATAAAAAAAGGGGAGCTGACGCTCCCTTCTTTATTTCCTTAAACGCACCTGATTAACTGAGTGGTTTGCGCTTTTGGTCATTATAAGGCTTGCTCGCTCGCGTGTCGGTAGGATGTTTTCTTTTAAATTCAGAAGATTAATCTCATTCCAGAGCGATGTGGCAACATTAATTGCTTCATCTTTAGACAGCTGAGCATAGCTATGAAAATAGGAGTCCGGGTCGGTAAATGCGCCTTCGCGAAATTTCAAAAAACGGTTGATATACCAGGTCTTAAGCAGTTCTTCTGGCGCGTCGACATAAATTGAAAAATCCACAAAGTCCGAAACAAATACATGGTGCGGATCGTGAGGATAATCCATCCCGCTCTGCAGAACATTTAATCCTTCAAGAATTAATATATCAGGCTGAGTAACGGTTTTATCCCCATCAGGAATGACGTCATAAATCAGATGAGAATAGACCGGCGCGGTGGCGTCAGGAACCCCGGATTTCAGGTCGGAGACGAATTTTACCAGGCGGTGCATATCATAAGACTGCGGGAAGCCTTTTTTCTTCATCAGGCCGCGCTCTTTCAGTACGGCGTTAGGATGCAGAAAACCATCCGTAGTAATCAATTCTACGTGACGATGTTCAGGCCAGCGGCTAAGTAAAGCCTGGAGTACGCGCGCGGTGGTGCTTTTCCCGACGGCCACGCTACCCGCAATGCTAATGATGTAAGGAATGCGTTGCCCGTTGGTGCCCAGGAATTGTTCCAGTACAGCCTGTCGGCGCAAATTGGAGCTGATATAGAAATTGAGTAAACGCGACAGCGGCAAATAAATTTCCGCTACTTCTTCCAGGGAAAGATCTTCGTTGATGCCTTTTAACCGCGTGATTTCTTCTTCTGTTAGCGTCATCGGAACGGAATCACGAAGTGCAGCCCATTGGTCGCGGTTAAATTGTAGATACGGTGTCATTAACGTTTGCTCTTTTAGGCTCATAAGCATGCTCTTGCAACCGCCGAATGACATGAAGGCGGAGTGCTTCACACTAGTTAATCAGGACAATGGGCAGGAGGGTAACACCAGATTGCGAGGAATAATAAGAAAAAAACTCATTGAATGATGCTTTCTAAAGGTAGCATCACAGAGATGAATGGTTTAGCAAGGGCATATAAAGTTCTCAGTAGAAGCATCCGGCTCATTCAGTGAATATTGTGACCGGGTTGCGATGTATCGATGCCGCTTTAGCGGTTTGGAAGAGGATTTTGCTCTCTTCGACGATCGTTTCTATGGAGAAGGTTGGCGTATTTTTGTGCTGCTCTGTTTGAAATTACACCATTTTTTCTCGTCAGAGCACAAAATGTGAGCAATAGAACATTTTCTGCAATTTTTTAGTTGCATGAACTCGCAGGTCTCCCTAGAATGCGCGCTACTTGATGCCGACTTAGCTCAGTAGGTAGAGCAACTGACTTGTAATCAGTAGGTCACCAGTTCGATTCCGGTAGTCGGCACCATCAAGTGCCTGGTGGGGTTCCCGAGCGGCCAAAGGGAGCAGACTGTAAATCTGCCGTCATCGACTTCGAAGGTTCGAATCCTTCCCCCACCACCATCTTTCGGCAACGCTTTGCGGAGCCAGAGTTGATTGGTTAAACTGGTCAGCTCAAACAGAAAAAGAGACGCTTCTCTTTTTTTTGTTATAGAAAGAACTGGGTAGCCGAGTTTCAGGATGCGGGCATCGTATAATGGCTATTACCTCAGCCTTCCAAGCTGATGATGCGGGTTCGATTCCCGCTGCCCGCTCCAAACGTGCTGATATGGCTCAGTTGGTAGAGCGCACCCTTGGTAAGGGTGAGGTCCCCAGTTCGACTCTGGGTATCAGCACCACTTCTTTATCTCTCCTCCCCTGTTTCTCTCTAGTTTATTGCATTCAACAAGTCGGGCATGTTGCCCGGTTGATGTGGTGATATCACCGATTTATCCGTGTCTTAGAGGGACAATCGATGTCTAAAGAAAAGTTTGAACGTACAAAACCGCACGTTAACGTCGGTACTATCGGCCACGTTGACCATGGTA
>NZ_KV793488.1:0-8528 GCF_001808475.1 Klebsiella sp. HMSC09D12 | reverse complement strand
CCCTGAGATGTAAACAGAGCCAACAATAATTATAATATGTACCTGAGGCTTTGAGTTTCTATCATGGCGTACTGACGATGAGTTGAAACCATTGATATTAAGAGTATTGATATTGTCTTTCAGAATCGCTATTCGGGCATTAGTATCTGATGCCCGAATAGCGAATTGTTTATCATACCGATAGCTGGTATCGGCGCCGGTGGAATGCCAGTCGGCCGTTCACATGCATCGAGAAATAAAATCATCACTGGTTGTACAATTACCTAATGCCGACAGCATTTTATCGTACAACCGTTCCTTGATTACGTCGCTCAAATAATTAAGGCACGTATCGTTTAAGCAGCGTTCAAGGAATACAGGTGCCCGCACGGAATGCTCGTTAGCCTGCCTTTTAAGCCATATAACTTCATAGGAAAAAATACGGTTTGACTTTGCCCAGCCCATCAGACTGGATGAGAGTGGACTCCATGTGATTTTAACGTCCGGGGTGGAGGAAATAACGTCGACATCAAATATCTTGCCTGCGTCATGTAAAAGCCAACAAATAAAGGCTGCATAAAGATAATGACCTTTTCGGATCTGTTCTTCATCCTGTAGACCAATGGGGGGCAATTCAGTGCTGTACGCAAATTTTAAAGCGAGGAAAGCCGTCTCTAAACTGTTCGTTAGTAGTTCCCCTGTACCGGCATGGTGATGGTTTTCAGACGCAGGTAAAAGATGTATCCAGCATGTATATTACATCAATGGCTTAATGACCAGATTAGTGAAGGTACAGGCCTTCTCACTCAGGTCTGAATTTGGCAGACCGATATACCTATTGATTTACTGTAACCGGTTTGCATGTACGGATAAAATCGCACACTCTGAAAATAACGTTATACACGCAGGCTTACTTGGATAATCACGGTATATTTGCACATCCTTGATAGGCGTGTGCGGGATATCGTACTCATCATCTGTATCAAAGATAATGTCGTGGTCATACACTCCAAAGAGGGAGTCCCTGATTTTAAAAAAAAGCCCAGATATAATACTTATATCAACCTGTGAGTTATTGTGCCGAAACAGGAGTGGCAGAAGATTGTGTTTTGTCAGATGGCTTGCCAGAGCCTGCCACTTCCTCTGGTTTTAATGTCTGCTCACTGCCAGTATCAGCTGAAATGTCAATGTAACCGGACTGAGCAAGGGCCTTCGGTTCGAGACTGGCAATATAAAGTTCCACCGATTTAAACCGCTTAATGCTCTGGATGAATGGTAATATGTCGTATTTTCCATTCACACGATTTTCAGCGTTCAGTATTTTAGTAATCTTGTCCATAGCAACCTGCAGTGAGCTCAGGAGTTGCAGGATAATTCGGTCATGAACCTGTTGTGATAACTGACCGCATAACCACAACTGGTGTGCCTGACGAGTCAGGACGTTGGCGGTCTGGATAATATCCAGCAATTTATAGAACAATGGGTGGTTCCAGCGAATTTCAAATATACCATAGTCAAACCCTTCGTATGATGAATCATCCAGAAGTAGTCTGGCGAAATTTTTGTCAATCTGCTCATTGAGGGTATTTACATTACCCGTCAGTTCATCGTAAACACCGGAGAGCCATTTCTGAACTTTAGTGCTTGTCGCCTGGTCACCTTCTACCAGGCGTAAAATATTATAAATTGCATTGGAGATGGCGTTAAACTGGCGCAGGCAGGCTCTGTTTTTTTCATGAAAGTGTGTATAGAAATCACTTGAAAGTGGCTTTAATTTTGAAATGACCACCCCTAAAGCAAGGTTATTTCCAGCGTTTCGTTGATTACGCGGTTCAGTTTTTGGGGATGCGTTGCCAGCCATTATATTAACCTCTTCAGTTTTTCCAGTCTTTTGATGTCGGCCAGTTTTCGTTGATGGTATTCCGCGAGTAGTTCACGGATTGGTTTAATTTTTTTCTGTTTCCTGGATCATCTCCAGTTCCCAGTCCAGGGTATTTTTAAAACAACTAACGCTGTAACCTACGAGTTTAGGTTTAACAACCACGCCATGATGTTTAATTTTGTTTTTGAACCTGGGCGAAAAATCTTTCCATACAATTGTCAGCTTTTGCGACGATCCAACCTTTCTCAGCACAGGAGAAAAACGACCGGATATAAATCTTCCCCCGTTTGCATACGTGGTCTGGGATATCAGTTGATTCCGCGCCTTCCAGGCCTCCCAGTATTCATCCAGAAATTTTGATGCCTCTGATTTCAGTAACTCGATATAGCGAACCGAGTTCTCGATAACGATTTCCTGATGTGCCGTAATTATCGGGTTCATATCAACTCCTCCAGCAACACAGACTACAGGAATCCAGAAAGAGTTCTCTAAACTAACAAGGGTGTTTGCATTTTTTTTTAAATTTTTTTGTGCTCATGTCGTTGGCAAAAAAATAACTTTCTTGTGAGCTCGTCCAACAACCTCTGCCTGTGGCCCGCACGGTGTGCGTTCCATCCCCGGAAAACCACTCCACGCAACCGTGGAGATGGGAAAAGTAACTTTTTTGCGAACCAGTAATAGGTACCCTTATACATAAGTAACTATTTGCAAAAAAAGTACTAATGAAAGTGTAGGCGTCCAGTCCTGCCATTAGTACCTTTCACAGGAAAAAGTACTAATGAAAATCTATCCTCATTAGTACTTTTTTGATGAAAAGGTACTAATGAAACCGAGCAAAACTCTGCAGTTTCTATAAAAAGAGCCTAATGTTATGAGTACCAGTACAAGGTAAAAGGACAGGGCTTTTTTATAATTTAGTATCTAATAATATTAGTGCTTGTTTTTTTTGGTAGTATCTCTGAGATGGCTTTGATATAATAACAGACCTCTAGTAATCGTATGTAGCGCGATTTAAAAGTACTCTGGAGAGCGTATGGACGTACAACCCAACGTACAGACTGACACGGTCATTAAGGCGTTTCTCCGCTCGGAGTTGCAGTTGATACGGAGTCAGAAAAAACTACTCAGTGTGTTGCCTCGTGATCTCGCGTCCGACTACCGCTATATACCGGAGAACCTGCTGGAGCGGTTTTTCCATCCTGCCACTGATGCGCGTCTAAATAGAATTGCCCTGTCAGAAGCCAGGCCAGGCAGCCTGCTAGTTCCCGTGTCAACGGGAAGCCTGTTTTATGGGGTGAGTTAATAAAATTAATCCTGGATGACTCTCAGTTACTGAAGTTTGAAACGTACGGCAGACCTTTTGACAGTACCGAGATGAAACCAAATGAGCCATGCGAATTATTGAGCGGGAAGCAGTCTGTTTATAAACCCGTCGATCTTGAGTTATTCAGGAAAAACATCGTCTCTATACAGATGAATTTCCTGGTCAATCTATGGAATCTGGCCAGATTTAAACCAGCTTATGTTAGGGCTTATTTGGCCCTGTCTAATGACGCTTTCATATGCTCCTCGATACAGAAATGTCCGCCTTTGTGGAGGTGACAAATGTGGTTCTCTTTCCCCGGTTTATAACCTATGATACCGGACGACGTGATCACAAAGTATATGCATGAGGTTACGAGATTATGGCTGATGTTCTGGAAGGTTTCATCCCCATGGTAAATATGGAAAACTTACGGTTCGAATTTTCTCTTAAAGATTCACATGAGAATCTTAAATTATTTTGGCGATGTCTGGATGTTATATAAGTTAACAGGCTTCACATCCTTGATATCGTAATTTGATTAAGGTTAATTCAGGTTGGAGAATAACAGTGTCCGAGCATGCTTCGCTAAAATTAAGTTTTCTGAAAACATGAAGTGGTTTTTCCTGCCGGTCGACAGAACAGGACCAGATATACGTTAAGGAGAATTCGGGTAATGGGCTTAAAAAAGAGCGAAGTAAGCTAGTTAAATAGTCTGGTAGTGCAATAAAGTTAGTAGAATTTGATGCCAATAAATATCCCATAATAGTTCTGCATGGTCGTAAAGTTGTCGATGGTTTGGAGTAGATAAAAGGGGCAAATACAAAAAAAAGGTAGGTAAATGGCTCGGTGAAAAATACGCCATGTTACTCTAAAGTGTCGTTGTGAACAATGCTATTCACATTTTCGGATATGACACGTAAAACCATACAGAATCAATAAGAGAAATGTATTTTAATATAATTGTTGATTTTTTAATAAATGCGGGTATACGCTGGAATACTACTCACCCAAAGTCAATAGGGCTGTTGAAATTCTCGGCGGGATACCGGAAGCTGACTATAAAGACTATTTCCTGCCATGTAAAAATCCCTTCAATCATGCACCGGACAGGTATTATTCCTGCCCAGCATGCAGTGCAAAAAAATGACAAGTTGCTATTATGCGTTATTCTTAGTCCGTTGTTCCCTTTGAATAAAAATAATTAAGAATACATGGAAAAGCAGCTTTACACACCGCAAGTATCATCTGCCATATCACTTTTGTATCGACGGGAATAACGAAGCCGTCAGATGAGAAGTTTATTTCATCTTTCAGACAGCATCCATAACCGCTTGCGTACGGTTTCTCCGGACCTTCATGTCCGTTGTGCCTCTTATTTACTCCTGCTTGACGTTCATACAGAGTCAAAAACTGGAGACCTTAAAAACCATTTCCTGATTGTATCCTGAAACTTGTTCAGGAACTTCCACCGTTAAAAATGACTACATGTCCATTCGAGAAAATCAGGTTTGAAAAAGAGCTGGGCGCTATGTTTTCAGCCAGCCCTGATACTGTCAGCATCCGTCTGGCCGAATACCTTTTGGGCCCATCCCGTTTTCTCCAGATGATAAAAACCTGACCGTAAGGCGAGAGTTGAGGAAATGCGGTGGTTCATATGATGTAGCAGGGAGACGTCAAAGGCGCCCATGTCAGGTTCACCCGCTGCGGTCATGCAGCGCACCATCCATTTGTTGAATGCGTTGCTGGTCATAATTAGCGCATATTCCAGCTCCGACAGCTCCGGGCAGCGATCCGACACCAGATGGCGGGAGGAAACGATCCGGCCGTCGTTGATATCGTCGTGATGGGGGTTAGCACTCTTTTCTGAAGTCATAACGATCCTTAGCAATGAATGTAAAATTATCAATAAAATAAGAATATTTTATTGATAATTTGTATGCATGTTGTTGAGGTAAAGATGTAGCTTTTTAGCGCAGGTTTACCAAACTTGACGAAAAACACAACATCGCTCGCCGCAAATTAAAAAAATAGCCGCTGGCGCGCAACGCTCACTTTCGATAGGGTAAACGTTATGGACGGTACTACACTGTTGCCGCTGATCGGGATACCGATCGTGGTTATTGGTTTTGCATTGCGCTTCAACCCGCTGCTGGTGGTCGTGGTAGCGGGGCTGGCGACGGGTTTGCTGGTCGGTATGGATTTCGGCATGCTGCTGGAAACCTTCGGTGAGAAGTTCGTGAACAGCCGTTCGCTGGCCACCTTCATTCTGATCCTACCGGTCATTGGTCTGCTGGAGTATTACGGGCTTAAGGAGCTCGCCCAGGCCTGGGTGGCGAAGATCGCTAGTGTCACTTCGGCGCGTATTCTGATGCTTTATTTTGTTGCGCGTGAAGCCACGGCCGGGCTGGGGCTGATGTCGTTGGGCGGCCATGTCCAGACGGTGCGTCCGCTGCTGGCCCCGATGGCCGAAGGAGCGGCGCTGAACGAATACGGCGAAGTCCCACAGCACATTCGCGACAAAATCAAAGCCCATGCCGCCGCGTGTGACAACATCGCAGTTTTCTTCGGAGAAGATATCTTTATTGCTTTTGGCGCAGTGCTGCTAATTGACGCGTTTCTGAAAGAGAACGGCATTCAGGGTATCGAACCGCTGCATATCGGCCTGTGGGCCATTCCAACCGCCATTGCGGCATTAATTATTCATATTACGCGCCTGCTGAGCCTCAATGCCAGCATCCGTCGAGACATCATGGCATGGCGAGCAGAGCAGAGGATGCAGGAGCCCACACAATGATGACGCTTATCACCATTAACCGTGTGTATTACCTGATTGGTTTTGTCGTGATGCTGCTGGTTGTCATGACCCTTCGCGATCGCGCCAATCCAAAGCGTTTTACAACCGCGTTGTTCTGGTTTTTGTTTGGCGGGATCTTCCTGTTTGGCGACCTGATGGTACAGGAACTCGGTAAATCCTTGGCGTACCGCATCATCGGCGGCGGCGTCATCGCTATCGCCCTGCTGGCGGGATTTAGCCTAGTCGGGATAGGGTACTATAGAATGTCCACCGAGGAGGCGCGAGTTGCCTCTTCGAACATACTCAAGAACTGACTGTTCCTGCCTGCGCTGATGATCCCGATGGTGACGGTTATCGGCACCCTGTTCCTGAAAGGGGTGTCGATCGGCGGCGTGTTCCTGCTCGATCAAAAACAGCTCACCCTGGCGGCGCTTTCCGTTGCCTGCGTTGCGGCGATCCTCACCGGCTGGTGGCTTACCAAAGGAACGCCGCTGCATGCTGTTCGTCAGTCTCGTCGTCTTGTCGATACTATCGGCTGGGCGGTGATCCTTCCGCAGATGCTGGCCATGCTTGGCGGGGTCTTTATGGTGGCAAACACGGGCGACTCGGTGCAAAAGGTAGTGAGCCTGTTTGTGAACCCGGATAACCGCTTCATGCTGGTGATCATTTACTGCGTGGGGATGGCACTGTTCACCATGATCATGGGCAATGCGTTTGCGGCCTTTCCGGTATTAAGTGCCGGTATCGCGTTGCCGTTTCTGATCAACGTTCATCACGTGAATCCGGCGCCTCTGTTAGCGTTTGGCATGTACGCGGGCTATTGCGGCACGCTGATGACGCCAATGGCCGCAAACTTCAACATCGTTCCCGCCGCTCTGCTGGAGCTGAAGGACAAATATCAGGTGATCAAAATCCAAATCCCGACCGCGTTAACCCTGCTGGTGGTGAACGTGTTCTTAATGTATTTCCTCGTGTTTCGCTAAGGAGCTGTCATGGAATTAACGCAAGATAAGGCTGACGCGTTTGCCCGCATTCCTTTGACCTATTTGCGCCTGGAAAAACCTCGTCTTTTTCAAAACATGAACCCTATTACAGCAAAGTTTCCAGCGAACAGCTTTGCATTCCGTCACGTGATACGTGGGACATTATCGTGGCGGTGGGCCGGGTTCTGGATAAAATCTGGAAAGACGGACATAACTATGCAAAGGCGGGTGTCATGCTCAACGATTTCCGTCACTGCGGAGTTACCCAGCTACCGTTATTTGATGAAGGGAGGTCGTATGCAAACAGTGACGCGCTCATGAACGTACTGGATACGATCAACAACTCAGGTAAAGGAAAGTATGGTTTGCCGGTCGGGGCATCGCACCGGCGTGGTCAATGAAGAGAGATATGCTCTCTCCAGCCTACACACCGAGGAGGGACTAGATACCGATGCTACACTCTGAGGCATCGCAATCAGGAGAAATTCCGTTCGTCTGCTGGTGGTTGATATTTGCTCTGTTATTGCCATTTGGGTATAATGTAAGGACCAAATGGAGGTTTGCTATGAAAACATTTAGTTTGTCCTCAACTCCAGCCAGACCACAGCGCCTCTGGCAGGTTGCCGGGTTAAATAATGCTGATGGCGTAGCGCTGCTGGGTCAAATCAATGAAGGCCTGGACGGGAAGGTGGCGAACCGGATCACTGACTGGGCCAGAATAACCCAAAATGACCTGAGAAAAATGTCCGGTATCCCGTCGACCACATTTAGCCGCAGTGTGAAGGCACGTTTTAACCCGGAACAAAGTGAACGTCTGGTCCGGATTATCCGCGTCATTGGTCGGGCGGTAGATTTGTTTGAAGGCGACAAGGAAGCCGCACAGAAGTGGTTGAACGAACCTAACCGGGCATTGAGCTGGAAAGTGCCAGCAGACCTGATGGCATCCGAGACAGGAGCGTATGAGGTCATTAAGCTGATTACGCGTCTGGAGCATGGGGTGTACTCGTGATCCTCTACAGGCTGACGAAAACCAAGTATCTTTCTACGGCCTGGACCGGATATGGTGCGAAAGAGGCTGGTGGGCGCTGGAATAGCGTGGGGGTGTCAATGGTATATGTCTCCGAAACGGCATCACTAACGATGCTGGAGACGCTGGTACACCTGCATGCGGCACAGATAATGGACTCTTTCACGCTACTGAGTATCGATGTGCCTGATGAACTGATCCAAAGCGCAAACATGGATGAATTACCGGGCAACTGGGCTGATGAGGATGCGCCTCAGGAACTGGCTGATTACGGAGATGCCTGGTCATTTACCAGGAGCTCGGTTGCACTGCGTGTTCCCTCAGCCTTATCGCCGGTGGAGTTCAATTATCTGTTAAATCCTGAGCACCCTGAGTTTTACGGGATTGTGCAGAAGGCTCAACAGATACCGTTCCGGTTTGATAGTCGTCTTAAACCTGACAGGAAGTGAAGCAAAGGAGGAGAGGGTGCTGTCATGATGCCTGGCGCTCCTGTCCGGTGTCACATAAAAAAGCCCGCCAGCGGCGCTGAGGGATCCCCATAAAACAGCGCTAATAAA
>NZ_KV793487.1:57660-74522 GCF_001808475.1 Klebsiella sp. HMSC09D12 | reverse complement strand
GACGACAACAAGCAGCAGATTTTAAACAGCCGTCCGGAGCATATCCGTGAAGCAGTGGAAGGATCATTACGTCGTCTAAAGACTGATGTCATTGATCTGCTGTACCAACACCGTGTCGACCCGGATGTCCCTATTGAAGATGTTGCGGGAACAGTGAAGGACCTGATCGCTGAAGGCAAAGTTAAACATTTCGGTCTGTCCGAAGCGGGTGCGCAAACTATTCGTCGTGCGCATGCCGTACAACCTGTCACTGCCCTACAAAGCGAATACTCAATGTGGTGGCGCGAGCCTGAGCGGGAGATCCTGCCGTTGCTGGAGGAATTGGGTATTGGTTTTGTACCCTTCAGTCCATTAGGTAAGGGCTTCCTGACAGGATCGATTAGGCCAGGAACCACTTTTGGCAAGGATGACTACCGCAGCACAGTACCACGTTTCGCCGAGCAGGCGATTGAAGCCAATGAAAAGCTGGTCTCATTGCTGGGTGAACTGGCGGCAGAGAAAGGCGTGACGTCTGCACAAATCGCGCTGGCATGGCTGCTGGCACAAAAGCCGTGGATTGTTCCTATCCCTGGTACCACCAAACTGCATCGACTGGAAGAAAACCTTGGGGCTGCCGACATCATTCTTTCACAGGATGACTCACGGCAGATAACACAGGCGCTTGAAACGATTAAAATCGTCGGCGAGCGTTACTCTCCTGAGCATCGGGCTCGCGTAGGTCGTTAATACCCGGACGGGTCCGTGCTCTATTGCGGACCCTTATTTCGTTTGATTAATCAGGCAGATAACTCAGATATTTTTGAATCAGATACATATCTGCTAACGCCATAGTGATAGATGCCGCCGGAGAAGTCGTGAATAGACATGCCGGAAACAGATTATCCTGCCTACCCCCGCACCATTTCATGAACCTGTTTGTATTAGCTTTAAATTTGTGATCCATATTGCAAAAACGGTTCAAAAGCCAGAAACAAAAAAACAAACTAAATCAAACAAGTAATTGAGAATTAATCATTCATAAATATGACAAAAGTCACAAAATCACAATCAGGTTACTATTTTTAAGAAAAGGTCACTTTTTTACTATGTCATCACCGTTGCGAACAGGGAAAGATAGCGAGATCGGCAACACATTGACGCGCGAAGGCATTCAGGAGTCGAGATGGCGGTGGTTATAACCTATGTATGTGAGCTTCACGAAGGTGTTCATGCCCGGCCTGCCGGATACATCGCGCGGCTATGTAATCTGTTCCGGGCAGATATCGACTGGGAAAACACCCGTACGGGACTACTGGCAAATGCGAAAAGCGCCCTCTCGCTGATTGCCAGTGACACGCTGGTAAACGATACATGCCGCATCACCCTTTGCGGAGAGGATGAAACGCAGGCCGCAGTCCAATTGCGCACGCTGCTTTCCGATCTCCCGACTTTTAGCCTTGAACCGGAACCAATAACCACGCAGGGGTATCTGCCCCGCTGCCTGCGCGAGTTGAACCCACAGGTGATTCAGGGAACTCGCATAAATAAAGGCGCAGCCATCGCCAGACCACAGATAATGCAGAGCCTGACTTTCACCGATATTATCGCCCGCAATCCAGGGTATATCGGCAATATTGAAAGTGAAAAAGCCCGCTTTCTTGCCGGGTTAGATTCATTACGCGTAGAGCAAGAAGCCGCCCTCGCAAAAAACCAGGGTATTGAACACGATCTTATTGCGGCACATCTATCTCTGATAACCGACATCGCATTTCAGGATAGTGCGATCGGTTATCTGAATAACAACATGAATGCCTGGTCGGCCATCGCGCAGGCGTCCCTTGACTTTTGCCATCAGCTTGAGCGCTCGCCTAGCCAGTATCTGCAGGAGCGCGCCCTGGATATTCTTGATATTGCGACGCAGCTCATCAGTGCGATCTATGGCGAACAGGCTCTGGCTTACCACCCACCTTTGCTAAATGAACCGACAATTGTTTTCGCCAGTCATCTGACCCCCAACCAGTTTCTGGCGCTAAACCGCAAACACCTTGCAGGTCTGGTGCTCTCCTCTACGGGGAAAACCTCCCATACAGCCATACTGGCTCGTTCGTCAGGTATCCCAACCCTGGCGGATATCGATTTTTCATCGCTGGATTTCGATGTCGATCAGCTGATAATCATTGATGGTGAGCCGGGGATCCTGATTACCCATCCGGATGAGAAAGTTCTGCGCTACTACCGTCATGAAATTGCCGTCCAGCAGGATATGCAGCAGCGGCTGCGGGAAAATGCTTTAGCGCCCGCAAGAACCCGCGATGGGCATCGCGTAGAGGTAGCCGCTAATATTGCAAGCCTGGCCGAAGCGCAGGCGGCCTTTGAAAACGGCGCGGAAAGCATCGGCCTGTTTCGCACCGAGATAACATATATGGGCCGCGATTACCCGCCCTCCTGCGCTGAACTGACAAACCTGTATAAACAGGTTGTTACTCTGGCAGGGGGGAAGCCCGTTATCTTTCGCACCTTCGATATCGGCGGTGATAAACCGGTTGGATACCTAAGCGTCGACAATGAAGAAAACCCGTTTCTTGGTTTCCGGGCAGTGCGTACTTATCCGCAATATCGCGACCTTTTTTCCACCCAACTGAAGGCTATTCTGAGCGCCTCAACATCAGGTAAAGCCAAAATTATGCTGCCGATGATTTCTCGGGTGGAAGAACTTATCTGGTGTCGTGAGGTACTGGAATCGGTTAAACAGGAGATGCGCCACGAGGGTCTGGCATTTGATGAACAGACAGCGCTCGGAATCATGCTGGAAGTACCTTCGGTACTCTTTTCTATGGCAGAGATGGCAGAACATGCGGATTTCTTCAGCGTGGGCAGTAATGACCTGACGCAATACTTTTTCGCCGCAGACCGAGGTAATGCACAGGTAAAAACGCTTTATGACAGTTGCACGCCACCGTTTTTACGCGCCCTGCAATTCGCAGTGAAAGAGGCTCATCGCGCCGGTAAGCCTGTCGGGTTGTGCGGTGAACTCGCTGCTGACGAAACCATTCTCCCACTGCTTATCGGCATTGGCTTTGATGAATTGAGTATGAACTGCACCGCGATTCCGGGGATTAAGCACGCCCTGGGCCAACTCAGTGCCGGAGATTGCCGGTCGCTGACGCAGAATCTTTTGCAAAATCACAACGCACAACAGTTCAAAGCCGCATTACAAAACTCGAGCGTTAGTGCGGCGCAAAAGCCGCTACTGTCGCCGGAGATGGTTTTATGGGGAATTGACGCCGCTGATAAAAACGAGGCTATCAAAATGATGGTTGATAACCTGTGGCTTCAGCAGCGCACCAATACACGTGACAGGCTCTGCAGTGATATCTGGGCTCGCGAAGTGCCTTTTCCTACCGTCGTTGGCTCGGGCTTTGCTATCCCCCATGCCCAAACGGACGCTGTCAGGGATTCCTCCGTCAGTATTGCCACGCTCAGGCAACCTATCGCCTGGGGCGGCGTCATGGTGGATACCCTGTTCATGCTGACGATTAGCAAATCCGCGCAGGATAACGAGCATATGAAGTACTTCTCCAGCCTGGCGCGCATGCTCATGAATGATGAATTTGTCAGCCAGATTAAAGCGGCAAAAAGCCCGGAAGCGCTTTACACGCTGATATCCAGAACTCTGGTCTTCTGAGCAGCAAACGTTACGAGGCTGACATGTTAAAACTATTAAAAAATACTAAACGACATTTTATGACCGGTGTCTCCTACATGATCCCGTTTGTCGTCGCTGGTGGTGTTCTGTTGGCGCTCGCGGTGATGTTTAACGGGGAAGCCGCCGTACCGGACCATGGTTTCCTGAAGGCCATGTCGCAAATTGGTATGGCTGGCTTAACCCTGTTTATCCCCATCCTGTCAGGATTTATCGCGTATTCGATGGTCGATAAACCGGGCATCGCGCCGGGTGCCATCGGCGGCCTGATGGCTTATCAGATGGGCGCCGGATTTTTAGGCGGCATGCTCTCCGGGATTATTGCCGGGCTGGTCGTCTATGTTCTGTTGAACCTGATCGCCCGGCTTAAAATCCCCCACTTCCTGCGCATGGTATTACCGATATTTATTATTCCGCTGATCGGGACCTTCCTCACCGGCATGGCGGTGTATTACATCATTGGCGACCCGATTGCCGGGCTGATGAAGTGGCTTAGCGTCTGGCTTGGCAATATGCAGGGCGCGTCGTTTATTATCCTCGGTACCATCCTGGGCTGCATGATCGCCGTTGACATGGGCGGCCCAATGAATAAAACCGCTTTTTTCTTTGCTGTTGCACTGATCTCAACGAACCCGCAGCTGATGGCGGCAGTCGCTGCCGCCGACTGTACTCCGCCTCTGGGGCTGGCGCTGGCAACCTTTCTGTTTAAAGACATCTTTAATGATGTGGAGCGAGAAGCCGGTAAGCCAGCGATAATTATGGGCTTTATGGGGATAACAGAAGGGGCAATTCCGTTTGCGGCGGCGGATCCGGTACGGGTGATCCCGGCAATTATGCTTGGCAGTGCGGTTGCGGCGATCCTCACACTATGGTTTGGCGCAACCAACGCCGCCCCGTGGGGCGGACTTATCGTATTACCGGTAGTCAGCAACCATTTTGGCTACATCGTTTCGGTGGTCGCCGGGAGCATCACCACCGCCTTTGCGGTGAAAGTCCTGAAGACAGTTATCAAACCTCGGGCATAATATGGCTACATTTATTCAATCTATTCTCAGTGAATTCAGCGCTCAGGGCTCGATAGACAAAGGCGTCATGGTAGCTAACGGCAATACGCAGGCTCCGGCGATGGCCTACCATCTGCACGTTCCGCGCATTGAGTTGACGGTAAAGGGCACACTTCGCATGCTGCTGCCGAAAGGCGTGGACCGCATCGTGAAATATGAACGTCCGGTCGGCACCATCACCTATATCCCCGCCAATAGCTGGAACTCGCCGCTGTGGGAAAGCCCGGTTATTTGCATGTCGATAGTCTTCTGGAAGCAGGACGTCGGTTTCAGCATCAGCAACTGGGATGGCACGCAGTTTAAAGAGGTAGAGAAGTACAATCTGCAAAACTCCAGCAGTACGGTTCGCGATCGGCTTCTCGACCTGGCTGAATCGCTGGCGTGGTCGCAAGATACCACCAGCGAGACCTTTGCCCACTTGGTCTATGCGCTGCTTAACGACCTGCTATATCAAATTACCGATGGCCTGAATAACCAGCGGGCTCCCTTCTCACTGCTGGACGAAATTAAGAGCCATATCGATAGTCACTACCACACGGACATTAGCCGGGAAAGCGTCGCCGAAACGTTTAATATTTCCCCAGGCTATCTGTCGCGTCTGTTTTCGAAGGAGTCAGACGTGAAATTTAACGAATATCTCAAGTTAGCCCGCATTTCACGTTCAAAAACGCTGCTGACCAATACCAATCTGAAAATAAACGAAGTTTCAGAAAAGTGCGGTTTCACAGATACTAACTATTTCTGCAAGGTGTTTCGCGATATCAACGACTGTACGCCGCTTGAATACCGCCGCAAAAATAAAGGAGCAAGATCATGACCACTCGTGCAACAAGAGATGAGATTCAGCCTTTCTCCAGCGAACGTCATCTGCATATTGTGGCGGTGACCGCGTGCGCGACCGGCGTGGCGCATACGTACATGGCCGCAGAGCAGCTGGAAAAACTGGCGAAGCAGTATCACTTTGCGATCAAAATTGAGACTCAGGGCGTACTGGGGCTTAAGAATCCAATTACCGATAAAGATATTTTCGAGTCTGAGCTCACCATCATCGCATCCGATATTACTATCGATAATCCTTCACGCTTTGAGGGTTGCCGTATTCTGAATGTTTGTATTAATTCGCTGTTACTCAAACCAACTGAGGTTATCGCCGCCATTCGTAAGTCTTTAAATCTGCCGCGAGGCAACGTTATTGACCTGTAGGTGGTTTTCCCTGGCTCTAACAGTCCAGTCTCAAAACCGCACAGACACGCCGAACTTCCTCTCCCATTATTGGGAGAGGGTTTAACCCACAAGATTTTTAGCCAGGAAGCGCATAAAGCTCGGCTATCCGCCCCCCGCCGTGCTGTTCCAGAAACGTCAGCACTCGTCGCACAGAGGTATTCAGCACTCTTGATGCTGGAAAATCAGCCTCCACCAGCAGATGCTGACAGGCGCTAAAGTCCCCCAGAGAAAACGCGCTGTGTGAATCGCTACCCAATGAGAGAAGTCCGCCGCTGTCGCGCACGGCTGCTACAATTTTGCGACAGTTCCCCTCACTGCCCTTACGTGAATGGACGAAAGAGGCGTTATTGACCTCCAACGCCACATGACACTCCTTAGCCACGGCCACCACCGCCGGGATATCAATCGGATACTCCGGGTTACCGGGGTGGCTGATAATATGCACCTTACCGCTCGCTATTACTGCAATCAGCGCATCGGTATTGGTGGTAATGTCCGCTGGCGCAAACACCTGCTTATGGAATCCAGCAATCACTAAATCCAGCGACGCACGCATTTTGTCGCTACAGTCGGTCTCACCACCAGGTTTGATATTGGCCTCAATACCGCGCAGGATCCCCACACCATCGACAACGCGCGGCAGCACACGCAAATTATTAAAGTGAAACGGATGCGGCGCATCAACCATTTCCGGGCCATGGTCGGTAATGGCGATCAGGCGAATATGTTTACGCACCGCGGCGGCGATATAGTCATGAACCGTGCTATAGGCGTGGGTGCTGGCCAGGGTATGCATATGAAGGTCAACGGGATACATGTTATCTCTCCCTTTAATGAAAAGCGGCCCCTTAGCATGTAAGGGGCCGTTAAAGGTTAAGCCAGAAGCGCTTTTGCCTGCTGCAACACCACCTCAACGGTAATGCCAAACTCCTGATAAAGCTGTTCCGCCGGGGCGGACTCGCCGTAGGTCTGCATACCGATAATCGCGCCATTCAGCCCGACATATTTAAACCAGTAATCCGCGATCCCCGCTTCCACGGCAATACGCGCAGAAACCGCCTGCGGCAACACCGCTTCACGATACGCCGCATCCTGCTTGTCGAAGACATCGGTGGACGGCATGGAGACCACCCGTGCCTTCACACCTTCAGCCGTCAGTTGCTGCCATGCGGCTACCGCCAGCTCCACCTCCGAGCCGGTCGAGATAAGGATCAGCTGCGGTTGCCCCTCGCAATTCTTCAGAACATAGCCGCCGCGCGCGATATCCTGCACCTGCTGCCAGGTCCGTTCCTGCTGGGTCAGGTTTTGCCGGGAAAAAATGAGCGCAGTCGGACCGTCCTGTCGCTCAACACCATATTTCCACGCCACCGCCGATTCAACCTGATCGCAGGGACGCCAGGTGCTGAGGTTCGGCGTCATGCGTAGTGAGGCAATCTGCTCGACCGGCTGATGGGTCGGGCCATCTTCGCCCAGGCCAATGGAGTCATGGGTATAAACCATCACCTGACGCTGCTTCATCAGCGCCGCCATGCGCACCGCGTTGCGTGCGTATTCGACAAACATCAGGAACGTCGAGGTGTACGGCAGGAAGCCACCGTGCAGCGCAATACCGTTGGCGATAGCGGTCATACCGAACTCACGCACGCCGTAGTGAATGTAGTTCCCGGCGCTGTCTTCGTTAATCGCTTTAGAGCCGGACCACAAGGTCAGGTTCGATGGAGCCAGATCCGCAGATCCGCCGAGGAATTCCGGCAACAGCGGACCAAAGGCTTCAATCGCATTCTGCGACGCTTTACGGCTGGCGATTTTCGCCGGTTTGGCCTGCAATTTTTCAATAAACGCCTGCGCCTTGCTGGCAAAATCTGCAGGCAGTTGCCCATTCACCCGACGGGTAAATTCATCTGCCAGCTCGGGGAACGCTTTCGCGTATGTGGCAAACTGCTGGTTCCACGCAGCCTCCTTAGCCTGCCCTGATTTGCGGGCGTCCCACTGCGAAGCTATCTCAGTGGGGATAACAAACGGTGGATACGGCCAATCCAGCGCTTCACGCGTTGCCGCCACTTCAGCCTCGCCCAGCGGCGCGCCGTGGACATCATGAGTACCCGCTTTATGCGGAGAGCCAAAACCAATCACCGTTTTGCAGATAATTAACGTCGGCATGGTGGTAATCGACTTTGCAACATCAATCGCGGCACGGATGGATTCAGGATCATGCCCATCGACTCCGCGTACCACATGCCAGCCGTAAGCCTCAAAGCGTTTGGCGGTGTCGTCGGTGAACCATCCCTCGACGTGACCATCGATAGAGATGCCGTTATCGTCGTAGAACGCCACCAGCTTACCGAGCTTCAGCGTCCCGGCCAGGGAGCAAACTTCATGAGAAATTCCCTCCATCATGCAACCGTCGCCCATAAAGGTATATGTGAAGTGATCGACAATGTCGTGGCCCGGGCGGTTAAATTGCGCCGCGAGAGTTTTCTCGGCGATAGCCATGCCGACCGCATTGGCTATCCCCTGCCCCAGCGGCCCGGTGGTGGTTTCGATGCCCGCGGTGTAACCCACTTCCGGGTGCCCCGGCGTTTTCGAATGCAGCTGACGGAAGTTTTTCAGCTCATCAATCGGCAAATCGTAGCCGGTAAGGTGCAGCAGGCTGTAGAGCAGCATTGAGCCGTGACCGTTGGAGAGTACAAAACGGTCGCGGTTGGCCCACGCGGGGTTATTCGGGTTATGGTTGAGAAAATCCCGCCACAGGACTTCGGCAATATCCGCCATTCCCATCGGTGCGCCCGGATGACCGGAATTTGCCCGCTGAACGGCATCGACACTCAGCATACGGATGGCATTGGCCAGGGTTTTTCGTGATGACATTTAAAACTCCCTCTGAATCTTAAGTAAAAAATCTGCCTCGCCCTTGCGCGTTACGCGCAGGTCGAGGTAGTTATCAATGGTTTTCCAGGTATCGATATCGTGAACTACAGACTGGCGGGTCAGGACTTCAACCACCACGCACCCTGCCTGGGTGGCAGAAAGCAGACCGGCAGTGGAGTCTTCAAAAGCGAGGCAATTAGCGGGAGAAAGACCGAGTCGGGCTGCACCCGTCAGGAACGGCTCCGGATGCGGCTTGCCATGATGAATATCTTCGCTGGTCACCAGCACCGGCGGAACGGGGAAACCGGCTTGTCGGATCCGTGCTGAGGCAACCTTCAGCGACCCGGAAGTCACAATGGCCCAAGGGACCTGCAACTGCTCAAGCTGGCGGAGAAAATCAACAGCCCCGTTAACCGCAGTGATGCCGTCAGTATTGCTCGCTTCAAACTCTTCCAGCGCGAGAAATTCGTCGATGATGATCTGTTCGCTGGCATCGGGCATAAAGTGGCGCAGCGTACTCAAAGCGGGTTTACCGTGGAGATAATGGCATACCGCCCTCGGATCCAGCTCTTTTGTAGTGGCCCATAAACGCCAGGAGGCCTCAACGAAATCCAGCGAGTTCACCAGCGTCCCGTCTAAATCCAGTAATATTCCACGAAAATGCATCGTAATTACCACAACGAAATAAATAGAGTGTGTATTATTTTGTACTCCATTACCCATGACCATTGAATAGAAAGAAAGTCACTTTAATAGCAATTACGTGACCACTGCTCACCCGTTAATAATAGTACGGCTGCCATCACAATTACTTAAATCATCTCGCAATACACACATCACAGTAATTCTATATAATTTCATGACCTCGATCACAAAATAATAATCAGGCTTTTTTATTCAAGCAAAGGTCACTTTTTTTCTATTCAAAGCTAGCTGAGAACGATGAAGGATATAAAACATGAAAGGCAGGCACTCAAACCTGCAGAAAAAATTAATTAGCCAGGGCTAAAAGATTATCGGGAGCAATGATGTCACAGATAATTACGTATCAATGTGAGCTGAAGGATGGTATTCACGCCAGACCGGCGGGACATATCGAACGATTGTGTAATACCTTTCAATCTGAGGTGTGCTGGAATAATATTCGCAGCGGCATTCAGGGTAATGGTAAAAGCGCTCTCTCGATTGTCGCCACCGATACCTTACTCAACGACGCCTGTGAAATTACCATCAGCGGTAAAGATGCTGCAAACGCGGCTCAGCAGCTGAGTGCGCTGCTTAAAAAACTGCCCTCCTTCGAGGTTAGCCATGCAGATGAAGCCGCAGTGCCTGCGGGTTATCTCCCGCGTTCGCTGCGGGAGACTCAGCTCAGTTTTATTCAGGGTTCACGCATCAGCGGCGGTGTTGCCATTGCCAAACCCGTTCGTATTCAGAGTCTGTCTCTGGACGAAATGCTGGCGCGTAACCCGGGCGGTGAGTATTCCACGGAGCATCAGCAGCGTATTTTTCTGGCGGGTTTAGAGGCGCTTAAGCAAGAGAAGCAGGCTGCGCTGGAAATTAAAAAAGGCGTTGAACACGATATTTTACAGGCGCATTTTTCCATTATCACCGATGCGACCTTTCAAAGCCATATCTCCTCGGCGATTTCCGGTGGTGACAATACCTGGGATGCGGTGATTAAAGCTGCAATGGAATTCTGTGAAATTCTTACTCGCTCATCAAGCAAATACATTAAAGAGCGGACCCTGGATGTTCTCGATATTACCGGACAATTACTTTCTGCGATCTATGGCCCGGGTATATTACCGCAGAACAGTCTTGAATTAACGCAACCATCGATTATTCTGGCCAACAGTCTGACACCAAGCCAGTTTCTCGGGATCAATAAAGAGTTTCTTGCCGGGATGGTATTATCCGCCACGGGTAAAACGTCGCACACCGCTATCCTTGCACGTTCGCTCGGTATCCCGACTCTGACAGATATTGATTTTTCGACCCTACAGCTGAATGCAGACATGGACATTATTATCGATGGCAATCCGGGTATTTTAATTATCGCACCGGATGAGAAAGTTCTGCGCTATTACCAGAATGAAATTGCCGTTCAGCAGAGTATGCAGCAGCAAATGCTGGCTAACGTCTATCAGGCAGCAACCACCAGCGATCATCATAGCGTTGAGATAGCCGCCAATATTGCCAGCCTGGCGGAAGCCGAGGCAGCCTTCAGTAACGGCGCTGAAGGCATCGGACTATTTCGTACCGAAATGTCATTCATGGACCGCGAATCCGCACCGGACTACCACGAACTGGCTGAGCTCTACAGCCAGGTGATACAGGTTGCACAAGGGAAGCCGGTTATCTTCCGCACCTTCGACATTGGCGGTGATAAGCCTGTCGACTATATGAGCATCGGCGAAGAAGAAAACCCGTTTCTCGGCTTCCGGGCGGTGCGAACTTATCCGCGTTATCGCGACCTTTTCGCCATGCAGCTCAAGGCTATCCTCAGCGCCTCGGCTTTTGGCGATGCCAAAATCATGATCCCGATGATCGCCAACGTTGATGAAGTTATCTGGTGCCGTGAAGTCCTCGAAGAGGTCAAAAGTACGATGCGTGATGAAGGGCTGGCATTCAACGACAGCATCTCGCTCGGCGTGATGCTGGAGATCCCCTCCGTTATCTTCGCGATTAGTGAAATAGCGGAATACGCAGATTTCTTCAGCGTGGGCAGCAACGACCTGACGCAGTACTTTTTTGCCGCCGACCGTGGAAATACGCAGGTTGAGGCGGTATACGATAACTATGCTCCGGCATTCCTGCGCGCCATGCAGTATGCCGCCGCCGAAGTCCACCGCGCGGGCAAGTGGATAGGTATCTGCGGAGAGCTGGGTGCCAGCAAAGATTTTCTGCCGCTGTTCGTTGGCATGGGCTTTGACGAACTCAGCATGAGTGGCACCTCTATTCCGGGTGTAAAACATGCGCTGCGGGAGCTGAGTTTTGCCAAATGCCAGGGGCTGGTACAGGATATTGTGGCGTTAAAACGTTCCGCTGATGTCAAAGTCGCGCTGAGTTCACCGGACGTAAAAGCGGTCAGCAAAAAGCCGATCCTCGCTCCAGAGTTTATTCTCTGCGGACTACAGGCCAGCGATAAAAACGAAGTTATCAAAAAGATGACCGACAATCTGTGGCTGCACCATCGCACCGATAATCGGGATCAATTAACCGATGATATCTGGGCCCGCGAAGACTCATTCTCCACCGCCGTGGGCTATGGCTTCGCCATTCCGCACACCAAGTCAGACCATATTCACTACTCCACCATCAGTATGGCAACCCTTGCGTCGCCCATTATGTGGGGCGATCAGGAAGTCGAAACCGTATTCATGCTGACGGTGAGTAAATCCGCCGACCCTAATGAGCATATGAAATATTTCTCCACGCTTGCCCGAAAGCTAATGAAAGAGGATTTCCGCAATGAAATAAAACAGGCCGAAAACGTCAACGTACTCTACAACCTGATGGCCAATACTTTGGCCGTATGAAATCAGGATTTATTAAGCAATGTTTAAAACCACAGCCAAATAAAAAATCAGGAGTCACTCATGAAGATTGTCGGAGTCGCAGCATGCATTACCGGTGTCGCCCACACCTATATGGCACAGGAAGCTATCGAGCAGGAGTGCAAAAAAAGAGGTTATGACGTCAAGGTCGAAACTCAGGGCGGCATGGGAATTGAAAATGAATTAAGCGAAGATGAGATTGCCGAAGCGGACGTGGTTATTCTGGCGATTGCTATTGGTATAGAAGGCGTCGAGCGTTTTGAAGAAAAAGAAGACGCCGGACTGGTTATTTCGCTGAACCCGGCAGAAGTGGTTCGCGATCCAGCAGCGATTATTGACCGGGCTGAAAAACTGGTGCAATAAAACAACCCACCGGTCCTTATTTACTTTCGACATTCGGTACCGGTGAATAATAACGTTAATTAAATTTCTGCGAACTCTTTATTTAAATTACGACGCAAACGCGTCCGGGGATGATTGTGCCTGAATATCGCAGTCATCATAAAAATAAAGGGTCCTGGAGGATGAAAATGTCGGAAAAAATGAAAGTCATCAAGGATGATTTAGTTAAAGCATTCAGTACCGGGGTGTCATATATGATGCCGGTGGTGGTGGTCGGCGGTATCTGCCTGGCACTCTCCTTGATTGGGGGTGAGCCGGTCGCGGGTAAAGGCATGGTGGTGACCAACCCATTCTTATTAAACCTCGGCGCTATCGGCAGCGCGGGCCTCGGAATGATGATCCCGGTGCTGGCGGCTTATATCTCCTACTCTATCGCCGGTAAACCGGGGCTGACTCCGGGTTTAATCACCGGTTTTATGGCCAGCACGCCGCTGGGCGCAGATCACGTGGTAACCGGTTTTCTGGGGGCGATGCTGCTCGGTATTCTCAGCGGCTACGTGGCTAAATGGGTAAAAGGCTGGAAAGTCGGTAAGGTGCTGATGCCGGTTATGCCGATCATGATTATTCCTATCGTCTCAAGCGTCATCGTCGGCATGCTCTATCTGTATGTACTGATTGGACCCATCGGTTTTGCCATGAAATGGCTGGTTTCCATGCTCTCCCATATGCAGGGAAGCAGTGGACTGGTACTTGGTCTGATTGTCGGTGCCATGGCAGCCTTTGATATGGGTGGCCCGGTAAATAAAACCGCAACGGCATTTACTCTCGCATTAATGGCTGAAGGTATTTATGGTCCTAACGGCGCTTACCGTGTTGCCTGCGCTATTCCGCCACTGGGCATTGCTCTCTCTACTTTTATTTCACCACGTAAATGGGCTGAAGATGAAAGACGAATGGGAACCTCTGCTGCCTTTATGGGGTTAATTGGCATTACCGAGGGCGCCATTCCTTTCGCCGTTAAAAACCTGAAGACCGTTCTGCCATCAATAATTATCGGCAGCGCTGTCGGTGCTGGCCTGGCAATGGTTCACGGCGTTGAATCTATGGTTCCCCACGGCGGGTTAATTGCTATCGCAGGCGTCAATAAAGCACCTGTATGGTATGCCATCGATATGGTTATCGGCGTTATTGTCACCGCAATCTGCCTATATATTCTGCGCCCCAACATAAGCGAGCCGGTAAAAAAAGAGTCGGCTAAAAAAACAATCACTTCTGATATGAATAAAGTCTGAGGAGTCATCATGAAAAACACAATGAAACAGTACGTCGATTATATTGTTAACGGTGGAAAATCAACAATGCTGGGAATTGGCCCCATGTCTCCGGCATTAATTCAGGCCTGTTTTGAGCTGGGTAAAGAAAAAGACCTGCCGCTGATGTTTATTGCCAGCCGCAACCAGGTTGATGCAGATGAGTTTGGCGCGGGTTACGTTAACAACTGGGATCAATTTCGCTTTGCCGCCGACCTGAAAGCGATGGCGGAAAAAGTCGGCTTCGACGGTGATTACTTCCTCTGTCGTGACCATGGTGGCCCATGGCAGCGTGATAAAGAACGTAAAGACCATATTCCGGAAGCCGAAGCGATGGCGCTAGCGCGCCGCTCTTATCAGGTAGATATGGACGCCGGTTTCGACCTGTTGCATATCGACCCGACAAAAGACCCGTATGTCGTCGGTAAAGTCATTGATATCGAACTGGTGCTGAGTCGTACCGTTGAGCTGATCCGCTTCTGCGAAGAGTACCGTAAGGCAAATAACCTGAAGGAGTTCTTCTATGAAGTCGGAACTGAAGAGACCAATGGCGGCCTGACCGACGTCAGCGCCTATGAAGGGTTTATTATTGAGCTGAATAAGCGTCTTGCTGCCGAATCGCTACCGCAGCCGCTGTTTATCGTTGGTCAGACCGGAACCCTGACCCGCCTGACCAAAAACGTTGGCCATTTTAATGATAAGCAGTCCGCAGAGCTTTCGGCTATCAGCACCCGTCACGGCGTCGGTCTGAAAGAGCATAATGGTGACTATCTTCCGGATGAGATCCTGTTGAAACATCCAGGTCTGGGCATCACGGCAATGAACGTCGCCCCAGCCTACGGCACCATTGAAACCCGCGCTTATCTGAAGCTGGCGGAAGTCGAGAAAGATCTGGCAGCGAAAGGCTTTATCAAGTCAGCATCTGATTTAAAAACCGTCCTGACCCGCGAGTGCGTGCTGAGCCACAAATGGGAAAAATGGATGACCGATGAGCACAAAAATAAGTCCGAGGAACAGATCTTTAACGAGCCGGAATTGTTGAAAGAGATTCTCGAACTCAGCGGCCACTACAACTACGAAAAACCAGCGGTAGTCAAAGAGATGCAGACCATGTTTGCTAATCTGAAGTCGTTTGGTGTCGAACCCGAGCGTTATGTGGTTAATAAAATTAAAGATATGATCCAGAACGAAGCAGAGTGCTTCAATATGCCAGGCCTGACCACCCGCGTCGCGCAGGCAAAATAACCACCTATCCAGCTTAGCAATAAGGAGCGGGCTCTGGCCCCTCCTTGCTATTTGCTGCCCAATTATGAAATACAGGTTTATGCCATGAATCAGCTTGAACAACTAAAGCAGCGAACCACAATTGTTGCCGACAGCGGGGATATTGACAGCATTATGGCTTACCAGCCTGAAGATGCGACCACCAACCCTTCGCTTATTTATAAAGCGGCGCAGCTTCCGCAATACCAGAAACTGGTGAAAGATGCCGTCGCGGCAGTGAAGTCCCGCCAGAATGGAAAGCCGGTACAGCCTGCGGATATTGCCGATTACCTGGCGGTGAGTATCGGGGTGCTGATCCTGAAAAACGTTCCGGGTCGTATTTCAACTGAAGTGGATGCTCGCCTCTCGTTTGATACCCAGGCCAGTATTGCTAAAGCGCGGGAAATTATTGCACTGTATGAAGAGAAAGGTATTGGCAAAGATCGGGTTTTGATTAAGCTTGCTGCCACCTGGCAAGGGATCCGTGCCGCAGAAACGCTGGAAAAAGAGGGTATCCAGTGTAACCTCACGCTACTATTCTCCTTTGCCCAGGCCAGAGCCTGTGCCGATGCCAATGTTTTCCTGATTTCCCCGTTTGTGGGCCGTATCTACGACTGGTACAAGAAAAACAACCCTGATACCACCTTCACCGTCGAGAACGATCCGGGTGTCGAATCAGTGCAGAAGATCTATCGCTTTTATAAAATGCACGGCTACCGCACCGTGGTGATGGGGGCCAGTTTCCGTACGCCGGAACAGGTGCTGGCGCTTAACGGATGCGATCGTCTGACCGTTTCCCCGGCGTTGCTGGCGCAGTTGCAGCAAACTCAGGGGGCGGTACCAATGCCGCTGACGTATGAAGGTGAAATCCAGGCGAAGCCCACAGCGATGACCGAGGCTGAGTTCTACTGGGCTCATAATCAGGATGCGATGGCAGTGGAAAAGCTCGCCGAAGGTATTCGCCTGTTTGCCGTGGACCAGAACAGTCTTGAGGCACTGCTGAGTCAATATCTGTAAGCTCCCCTTGCAAATATCCTATGCAGGTAGTTGATTCTTAGACGGGTCCGCAGTAAATATCGGACCCATTATTCCACGTAGCGAAGTGCATCGATCATCAGCGCAAAAGCGGGCGGATGCTGCTTACGGCTCGGATAGTAAAGATAATATCCGGGGAAAGACGGACACCAGTCCTGCAGAACCTGAATAAGTTCTCCTGACTTGATATAATCCTGCACCCTGTCTTCGGGTATACAGGCAATGCCAAAACCGGATAACGCCGCATCAATTCGTTCCGCTTGCAGATTAAACGTGACCTGCCCTTCTACTCTGACCCGTAACGGTTTTCCATCCTTCTCAAACTCCCAGTGGTAAAGACCACCGGCTGTCGGCAGGCGCATATTGATACACCGGTGATTTTGTAGCTCGTGCGGCGTTTCAGGTGCAGTGTTTGCAGCAAAATAAGACGGCGCTCCCACCACTGCCATTCTCATGTCCGGGCCAATTCTTACCGCAATCATATCCTTATCCACGCTTTCGCCCAGGCGGATCCCGG
>NZ_KV793487.1:36376-57640 GCF_001808475.1 Klebsiella sp. HMSC09D12 | reverse complement strand
CGACAAAGCCGTTATCCACCACCAGTTCGAGATTGATTTCCGGATATTCCCTGAGGAAGGGTTTTAACTTCGGCCATACCAGACTTCGCGCGGCATGCTCCCCGGCAGATAAACGAATATTGCCAGAGGCGGTGCCGTTCAGTTGAACCAGCGATTCCAGCTCCTGCTCGAGATCGGCAATACGCGGTTCAAGGCAGGCAATAATTCTCTCACCGGCTTCTGTAGGGGCAACGCTTCGGGTCGTACGGGTCAGAAGGCGGATATTCAGCCTTTCCTCCAGGGCCTTCATCGCGTGGCTGAGTGCAGACTGAGAAACGCCCAGTTTACCCGCCGCTTTGGTGAAACTTCGCTCCCTTGCTACTACAAGAAAGATTTGCAGTTCGTTGAAATTTTCTTTGAGCATCGGCGATTTCCTTAAAAACCAACGCTATCGGCCAGTTTCCAGGGGTTCTCTTTGGGTTTAGCAGTTTCAACCTGACGAGCAGTCAGCTTCATTGGGGTACCTCTCAGCAGGGGGTACAATTATACCCCCATCCATACCCCCACATTGAGCTTGACCCTGGGGGAGTACAATTGAGTTCAATAGACTAAATAGAATCCTATAACTGCTGCTTTATCAAGGGAAAATTGAGTTGAGTGGACTTCAGGAGACTTCAGTCTGGAGCGGGCGAAGGGAATCGAACAAAGAAGCCCAGGAGCCGCGAAAGATCTCAACATTGGTAGTTGATAGCGGAGATTTTAGAGGATAAATCTCATGTCTATCAAGGGCCAATCTTATCTTTATCCAACTGCGGAAGGAGTCTGGATGTTTCAGATCTTCATCCCGTCGTACATGCGCCACATCTTCGGGGGGAAACGTCTCTACCGGAAATCAACGGGAACCAAAGACCTTAACGCCGCTAAACACTTCCGTAATCACATGCTGATCGAGTGGAAAACACTCAAGGAACAGTATTCCCCGAATACGGAGGTACGGCGCATACAAAACGCCATAGCCGGATTGCATAAGCAAACCACGCTACGCGCCCCACTCCAGACAGTGCCAACGTTAACCGCTATCCGCGATCAATACGCTGACAGATACAGAGATAAGCGCTCATTCTCGACGCTGGCTAAATCTGCTCGTGCCGTAGAGGTATTTCTTACTTCGCTTGACCGTGCAGACATTCAGATCACGGAGATCAGACGCTCACAAGTGGCAATGTTCATCAACCAGCAGGACAAGAAAGCCCCTCAAACCGTGCAGAACTGGCTAACATGCCTGGGAAGTCTGTACGAGTATGCGCGGAGGAGTTACGACGACATAACACCAGATAACCCGTTTCACGGTCATAACCTCGAAGCAAGGCGAACAATTGAGAGCTATCAGCCGTTTGAGCCTGACCAGATGCAAAAGCTACTTGATGCAGCAGAGTCGGAAATCAGGAACATTATAATAATGGGGCTGTTTTCAGGATGCCGCCTTGATGAACTGGCAAGCCTCAAGAAGTCAGAAATCAAAACGGTGGAAGGTGTACGCACGTTCTTCATTTCAAAGTCGAAGACTAAGGCTGGAATCCGACATGTGGCGATTCACTCCCGACTAACTACAATTGTCGATGAATACCTAAGCCACGGCTATGGAGAATACCTATTCCCACAGGCTAACAAGATTAACCGTGCTGACGGTAAGAAAGGCCCATTCTACTCACAAGCGTTTACCAGGCTACGCCATCGTGTATTGCCTACCGCTACAGATCGTCAATGTTTCCACAGTCTCAGGGGGCATTTTATCACTTGCCTGGATCGGGCTGGCATTCCTGAACAAAGAATTGGTTACATTACCGGGCACTCTTCCCAGGCCGCAGCCACAGAAGCGTTTAAGACATACAGCGCTGGATGTTCCATGAAAGAGCTATCCGACTATGTGGAAATGGTAGATTATCCCGAGTTGATCTTTTCAAAAACGGAAAAAGGGGCGTAAGCCCCTTATTTATAAACAAATTGATTAGATTAATAAGCTATTGTTTATGAATAATACACGCCAACACTTGTTTTACGAACAAAGAAAGATTAAAATAGTAACAAAAAATTATTAAACCATTAACACTAAAGTCAAAAAAAAAACACCAAAATTCAGTAAGTTACACACTTACATAACAGAAACTATTATTGATTTTTTGTTACAAAGACCACATTATGAATGAACCTATGTAGAAATTTAAGGTGTTTGTTATGGATACTACATTCATTGCTGAACCCATAGTAAGCATTGACGAAAAGTTGTTGGGCGTTGAGCTTCTCACTCGCTTCATTTCCCCAGATGGACGCCCCTTCATCCTGAGTTCGTAATTTCATCTTGGGATTTAGATAGGAAACGGCTTTTCCTATACGAACAATGCGGAAACATTGCCAGTATGCAAAAGTGGTTCGAACGAAAGAATCTATTTTGTACACTGAACATTGATCAGCAAATGGCTTTTCTGATACGTCATGACTACATACTTAGACAAACTTTCGAATCGATGCCATTCATCAAACTTGAGCTTTCTGAGAATTTCCAAGGTTTAGATAAAGGATTAAAAAGCCCCTTGTTAAAGTCGCTGAGCCAGGGTGTGAATGGGCTGTGGCTCGATGATCTTGGGGCAGGTAATTCGAATGTAGTTAGTTTGATGGAAGGTTACTTTGAAGTAGTAAAAATAGATCGCATTTTCTTTAATGAGCAGGTGAAAAAACCAACCTTCTACGAATTAATTACATTAATTAAAAAATACTGCGACAAAATTGTTATTGAAGGCATTGAGGATAGAAAAAGTATGGAAATCTTGCGTGAAGTAGGCATTTGGGGGTTACAGGGTTATCTTTTTAAATCCATCCCATTTGAGAACGTAGATTCGTTGGTATAGCTTGAATAAGCTTCCTTGTAAAAGGGGCAAAATGCCCTTATTTATTTCTTAAATTCCATAGTAACAGTATCAGATTCAGTTTTCTTTGGTGCATTGTTTACTACTTTCTGTTTCACCGTACCACCAACGCTTCTATTACTTTGCATTTTAGTCGCAATTACATTAACTGTAGCAGTGCTAACAAGTCTGACTTGTTCAAACTCAAGATCAAATTGCATAGCAAATTCAGATTTATAATCGTAGGAGATGCCGGAGAGAATGACATCCTCATACACTTTGTGCTCTGTCACTAATGTAATAGGCTGACGACTATCAAAGATTTTATCAAGATACTGGATAGCCTGAGAAATACGAGTACCATTAACGCCAGCACTGTATAATAAATCTTTCTCAAGCCTTACCGGAGTTTCGGTAATAACCCCCGATAGCTTGAATGTATTATTCTTAATCTGAACGTGATCGCTCACTTCTGCCCCGCTCTCAACGGGATAGCTTGTAATTTCTGCCTGTCTGCGTATTCCGGTATCGGTGACAGCATCAAACACAATAGCCTGATAGTTTTGAATGTAGCTATCAGAAGCTGGATTATAAACAGATGCAAGGATAGTGAATCCGTTTTCACCTTTATTACGGGTAGCGCTGCTGTTATTACTATTTGAGGTTGAATTAATCCCTTGCGAGGAATTGCCAATAGTTAAACTTCCTGGTGTTGCCATTTTATTTTATTCCTTACGAATAGGGGCAATTAGCCCCCCGTCCCTTGTCCAGATGAAACAGCCAGCACCATACGCTGATTGTTATCATTGATACGCTGATCAACGGTAGCATTTAGCATGTTTCCGAATGTCGGATCAGGGGCAATAGTGAGAGAGATCATTCCTTCCGGTAGGTTATTTTGTAATACCACTGGCTGAACGACTGTATTTTTAGCTGGCGGTGTCGCAGTAGCCGCTGCCGATTGTTTCAACATAGAAACAGGAGAATAATCACCGTTGGCGCTCTGAGCGTAACTGCTAACATCCTGCGCCCCGCTTGTACCGTTCCACCATTCACGCATTGTGTCGAATACATTATGCTCATGTGTGCCGTCTGCTTTAGGCTGGCTGGCTCCGTAGGCGTTAGCCACTGGATTACTCCCAGGCAGTGCAGGTGCTGACGTTGTGCCGTAATGCTGGCTCACCGCCTCTTTAGTGGTGTTGTCACCGTTCAGGAGATTCAGCTTACCAGTGATCCAGTTGGTCATCTTCATTAAGCCATCTACAACATCCCCCGCCGCCTTGCCTAAGCCTTTGAAGAAGGGTAACGCTTCCTGCATCGCTTCCTTCCACTCTTTAACCGTCGCAGGGTCGAGAGACTCCATGAAACCTTCGAAGAATGCCAACTTCTGGCTATCTTTGAGAATGTCCATTTCCTGATTGAATTTGCGGTAGGCCACAAGCTGATCTTGCTGTTCCTGGTTCAACCATTGCCCGTTACGCTTGAGCACGTCCACCTGATCAGTGAGTGCCTTACCACCATTCATAAACGCTTTATGGTATAGGCCCAGGTCATCACCTAACTGTTCCAACGATGCGAGGATTTGCTCTGGTGATTTGCCCTGCTTCTCTAACGTATTGGTATAGGCAGAGACGAAGCCCATCGGGTTCTTTTGGTAGGACTGCAAATCTTTCAAAGTGAATCCGGCAGTGTTCACCGCTGACAGAATCCCCTGATCGCCACCTTTCCACTGTCCCGACTTCTTATCGTATTTAGCCTCATTGAGAGTTTGACCGATGCGGTCCTGGATGTCTTTGTAGTTGTCCAATAGCTTACGCTGGCCTTGAATACCCATTCCCGAATCGATCCCGTTAGCGGTAGCGTATTGGCTTTGGGCTTGTAGAGCGTTGTAATCAACGTTTCCCAGCTTCGCACGTTGCACAATCTCGCTGCGCTCTTCCTGGGCTGTAACAGCCTCTTTGCCCCATGAATAAGCACCGTAAGCCGCCGCACCCACACCAGCGCCAGCAAGCGCACCAGTGCCTAACCCCATAAGCCCGCCTGTAATCGCTCCAGAGCCACCTACAGGAGCCGTAGCGCCTCGTTTAGCTGCTTCCCTACGTGAAGCATTGAGCCTGCGATAACCCTGCTGTAAGCGCTTAATCTCGCTGTTTTGGCGTTGTAGGCTGATCGTTCCATCAGCATAACTACGGGTAATTTTGCTGGCCTGTAATGCCGCCTGGGCTAATTCTACGTTGGTTAGGTGGTGCATACTTTTGAAACTCGAACCCGTATCTAGCAATTTTAGCTCTGCCCGTTCACGGCGTACCGCTATTCTTTGGGCCTCTTTCGCTGCCTGTTGCTCTACACGAAGCGCGGCCTTAGCTGCCCTTGCCTTTTCTCGTTCATCGTTGCTACGAGGCTTAGAGGCTTTCTTATTCAGCTTATCTAATTCTCTTTCAGCAGACTTTAGTCCCTGGCTGAATCTCTTCATGTTTATTGTAGGGTCTTTAATACCTTTCGCTTTCTTCTGAATCTGGTCAAAAGCATCTAAAGCGGTTTTCATCGAATTACGATCAACACTAAATGTCACCACGTTACGGATGGTACTTGTATTGACGATTAGTCCACCTGACATTATTCACATCCTTTCTTTTCGTTCACAAGGTAATTAAGTGCATCTGATACACTCATTCCTCTGAAAATAAGTTGTCTTAAATGTGAATGACTCACATCAAGTGCTCTCGATACGGCTGCTAAATTGAGTATTTGCTCGGCGCTTGTATCATTAAGTTGTAAATGTAAACCTCGACTCTTTAGGATAAGTTCCAATTTCATCTTTCCTCTTATGCTGGAAATAAAAAAGGGCGGGAACACTGGGGAGATTTGCGCTCTCATAGTTCCCAACGTTCACACGCCCTGTTTAAAGCTCTTCTGTTATTTTCCAGACGTGAAGAGCTAACGTCTATCGCTCATTATTCTATTCTGAGACAGTACCGAAAATGATCGCTTGTGGGATCGCCACGATTGGGAGATAGCTGCACTCTGTAGCCACTTCTGGGAAGCCCCAACGCTGATCTACAATCACATACTGGTGATACAGTTCCGCGCCTTTGCCTTGTGTCGCATGGCGAACACCAACACCAGAGTGAAGAACGTAAGCGTTAGATTCAGGAGCCATTACCGGAATACTCACGAACGAATCAACACCAATACGATCAGTAATCAGAGAGTAGCCTGTCACATCGATCACGGTGACACCGTTTAGCGTCCAGGTTTCGAAAGCAGGGTTTGCACCTTTAGTGCGGGTGTAGAAGTTATCGCCCTGCTCCAGAGGGAGCGTATACACCATGAAGTCTTTCACGGACGGGTGATAGCGTAGCGCTACGGCTGCTTTGCCGGATGCCAGGATCACCGTTCCTTGTTTAGCCTGCGCCAGCCCTGATCCAAGTTTCACATTCTGAATGCGTCCGATCTCACTTAGTTGCTGGAACACGTTAGCGTCTGCGCTAATGTCCATCGTGTATGTGGTTTTGCTACCGCCAGCAAGGAAATCAAGATCGCCCTGTCCGGCGAATTGAGAATTAACACGAAGCCCTAACAGCGCCTCTACAAGGTCAACCTCTACGGTGTTGCTCACCTGGGCGTACTGCGCATCGCTGAAATCAGAAATAGCGAGGGTAATTTGATCAGCAGTGTCTACGGTTCCACGCGCTTTATACTGCTCCAGATCTCGTGAAGTCACTGAATTTAAGGAATTAGTGTATTTAAGCTGATAGAGGGCATTAGTAAATTCTGGGCGTTCTGCACTGTTCCAATCGCTTTGTGCATAGGGCATCTTTTCAGGTGCAACGAGATTTTTCACATCGGTGATTTTCTCAAGAGCGATTGAGTTAACATCGTGGTTCTCAATTTTGAATAATCCAAGATTAGTTACAATCTGGTTTAGTTGAGTAGAGAAAGTAAACGGGCTGGCAAAGTCATACATGTTGCCAGAAAATAAATCTGAATAAGCCATTCTTATTATTATCCTTAATTAGGTGGTGCGTAGAGCTACGGTGTCGTAGTCAGTGAAAGTAAAGCCAAGAGTTGCTAATTGCGCTTGAGCCAGAGATTTATCCAGGCTTCCAAATTCAACGCCAACCAGGGCTAAAATAGTATGCTCTGGAGAAGCTACAATAAACGCTTTATCGCCAGCGGTTGCAGGTTCTACGACAACATACGCAATGTCACCAGGGGCGGCAGCTTTCGCGCCTGTATCGTTCACGAGGTCGCCAACAATGAGATCGGCAGGAATACCGGATTCCACACGGATCAGCTTATCCTGCATAATTGCATCAGAAGCATGGGCGATAATTTTATAACGGGCATGGCTGTTATTCCCGTTCAGAGTTTGAAATGTTCCAAATTGCATTGGTTATTTTCCTTTTGCTAATAGTAATAGTTTTAATCTTTCCTCAAGCCCTGATGATGGGTGAGGGGTATTTGATTTTGTGATCGTGGCTGTAGGCCAGAATTTCTCTGTAGCCTCTCGAATAGTCTCAACGTCCACATTGAGAACATCAGCCGCTTGCTTAATCATCTTTTCAGAGAGAATAAGGGAAGCGCCTTTGTGAGTGATCACACGGTCATAATTCATGAGAAGCATTACCGTTTCCTTTGTTGTATTAACTATTTTGTTACGCATAAAGCGCAGAAGATTAAAAAGGGGCAATAAAGCCCTTGGAGAGAATGCCCCTTGCTAAAGAAAGCATTGTTTAACGTCATAGAAGAGGCCATGAAGTTAAAGAATGTCTTCTTAAATAAATGAGGGCGCAATGTGAATACAGATGTAAACACAAAGTAGGATCGCCCGTCATTGCTCCTCATTTAAAAGCGTACACCTATAACAATAGGTGACACCCTGGAATAAATGAGGCTTTCATTATCTATCGCTGACACTTTCGGTGTTATTAATAGAAGATTTGCCAGCCTTAACGTAATTTCCTGAACCTCTCACAATTCAAGGTAGTTAAGTCTGACCACCGCAAACCCTAACGGGGCTTGAGATGTAAAAAGCACAATGCTTTTCCGTAAAGAAAGGAGATGCACGGTGATTGCTCACACCATTACAACACAATAATAATGTGACCGTGCATTACCTTCGGAACGACAAAGAAGAAATAACCGTAGCTAAAGAACATAACCCTATTCTTTACGGAAAGACATTGAAGAGAGCGCCGCCTATGGGAAACGGCATTCAGGAGGGGGGGGGAAGTGATTCGAATACTATTCCTATAACTTATTATGACACAAATAGCACAACATGTCAAGACATTTTGTAACTTTTATGTTATGGCGTATTCTTCGGCGATCTCTATGGAAAGCTCGGAAAGTTCCTGTGAGACATACTTTAGAGAACATGCAAGTTCCGTCCACTCATCGATCACTTTCCAAACCTCATGTTCTGTAACCGTACTGTTTTGAGAGCGCATTAGAAGCGCTATGGCGCGTTCTAACTGCTCCAGCGCGTCTATCCCCTGCTCTGTCTGTTTAGACGCGCATAACAGCGCTTCTGGCGTTCTGTCACGCCACGCTGCATTAACCAGTTCAAGAATAGGTAGGTGCCAATTCTCGTGGAAAGAATTAAGTAGGGTGTTTATGGTGTCCATAGTCTTATTAGTCATAATGTTCCTTAGTATCAAATAGGGTGTCAAAATCGCGGGTTAAATTGTTAAGGTGATTTACCGAAAGCCAGCCGCAATAATGTTCGTAGGAGGAGAAATTAAGAATTTGCCATTTGTGGAGATTCGAAGAATCTACGTTGAAGAATTTCATCTTCCTGGGTTTCCAGAATGCAGAAGGGCAGCTATTGAGAATGTCCTGTAATGCGCCCATCTCATCTGGAGACATTGCAGGGCTATTCTCTTCGATTGTTTCAGTTTGCCATTCACCAGGAAGACAATTCTGTTCCTTCGAAAGGCGAGAGAGATTTTGAAAATCAGATGTTCGTAATAATGATTGTGCGTTTCGTTCAAGCTTTGTAACTACGTTACGTTTTCTTTTTCCCATTAATTCTTCTTAAAGGGAAACTTCCGTGTTTTCTCGTTAATGTCCATACTGCGTAAAATGCAAATAGCCAATAGATAGCGATGATCATAAAAAGTTTCCCGATTGTGTGTTAGTGTTGCTTATCAGTGGGGTGTAGTAATAAAACTCACCGCATCATTAACGGTAATGTCGTAATACTTGCCGTGACGTTCCATAGTTATAACGGCTGCATCGTGCATTAATAACATCCAATACCGCGCCCCACTTTCACTTATACCGACACCATCAGCAATGTGTTTCACGGTGGCTTTTATTGCTCCGCTTTCACGTTTGAGAGATGCAAGGTGATAATAAAGACGTTGGCAAACGGTGTTGCATTCGATTTGATGATGTGTTGCTTCGTTCAATAGGTATAGTTTGTTCATTGTTCCTCTTGGTTAAAATGGTGTTCCGAATCGTTCATGAAAGTGTGGATAACGATTTTCAAATCTCATCTCTAACTCTTCTTCGAATCTGGAAGGTAGTTTCTTATGGTTACTTTGCATTACACGACGAGCATAATTTATAAATGTATCTCCCCTGTTTTGCTGTCGTAAACTATCAGGCTTTGACAGCAGTTCGCACACTGAATCAATAATCACATCATCATCCGGCTTTTCCTCTGCGGTCTTTATTGGTTCAGGGGCTGGCGTAGGTGCTGGAGCACTTTCATGCACTTCAAGGGGAGTAGGCTGTATTTCTGGAGATTCTTCTCGTGGAATTTCTAATACTTGATAAAGGTTAGAAGTCCCAGGGCGCAGATCTTTAATAATCAATCCCATTTCAAGCAGTTTCTTAACTCGTTCCTCTGCGGCTCTGGGCTTAATACCAAATACATCACCTATTTTTGCATAAGATGGAAATGCGCGGTCAAACCCTTTGAGATAGCAATAAAGATTTTTAGCACTGTCGGTAAATTTATGTCCGTTGACGTGGCTTATTTTCAGAATCCACATTGGAACCATAACAAATTGTTCATCTTTCGTTGTCATTCAAATTTTTCCTTAATTGTAATCGCGCTCACGGCGCTACTATGGTGATAATGGGATCACTTGCCCTTGTTAAGATTGGTTGCCTCTTTATTCAGAACATTGAGGATGTATTCTGTAACTGTCACTCTTTGATTTCTCGCCTCCTTAAATAAGGCCTGGAACGTTTCATCAGGAATGTGTAAGCAAGTGCGCGGTTCTTTCTTCGAATTTATAATGTCGCTCATGTGGTTTTCTCCTTCTGGCTTAATTGTTGGTAGTGGTTTCAGCCTGTTCAGCTTTCCACTGATCGTAAAGTTCGATTCCTTTGCGTAATCGTTCAGCGTGTTCGAAATAACCTTGACGCTTTGCTGCTGCTCGCTGGCTGTTAATTGCCTTACGTGTTTGGCTTCCGGCTTTTAAAGCCTCGAAGACAAGCTCTGGATTAAAATACTTAATGTGGGTTCTCCTTGCGTGAGATACACGGAAACACCATCCAGGGAGAACGTTATTAACGTTGCCTGATAGTGCGGTGGATTTTGGATTTTGTGGTTAGGCAGGATGCCTTAAAAGATGACAGGATGAATGCTTTCCTCACCCTACTTAGTTACTCTATCATGAAATGATTCAAATGTCAATAGGTGCGGGTAAATTTATCCCATTTAATATCATAGCACACCTCTCAATTGTGATCAACCTCTACCAATCAACATGAAACGCGCTGTATCGAGCCACACAAGGTTTGCATACACATGCGCTACATCTGTATTCCCCTACCTGTTTAAAGCGCTCTATGAGGCTCCTGTGAAGCCTAACGGCATACGGGCGCACCTCTGGCACTTACTCCCGAAACCAATAGCACAACTACAGAGGGATAACGGTAGTTATCAGGATGGTAGGTGTTGGTATTGGATTGAGGCTTAGTGAACTTGCACGAGGTACGAGGGTAAGTGAACTTTAGCCACTGGCGAAGCACACGACTATTCCGCGCGCAGCGCAACGGTACTTTGCCTACGGCATAAATTCATTCGCGCCTGACGTTCGTCAGAAACGGAGTTTGCACGAGTCAAGAAGGTACAGAGTTACGCTTGTGCTTGTTCCTGAGCGGTACGGGGTCGAACCGTCAGCCCGTCAAGGGTGGCGTAGGTGAGATTTCCCGTAGAGTACCGACCAGGGACAGCGTAAAAAGATAATAAGTTCTGATCTAATAAAGTAATTTAATAAGTGATCTAATAGCTAACAGAATTCTGTTACCCCCTCCCCCAAAATTCTGTGGGGGTGTCTAACAGTTTTCTGTGGGGGTAGGGTCACAGTATTTTGTAGGGGTACTGGTGCATAGAAAGTCCAAAGGGTAACAAAATTCTGTAGGGTGCTCGTTTCTCACTTTACCCAACGGTAAATCGTCGCCCTGCTCACTCCGATTTATCCCATGCAACAACCCTAGTGTAATTCCCATCAAACTGGCATGTAATCCGCTGGTAAATGGCAGGTAAAGATTGCCGTTGTTACAGGGTTAAAGTTGCCATAGTTATCAGGATAGTAACAATTGAAACTATCACTCACTTGTGCGAAAGTCTTGCGCCGTGCGGCTCGTAGCTGATCGTCGTAACAATCATCACTTTGATGTATACCCGTCCTGCTTAACGACTTTCTCTAAAAATGAAGCATCGGTTTATTTTTATGCCAAAACCGCCATTATTGAGAACAATTCTCATCAACTCAAATCCCATCGCCACAAATGAGAAAACCTCTCATTTACCGTGCAAATCTCACCCGATTCGATACACTTTCGTAAAGTGTATTCTGTAACTTATTGATTTAAATAATTCAGTACGCTTTTCCATCACTTCACCGTGCAAACAGGAGTAACTCCCCGTCATCGAAAATAAATTTCTTGACAGAATCACCGTTTCATGAATCATGGCGTGAAATGTATTTTCATTTATTTTTCAATAACTTACAGATATTCGCCAAAATCTGCGCCTGGAATTGGGCGGCCTCGATCACGCCGTTAAGCAACTCAAGCAACCGCGCACACATTTTGATCATTTTGTGCTCTTCTTAAATTTACGTATCGTACAACCTATTGAAAATGATCAATTTCTGATCAATGATGATTTCAACGAAACGAACATGAGGAGGGGTAAAGATGAAAGGCATTAGCCAGGCGCTCAAGAGTGCAGACGAAGTTAAAGCAGTGGCAGCAGAGCTACAGCGTAACGCCAGAAGCAACCTGTTCTATTGCTTGTGGGTGTTTATGTATGAGAGCGGGTTACGTATCTCTGACGTGCTCAAGCTCAAGTATGAGGATGTAGAAGGGCAATCTCACCTCAAGGTGAAACAGGAGAAAACCGGAAACGTGGTGAGGCCAAAGGTGACAGCCGCAATGCTCTCTGTCGTGGCACAACGCAAAGCAGAACAAGCGAAGATGCCTGTAGCTACAGATTACATTTTCAGTGCTGCCACATTACGCAGTAGAGGAAACCCCATTACACGCAACACCGTATTTGCGGAGTTCGGCAAGATGGGCCGTAGAGCAGGATTTGAAAACGTTGGGTGCCATTCGCCGCGAAAAAGTCGGGGTCGAATCCTGTATGAAAATGGAGTGCCGCTTGAAACCATCGCCCATTTCTTGGGACAGACAGATCCTCGCTCTACTATGTATTACATCGGGTATGGTCAGGATGTGCAGGACGATTTAACAGAGGAGTTTTCTTTAGAATGGTGATCAACATGAAACGCTTACTGGTGCTGACGCTGGCGCTATTGCCAGCCCTGGCGAATGCCGGACAAATTACGATGACCAACCCACAGGAGGAACAGACGGAGAACGGGAAAACGCTATGCACGTATCAGAACAGCAATTATCTGTTCACCTACGTAACTAAGGGGAAATGTCCCTATACGAAAACCTTCAATACAGAGGATTCGGAAGAGTGAAAAAGAAAGAAGAGCTAATCACCAGCTTTATCTGGTGTGGTGCTACGGTGTGCGTTTATACGCAGGTAGTGAAGTTTGCAGGGACGACGATACAGCGTCACCTGTTACCAACAAACCTTAGAAGAGCAGTTGATCAGCAAGTGGCAGGGGCCGCCAACCACCAAGAAGCCAGCCCCCGCCGTATTCAACATTCCCAACGGAGAGCAGGAAATGCCGAACAGCAGCATTATGGCGTTAGCGCTCGCGATGTGCAACGTAGAAGCCGGAAGACGGGTTAAAGTGCCAGCCCAACAACTACACCTTTTAATGATGTGGCTAAGGGCATTGAGAGATTGATAACATTTCAATCAGAATCCACTTAATTTCAATGAAATAATGTTTTAAGATAAAAATCTTTCGGAAAAACAACTAGAAATAGTTATCAATTGGAATGATTTCCATGCGCAAAAGTTTATTAGTGTTAGTAGCTTCAACTCTGCTTCTCTCTGGGTGTGCTGTACAGAAACAATTAGTTCCGACTGGTGGTAGTAAGGCCGATGGGACTGTAAAAATGAGCTATTCCTTCGGGATGTTCGAATCCCCTAAAGTGAACATTCAGCAAGGCGCTCAAGCAGCAGCACAGCGTTGCGCTGCATGGGGCTATTCTGGTGCTGAGCCATTCGGCGGCTATACCTCAGTTTGTTCTCAACCATCCTCAAGCGGATGTATGGAAACAATGGTCACTATGGAGTATCAATGTACTGGTGACTTGAAGAAATAACACAAGGGGGCATAGCCCCCTTTACCGCTAAACATCCCACGGATTCGTTTTCATTTTCCTCATTGGGTACGCTTGACCATTCACGGTGAAAGTGAGTCTCTCTGCGTCGATCACTCCTTCCGCTTCTTTGTAATCGAATGGGAATTTCACTTTGTTATCGTTGATTTTGTATAAGCCGCCTGGAATGTTGGGGCCATGGTTCACCTGTAAATAATCCCCTTAATTAGCCAGCGTCCCTCTACCTAGTATCCATTCGCGCTACCGTGCTCATTAAAGTAAATACTCATAGTTATTCCTTTTCAGGGTTATTAGTGCCGTTCTCATGACGCATGGACTCGATAAACTCCCGTTGCTCCTGCGTCAGTTCAAGCTCTTCCTGCAAGCGATCTAACTCTTCTTTGGGTGATTCCTCTTGAATCTGTCTCTTCCTAATCTCGATGCTCCCCCTTGATTCATTAGGATTAATCTGAGGTTATACCGGAGGCAGAAAATGTACAACTAACAGATTTTGGACAATAGCAGCCAATAAGCCCGTTGGTGGTAAGACAACGTACGGAGCCGTTAGGCGACTTCATCAAGGGTTATGTCAGACAGTGAAGTTTGTCAGGATGACCATGTACCCGAAGGAGCGAGGCCGAACCGCTGGCAGAGCTTGCATGTGGTGTGCAAGTACCGTGACCACCATAAAACCTGTTTATTCCCTGCAACGTCATCTCGACGTGTGGCATGTGGGAGCATCGGCAAAAAATGCGCTTCACTGTAAGCTTATGAGAATCAATGCCCGGATCAGGCTTTGCCTTCACGTTGTGCTATCGCGGTGTGAGGTTGGAACTGCCGCCGCCGAATAGTTATACTCTCATTCCCATAGTAACTATCCGTGACAACTAGCAGTGTAATCCCCGTTGGTACTTAGTCGTTCAATGGTAGAACGATCACAAACAACTTACTTTAAGGTAAGTTGTTGATAGCGAAACACATTTAAGCCAGTAACTGGCTGGTGTTTTGCAACAAGGGGAGAGATCTGGAGCGGGCGAAGGGAATCGAACCCTCGTATAGAGCTTGGGAAGCTCTCGTTCTACCATTGAACTACGCCCGCGAGGAGGTGCGAGGGTCATTATAGACCTTACGCACCCGCTGACAAGCCCATAACAGGCTAACTGTCGATAAAATAACCTTTTAGCACTTAGGCTTACTGCCCTGCGGCGGCAAATAGCGCAGCGGGTCGATCGCCGTCGCCCGGTAGCGAATCTGGAAGTGCAGGCGTACGGAATCCGCATCCGAGCTGCCCATGGTGGCAATCTGCTGGCCGATCTTCACGCTCTGGCCGTTATTCACCATCAGCTTGTCGTTGTGTGCATAGGCGCTGATATAGTCCTCATTATGTTTAATCATAATCAGGTTGCCGTAGCCGCGCAGCTGGTTACCCACGTACACCACTTTGCCCGCCCCTGCCGCATACACCGGCTGGTCGCGCTTACCGGCAATATCGATACCTTTATTGCCGCCATCGCTGGTGGAGTACGGCAGTATAACTTTGCCGCTGGTCGGCCAGCGCCAGCAGCGTTGCCCGACCGGCGGCCAGGAGGATTGCGGCACCGCCGAAGATGGCGTCACGGCAGCGGTGCGCTTCGCGGAGGATTTCTTGCCGGATGCCCCCGCCTTCGCCGTGGCCCCTGAACCACTGTTCAGCTTCAGCTTTTGCCCAACCTCGATGGTATAGGGAGGTGAAATATTATTGAGACGGGCGAGATCCCTGACGCTGGTGCCAGTGGAACGTGAAATAGCGTACAGCGTGTCGCCGCGCTTCACGGTGTAGGTGGACCCGGAATCGGATGAGCTGGAACACCCCGCGACGATCAGGCTGCTCAGCAACATTATTGCAATAACAAAGCGTTTTCTCATCAGGCGTCCTGCGCTTAACACGTACATTCACCTCTCAACCAGAGGCGATTATCATACCAGTCCCTAAGGCAATCCCCAATCGCTACCCTTCATACAGAAGTATTAAACGGATAGCCATGCGTAATAATATCCATCAACGCGGGCAGATAAGGCATAGACGGCAATTTTACCAGCGCCGGGTAGAATATTTGCGGCGAGGGGAAAACATCGACCACGTAGCACTGGTTAAGCTTATCAGCATCCACTTCAGAAGAAGGTAGCAGCGTCGCAGCCTGCAGTCCGGACTCCAGCCAGTCGAGAATTACGCCCGGCTGCGTAATGTGCATAATCACCTTCGCGTTGACCCCGGACTTACGAAACAGCTCCATTAGCATCTCGTAAGTTCCTGAATCTTTTGCTCTATGAAGTAATACCAGCGGCAGCGCCGCCAGCGATGTGTAGCTATACGGATTAGACGGCGGCTCCGGCAGGCAGCTTTTATTGATCACCGCGACCAGCTTAATCGGGTCAAAAGAGACATAATCAAAGCCTTCGCTACGGTAGGGGCGCTGGATTAAGGCTAAATCAATTGCGCCCTCGGTTAATAACGTTTCGAGATGGCTGGAGTCAGTAACGGAAATATTTATGGAAGTGTCGGGATGACGTCGATATACCTCCATCAGCAATGCTTTAAAATAATTCTGATAGAGATGAGTTAAGCCGATTCTCAATTCAGTTCTGTTTTTGTGCGCAATATCCGTCGTTTCCCGCGCCGTATCCTCTACCTGGCGTAATATTTCACACGCTTTTCGATAGAGAAAAAAACCGGCTTCCGTAGGCTCAATGCGGTTTCCCCGGCGAACAAAAAGCGATACCTGAAGCTCCTCTTCCAGCTCCTGAATTCGCTTGCTGAGCGGCGGCTGCGCCATGTTCAGCGACTTCGCCGCCTGACTCACCGAACCTTGTTCCACCACCCGACAAAAATAGCGTAAGCGCTTTAAATCCATCATCATTATCCGCAGTGTAATTTATCACCAGTATCACACTTAGCCGGAGAAATAAAAAGCCGCAGCGTTGCTCCTCATATTAATTAATCATTATTTAACACCTTGTTAAAATAAACTTTTTTGATCTACTGACCATCCGGTAAACGGTATTTGTTTATCCGCGCCAGGGAAAATATTGTGCCGGGAGCAAAGCTTTTTTTCCGAAGGAACATCCCATGGCGAATAGTGATAACAAAACACCCTTATCGGTACATGATTTACGCTCCGCGCTGGATCTGCTGAAAACGCTTCCCGGCGAGTATGTTGAAACCAATACCGAAGTCGACCCGCACGCCGAACTCTCCGGCGTCTATCGTTACGTAGGCGCCGGCGGGACCTGCCAGCGACCGACCCGCAAGAATGGCCCGGTCATGGTCTTCAATAAAATCAAAGGTTTTGAAAATATCAGCGTGGCGATTGGCCTGAATGGCTCCCGCCAGCGCGTCAGCCATTTTCTCCAGTGTGAACCGGCTAAACTGGGGCATCTGCTGAAGGATTCAGTAGAAAACGCAATAGCCCCGGTGATGACCCAGGGCGCAGCGGTATGCCAGCAAGTGGTCCATCTGGCAAGCGATGCCGATTTCGATCTGCGCAAGCTGCTGCCGGCACCGACCAATACCGAAGAAGACGCCGGCCCCTATATTACGATGGGCCTGTGCTACGCCTCCGATCCAGAAACGCATGAGTCCGATATCACCATTCATCGCCTGTGCGTCCAGAGCCGCGACGAACTCTCCATGTGGCTAACGCCCGGCCGCCATATCGATGCTTTTCGCATGAAGGCGGAAGCGGCAGGCCAGCCGCTGCCGATTTCAATCAGCATCGGCGTCGATCCGGCCATTGAAATTGCCGCCTGTTTCGAGCCGCCGACCACCCCGCTGGGCTTCAACGAGTTAAGCATCGCCGGCGCGCTGCGCGGCAAAGCGGTGGAGATGACGCAGTGTAAAACCATTAACGAGAAAGCGATCGCCCACGCTGAGATCGTGATTGAAGGCGAACTGCTGCCCAACGCGCGCGTACGAGAAGATCAGAACACCCATACCGGCCGCGCGATGCCTGAGTTTCCGGGCTATACCGGCGAAGCTAAAGAGGCGATCCCGGTCATCAAAGTGAAAGCCGTCACTCACCGTATCAATCCTATCTGGCGCACCACCGTAGGACCAGGCGAAGAACACGTCAATATGGCCGGTATCCCGACCGAAGCCAGCATTCTGGATATGGTCGAACGCGCGATGCCTGGCAAGCTGCTGAACGTCTTTGCCCATTCGGCTGGCGGCGGCAAGCTGCTGGCGGTGCTGCAGTTCAAAAAATCCTCCCCGGCGGACGAAGGGCGCCAGCGTCAGGCTGCTCTGCTGGCGTTCTCAGCCTTCCCGGAACTGAAGCACGTCATTCTGGTCGATGAAGACGTCGATATTTTCGACAGCGACGACGTGCTTTGGGCCATGCAAACCCGCTACCAGGGCGATGTCGATACAATCACTATTCCCGGCGTTCGCTGCCATCCGCTCGATCCGTCGCAGGTACCGGAATACAGCCCGAGCATCCTGCAGCAGGGAATGTCCTGCAAAACGATATTCGACTGCACGGTGCCGTTCCATCTGAAGCACAACTTCCAGCGCTCCAGATTTAAAGAAGTGGACGTGAAGCGCTTCCTGCCGGATTTCGAATAAAAGGAGAACCTCATGACGGCACGCATCATCATTGGTATCAGCGGCGCATCCGGGTTTCAGTACGGCGTTAAGGCGCTGGAGCTACTGCGCCCGCATCCCGTTGAAGTCCACCTGGTCGTCTCTAAAGGCGCGGAAAAAACCTGCGAGCTGGAGACGGATTACCGCCTGGACGAGGTGATGGCGCTGGCCGACGTGGTGCATCCCATCGCCAATCTTGGCGCAGCTATCTCCAGCGGTTCATTTAAAACGCTGGGGATGCTGGTCGCGCCGTGTTCAATGCGTTCTTTAGGCGCCATCGCCCACTGCCTGACCGACAACCTGCTCACCCGCGCGGCAGACGTGGTGCTGAAAGAACGTCGCCGCCTGGTGCTGCTGGCCCGGGAAACGCCGCTGAACCTCGGCCACATCCGCAATATGGCCGCCGTAACCGAAATGGGCGGAATTATCTTTCCGCCGGTCCCGGCGCTTTACCAGCGTCCGCAAACGGCGGACGACATCGTTACCCATAGCGTCAATCGCGCGCTCGATCTGTTTGACCTGCAGGTCAACAACATCCCCCGCTGGGGTGAAGGCGAGCTACGTTTTAATTAACCGGAAATTATTCAATGTTAATCGGCCCATATGTAAACGGAGCCGCCGTGATTATCGGCGGACTCATCGGCGCTGCGGCGGGCGGCAAGCTCCCCGAGCGCGTCAAAACGGCGCTGCCGATGACCTTCGGCCTGTGCTCCGTTGGTCTTGGTATTACGCTGGTGCTCAAAGTGAAATATATGCCCGCCGTCGTGCTGGCAATGGTGATTGGCGCCATCCTCGGCGAACTGCTGCATCTGGAAAAGGGCATCGGTAAAGCCGCAGGTTCCACCCGCGGTTTGATCAACAAAGTGCTGCCGCCGGTCAATGGCCTCGGCCATGAAGAGTTTACCGAGAAATTTGTCGCCATCCTGGTTCTGTTTTGCGCCAGCGGCACCGGTATTTTCGGCGCGATGACCGAAGGCATGAGCGGCGATCCGTCAATTCTGTATATCAAAACGATTCTCGATCTATTTACCGCCGGGATTTTCGCGACGCTGCTGGGCTACGCGGTGATGACCATTGCTATCCCGCAGGTCATTATTCAGGTGGCGCTGGCGATGCTGGCGGTGGTTATTCTGCCGTCGATCTCGCCTGATATGATGGCGGATTTCTCCTGCGCCGGCGGGCTGCTGATGGTGGCGACCGGGTTGCGTATCTGTAACATTAAGCTCTTTCCGGTAGCCAACATGTTGCCAGGGCTTGTTTTGGTAATGCCTTTGTCCCATTTATGGGCTACCCTAGTGGCCTGAGTACATGACCCGGCGGGTTTGTGCCGGGTCATTTTCTATTTCAGGAGTTGTCATGGCCGGGGAACATGTCATTTTGCTGGACGAGCAAGATAAGCCTACAGGTATGCTGGAGAAGTATGCCGCCCACACCCTCAATACCCCTCTGCATCTCGCGTTTTCCAGCTGGCTGTTCAATGAACAAGGCCAACTGCTGGTCACGCGCCGCTCGCTGGGCAAAAAAGCCTGGCCAGGCGTATGGACGAACTCAGTCTGCGGGCATCCGCAAACCGGTGAAACCTTTGAACAGGCCGTTGAGCGCCGCTGCCGCTTTGAGCTCGGCGTCGAGATAACCCGTATCGTCCCGGTCTTTCCGGGGTTCCGTTACCGGGCCGTCGCGCCGAATGGCATTGTCGAAAACGAGGTCTGTCCGGTCTATGCGGCACGAGTAGCCAGCGCGTTACGGATAAATCCTGACGAAGTGATGGATTTTCAGTGGAGCCATATTGAGGATGTTTTAAGCGCAATTCGCGCGACGCCCTGGGCTTTTAGCCCGTGGATGGTCATGCAGGCTGCGGATGATAATGCGCGTAATGCCTTAATAAGCTTTAGCCGCCAGGCATAAAAAACCCCAGCAGCGCTGGGGTTTCGTTTATTACAGTCTACCCGCCATACTTCAGGTTGCATGTGCGTTGGCTTTCATGCAACTCGAATGATTCAGGGTTCAGAACTTATTTTACCGGACGCATCGCCGGGAACAGGATCACGTCGCGGATAGTGTGGCTGTTGGTAAACAGCATCACCATACGGTCGATACCGATACCGAGGCCCGCGGTCGGCGGCAGGCCGTGCTCCAGCGCGGTGACGTAGTCTTCGTCATAGAACATGGCTTCGTCGTCACCGGCAGCTTTCGCGTTAACCTGATCGAGGAAACGCTGCGCCTGGTCTTCCGCATCGTTCAGCTCGCTAAAGCCGTTACCGATTTCACGCCCGCCGATGAAGAATTCAAAACGATCGGTGATTTCCGGGTTCTCGTCGTTACGACGCGCCAGCGGAGAGACTTCTGCCGGATATTCGGTGATGAAGGTTGGCTGAATCAGATGCGCTTCCGCCACTTCTTCGAAGATCTCGGTCACGATGCGGCCCAGACCCCAGCTCTTCTCAACGTGAATGCCGATGCTTTCCGCAATGGCTTTTGCAGAATCGAAGTTATCCAGATCGGCCATCTCGGTTTCCGGACGGTACTTCTTGATCGCTTCGCGCATCGTCAGTTTTTCAAACGGCTTGCCGAAATCAAAGGTCTGATCGCCGTAAGGCACTTCGGTATGGCCGAGAACGTCCTGCGCCAGGGTGCGGAACAGGGATTCGGTCAGCTCGATCAGGTCTTTATAATCCGCATAGGCCATATAGAGTTCCATCATGGTGAACTCTGGGTTATGACGAACGGAGATACCTTCGTTACGGAAGTTACGGTTGATTTCGAACACGCGCTCGAAGCCGCCAACCACCAGACGCTTCAGGTACAGTTCCGGCGCGATGCGCAGGTACATATCCAGATCCAGCGCGTTGTGATGGGTGATGAACGGACGGGCGGAAGCGCCACCGGGGATCACCTGCATCATCGGGGTTTCCACTTCCATAAAGCCGCGGCCGACCATGAACTGGCGGATGCCGGCCAGGATCTGCGAACGCACTTTAAAGGTGTTGCGCGATTCATCGTTGGAGATCAGATCCAGGTAGCGCTGACGATAGCGCGCTTCCTGATCCTGCA
>NZ_KV793487.1:0-36356 GCF_001808475.1 Klebsiella sp. HMSC09D12 | reverse complement strand
GACGATAGCGCGCTTCCTGATCCTGCAGGCCGTGGAATTTGTCCGGCAGCGGGCGCAGGGCTTTGGTCAGCAGGCGCAGCTCGGTGCAATGGATGGAGAGTTCACCGGTCTTGGTTTTGAACAGCTTACCGCGCGCCGCGATGATGTCCCCGAGGTCCCATTTTTTGAACTGCTCGTTGTAGACGCCTTCCGCCAGATCGTCGCGGGCGACGTACAGCTGAATGCGGCCGCCAACGTCCTGCAGCGTAACGAAGGAGGCTTTACCCATGATACGGCGGGTCATCATGCGGCCAGCAACGGCGACTTCAACGTTCAGCGCTTCCAGCTCTTCGTTTTCTTTGGCATCGAATTCAGCGTGCAGTTGGTCAGAGGTGTGGTCACGACGGAAATCATTCGGGAACGGGATACCCTGCTCACGCAGCGCAGCCAGCTTCTCACGACGGGCTTTCAGTTCATTATTAAGGTCAATTGCCGCGTCAGCGCCCTGTGCTTGTTGTTCAGACATGTTGGTTCCTCATAACCCTGCTTTCAAACTTGCTTCGATAAATTGATCCAGGCTGCCGTCCAGCACCGCCTGAGTGTTGCGGGTTTCCACCCCGGTACGCAGATCTTTAATGCGGGAGTCATCCAGCACGTAAGAACGGATCTGGCTGCCCCAGCCGATGTCGGATTTGGTATCTTCCATCGCCTGCTTCTCGGCATTTTTCTTCTGCATTTCCAGCTCATAAAGCTTCGCTTTCATCTGCTTCATGGCCTGGTCTTTGTTCTTGTGCTGTGAACGGTCGTTCTGGCACTGGGTCACTAAGCCGGTCGGAATATGGGTGATACGCACCGCGGATTCCGTACGGTTAACGTGCTGTCCGCCCGCGCCGGATGCGCGATAAACGTCAATGCGCAGATCCGCCGGGTTGATTTCGATATCAATATCGTCATCCACTTCCGGATAAACGAATGCGGAGCTGAAAGAGGTATGACGGCGGCCGCCGGAATCGAACGGGCTCTTACGTACCAGACGATGAACGCCGGTTTCGGTACGCAGCCAGCCGTAAGCGTAGTCGCCAATAATCTTGATGGTCACGGACTTAATGCCCGCCACTTCGCCTTCAGACTCTTCGATGATCTCGGTCTTGAAGCCGCGCGCTTCGGCCCAGCGCAGATACATGCGCATCAGCATGCTCGCCCAGTCCTGCGCTTCCGTACCGCCGGAACCGGCCTGGATGTCGAGGTAGCAATCGGCGCTGTCGTATTCGCCGGAGAACATGCGGCGGAACTCAAGCTGCGCCAGCTTCTCTTCCAGCACATCAAGCTCAGCAACGGCTTCGTTAAAGGTCTCTTCGTCGTCGGCTTCAACGGCCAGCTCCAGCAGACCGGAAACATCCTCCAGCCCCTGAGACATCTGATCCAGCGTATCAACGATGGCTTCCAGCGAGGAACGCTCTTTGCCCAGCGCCTGCGCACGTTCTGGTTCGTTCCAGACGTCAGGCTGCTCCAGCTCGGCGTTTACTTCTTCAAGACGCTCTTTCTTAGCATCGTAGTCAAAGATACCCCCTAAGAACGTCCGAGCGCTCCGTGAGGTCCTGAATACGGTTTTTTACCGGATTTATTTCAAACATGGTCGGTTTCTTTTAATGGATTCGTCAAAATGCGGTGATAAGAGCGGAATTCTACCGGATTCGCGCTCTCATTAATATACTGTTCTCAATTTGGCCAGAGGTGGTCAATGATCAGCTGCAGGCTGCGGTTGCCGCGGAACTCATTGATATCCAGCTTATAGGCAAGCTGAACTTCGCGAACGCCGTTATCCGGCCAAATGGAAGTATCCACATTGAACGCAATACCGTCCAGCAGCGGGCCGCCGCCGACCGGCTCAACCATCACCTTCAGGTGACGCTCGCCGACCAGACGCTGTTGTAGCAGACGAAAACGGCCATCGAACAGCGGCTCAGGGAACATCTGCCCCCATGGCCCGGCGTCGCGCAGCATTTGTGCGACCTCCATGCTCATCTCTGCCGCCGCCAGCGGGCCGTCGGAGACCACTTCGCCCTGCAGTAGCGCAGGATCGAGCCACTCGGTCACCAGTTCGCCGAAACGCTGCTGAAACTCCTCAAAACGCGCCTCTTCTAACGACAAACCCGCCGCCATGGCATGACCACCGAACTTCAGAATCAGCCCGGGATAGAGGGTATCCAGACGCTCCAGCGCATCGCGCATATGCAGCCCCTGAATCGACCGACCTGAGCCTTTGAGCGTACCGTCACCGGTGGGCGCAAAGGCGATAACCGGGCGATGGAAGCGCTCTTTAATACGCGAGGCCAGAATGCCGACGACGCCCTGATGCCACTGCGGGTGGTACATCGCCAGGCCGCCGGGCAGCGTCTCGCTGCTGCGTTCCAGCTTTTCACACAGGGTCAGCGCTTCCGCCTGCATCCCCTGTTCTATCTCTTTACGCGTCTGGTTTAACGCGTCCAGCTCATTGGCCAGCACCCGCGCTTCGCCGGTGTTGTCGCACAGCAGCAGCGCCACGCCGACGGACATGTCGTCCAGCCGCCCTGCCGCATTAAGGCGCGGGCCAAGCGCGAAGCCGAGATCGCTTGCCGCCAGCTTTTGCGGATCGCGGTTGGCGATTTCCAGCAGCGCCTTGATGCCCGGACGGCATTTACCTGCCCGGATGCGGCTCAGCCCCTGCCAGGTCAGAATACGGTTGTTGGCATCCAGCGGAACAACGTCCGCCACGGTGCCAAGCGCCACCAGATCGAGTAAATCCGCCAGATTCGGCGGCGCAATGCCGCGCTCATCAAACCAACCTTTATCACGCAGAAAAGTGCGCAGCGCCAGCATCAGATAAAAGGCCACGCCAACCCCGGCCAGCGATTTTGACGGGAACTCGCAGTCCCGCAGGTTCGGGTTAATAATCGCTTCGGCGGCAGGCAGCGTATCCCCCGGCAGATGGTGATCGGTCACCAGCACCGGAATACCCAGCGCATGAGCGCGCTCGACGCCGGCGTGGGAGGAAATGCCGTTATCCACGGTCATTATCATCTGCGCGCCGCGGGCGTGAGCCTGATCGACCACTTCCGGACTCAGGCCATAGCCATCCTCAAAACGGTTTGGCACCAGGTACGAGACGTTGCCGTAGCCCAGCCCCCGCAGGGCCAGAACGCTAAGCGCAGTGCTGGTAGCGCCGTCGGCGTCAAAATCGCCGACCACCACAATGTGCAGCTCCTGCTTAAATGCGCCGTAGAGCATCTCTACCGCTTTTTCGACGCCGGTCAGCTGCGACCATGGCAGCATACCTTTTACACCGCGTTCCAGCTCCTGCGCGCTACGCACGCCGCGGCTGGCGTACAGCCGCTGCAGCAGCGGAGGGAGATCGTCAGGTAAATCGACGCCGTCAGCCGCCTCGCGGCGGCGTAGTTGTATCTGTTGTTTCACGCGAATCAGTTACCGCTTATCTGTTTTTGATGCTCATCAAGGAGCGCTTTCAGGTCTTTAGGATCGCGATAGCCAGGCATCAGCGTACCGTCGCTCAGCACCATCGCCGGCGTGCCGTTAACGCCAAGCTGCACGCCGAGCGTGTAGTGTTTAGCGATATCAACATCGCAGCTCGCTGGCTGCACGCCTTTGCCGCTCATCGCGTTATCCAGCGCTTTGTTGCGATCTTCGGCGCACCAGATAGCCTTCATATTCTGCTCGGCTTCGCTTTGCAGCCCCTGGCGCGGGAAGGCCAGATAGCGCACGGTAATCCCCAGCGCGTTATAGTCGCTCATCTGCTCATGCAGCTTGTGGCAATAACCGCAGGTAATATCGGTGAAGACGGTGATGACATGTTTTTCCTGCGGCGCTTTGTAGACGATCATCTCTTTTTCCAGGGCGTTTAGCTTCCCCCCCAGCAGCGCATTGGTAACGTTTACCGGCTGCGCGCCGCTGACATCGTACATCGGCCCCTGGATAATGTGTTTACCATCATCGGTGACGTACAGCACGCCGCTGTCCGTCAACACGGTGCTGATGCCTTTGACCGGCGAAGGCTGCACGTCCGAGCTCTGCACGCCAAGCTTCGCCAGCAGTTGCTTGATCGCCGCGCTATCGGCATGCGCCGCACCGGATAAGGTGGTCGCCAGCAGGGTGAACATCAGTAAACCTTTTTTCATACTCAGTCCTTTTTTTCAGCACTCACGCACGCGGGTGATGCTGTTGATGGAGTTGTCGCAGACGCTCGGTCGCCACGTGGGTATAGATCTGCGTCGTGGAGAGATCGCTGTGTCCTAACAGCATCTGCACCACGCGTAAGTCGGCGCCGTGATTAAGTAAATGGGTAGCGAACGCATGGCGCAGCACGTGCGGAGAGAGCTTTTCGCTATCAATTCCCGCCAGTACGGCATAGTGCTTAATTCGATGCCAGAACGTCTGGCGCGTCATCTGCTGCGCGCGCTGGCTGGGAAAAAGCACATCGGAAGCCACGCCGTTCAGCAGCCAGGGACGCCCGTACTCCAGGTAATTCTCAACCCACAGTACCGCCTCTTCGCCTAACGGCACCAGACGTTCTTTATTTCCTTTACCGATCACGCGCAGCACGCCCTGACGCAGGCTGATATCGCTCATGGTCAGGCCCACCAGTTCAGAAACGCGCAGACCGGTGGCGTACAGCACTTCCAGCATCGCTTTATCACGCAGTTCCAGCGGTTGTTCAACCAAAGGGGCCTGAAGCAGGCGCTCAACCTGCGCCTCGCTCAGATCCTTCGGCAGCCGCTGCGGCAGCTTTGGCGATGCGAGCAGCGCGCTGGGGTCATCGGGGCGAATTTTTTCCCGGTACAGATGCTGGAAGAAGCGACGCACGGCGCTTAGCAGGCGCGCGGTGCTGGTGGCTTTATAACCGCCGGTTTGCCGCTCCGCCAGCAGCGACTGGAGATCTTCGCCGCTGACGCTGGCAAGCGACAGGCCACGATGATGCAGCCATTCCACGACCATCGTCAGATCCCGGCGGTAGGCGCTCAGCGTGTTTTCCGCCAGATTCCGCTCCAGCCACAAGGCATCAAGAAACTGCTCGATTTGTGCGAGATCCTGTTCCACTCCGGCCTCTTTGTATATTAAAACGGCGCCATTATACCCTAAATAATTCGAGTTGCAGGCGGGCGCGGCCTTTCTGGTACACTAAGCGCAAAGTCACAGCAAGAATTGAGACGTTTCCGCGATGAACATAGGTCTTTTTTACGGCTCCAGCACCTGCTACACAGAAATGGCGGCGGAAAAAATCCGCGATATCATCGGCCCTGAACTGGTGACGCTGCATAACCTGAAAGATGATTCCCCTGCCCTGATGACCCAATATGATGTGCTGATTCTCGGCATTCCAACCTGGGATTTTGGCGAGATCCAGGAGGACTGGGAGGCGGTCTGGCAGCAGCTTGATACGCTGGATCTGCAGGGTAAAATCGTCGCGCTCTATGGCATGGGCGACCAGCTAGGCTACGGCGAATGGTTCCTTGACGCGCTCGGCATGCTGCACGATAAGCTGGCAACAAAAGGGGTTAAGTTCATCGGCTACTGGCCAACCGAAGGCTATGAATTTACCAGCCCGAAACCGGTCATCGCCGACGGCCAGCTGTTCGTTGGTCTGGCGCTCGATGAAACCAACCAGTATGACCTGAGCGATGAGCGTATTCAGAACTGGTGCGAGCAAATCCTCGGCGAAATGGCTGAGCAGTTCGCCTGAGTCCAGGCTTAATCTTGCGTCGGTTTCTGTAACACCAGCCGACGCAGATCGCGCCACTCGCCCGCGTCCATGCTATCCGCCGCCACCCATAGATGCTGAGTGCGTTGGTTTTCCGTATTTCGCAGACGCAGCAGCATTCCGCTATTGATTACCCACGGGGTGCCGACGATATCCCACTCCGCTTTTTGCCAGCGCAGGCGAGAGTCAATCAGCAGCTTTATTTCCCCCTGTCTGGCATGGATCCGCCGCTGGCTGCGCACGCAGTCGAACACCACCAGCGACAGCAGTATCAGCCACAGCGGGGTATAGCTCAGCGGCCAGGGCAACACCAGCACCAGCGCCGCCACCACGCCGTGCATCAACAGTGAGAACCATTGCGCTCGCCACGAGATGCGTAAATCAGATTGCCACAGGACCACGTTCCCGATTCCGTGTCTGAATTAATTTTACCATCCGCTGCAGTTCTGCATCAGCCGGTTCGCCATGGTTCATCAACCAGTTGAACAGGTCCGGATCGTCATTTTCCAGCAGGCGGATGAACAACCGCTTATCGTCATCACTGAGCGTATCGTACTCATGCTCAAAAAACGGCATGATGGAGATATCGAGTTCACGCATTCCCCGGCGGCATGCCCAGTGGATGCGAGCTTTATTGTTAATATCCATGTTTTACTTCCTGCTTATAAATATTGCTTAGTTTAACCCGTTTTCGCCGCTGACTTCACTGGAATATCAAGATTCACGAGCGCTATTCCATGAAATCTCTAAAATAATCAGGTTATTGATAATTTCGTTCGCGTTAGCGCCCAGTTTTGAGGGCACGAATGGCCTGGCAAAAGCGCTTGCATTGCACCATAGCTCTTTTACCATTAGTCACACACTCTGCGTTAAGCTATTCAGGATATGACTATGGCTTTTACACCTTTTCCTCCGCGTCAGCCCTCCTCTTCCGCTCGTCTGCCGTTAACGCTGATGACGCTGGATGACTGGGCGCTGGCGACGATTACCGGGCCGGATGGCGAGAAATATCTGCAGGGGCAGATCACCGCTGACGTCAGCCACCTGACCGACGAGCAGCATCTGCTTGCCGCGCATTGTGACGCCAAGGGCAAGATGTGGAGCAATCTGCGCGTTTTCCGTCGCAACGAGGGTTTTGCGTGGATTGAGCGCCGCAGCCTGCGCGATGCGCAGCTGACTGAACTGAAAAAGTATGCGGTGTTCTCTAAAGTGACCATCGCCGCCGACGATGAATCCGTGCTGCTGGGCGTTGCCGGTTTCCAGGCACGCGCTGCGCTGACGCCGCTGTTTAACGAGCTGCCAAATGCCGATAAACAGGTTGTCAGCGAAGGTGCCACCAGCGTGCTGTGGTTTGAGCATCCCGCCGAGCGCTTCCTGCTGGTGACCGATGTGGCAACCGCCACCCGAATCACCGACGCGCTGCGCGGCGAAGCACAGCTAAACAATAGCCAGCAGTGGCTGGCGCTGAATATTGAAGCTGGCCTGCCGGTCATCGACAGCGCCAACAGCGCGCAGTTTATTCCGCAGGCCACCAACCTGCAGGCGCTGGGCGGCATCAGCTTCAAAAAAGGCTGCTATACCGGTCAGGAGATGGTTGCCCGCGCTAAATTCCGCGGTGCCAACAAGCGCGCCCTGTGGTATCTGGCCGGGACCGCCAGCCGCGTGCCTGAAGCCGGGGAAGACCTGGAAATGAAGATGGGTGACAACTGGCGTCGTACCGGTACCGTTTTAGCGGCCGTGCAACTGGATGATGGTCGCCTGCTGGTGCAGGTAGTGATGAATAACGATATGGAGCCGGGCAGCGTATTCCGCGTGCGCGACGATGCCGGCAGCCTGAGCATTGAGCCGCTGCCGTATTCGCTGGAAGAGAGTTAAAGCGATATTCCCCGCCGCCTTCTTCCTGGAGGCGGCGATAACGCGCCTGTCCCGGCTACCAGCCCTCAGACGACGGTGAACCTGTAGCCCGGCTAAGCGTAGCGCGAGCCGGGAGATTTCTCAAAATTTAAGCCTGCCCGACGTACAAATAAATCGCCAGGAAGTGGCACACGCTGCCGCCCAGCACAAAGCCGTGCCAGATAGCGTGGTTGTACGGAATACGCTTACAAACGTAGAAAATAACCCCCAGCGAATAGACGACCCCGCCCACCGCAAGCAGCGTCACGCCGCCAATCGCCAGCTTAATCGCCAGCTGATAAACGACGATCAGCGACAGCCAGCCCATAGTCAGATAGGTCACTAAAGAGAGGATCTTAAAACGATGCGCAATCGTCAGCTTAAACAGGATCCCCAGCAGCGCCAGGCTCCAGATGACGATCATCAGCCCGCGCGAGAGCGGCGAATTTAGCCCCACCAGCAGAAACGGCGTGTAGGTTCCGGCAATCAGCAGGTAGATGGCGCAGTGGTCGAATTTTTTTAGCCACAGCTTAGCCCGCTGATGCGGAATCGCGTGATAGAGGGTCGAGGCGAGGAACAGCAAAATCATGCTGCCGCCGTACAGACTGTAGCTGGTGATAGCCGTTGCGCCGGCGTTGCTATCTACCGCCTGCACCAACAACAGCACCAGACCAACGATACCGAACACCAGCCCGATCCCGTGACTGATGCTGTTGGCAACTTCCTCTGCCAGAGAATATCCCTGTGTGATTAACGATTTGCGAACCATATTTGACTCCGAAAACCCGTACGCTTTCAATGCACACTTAGGTTAACTGAGAATGATTCCAGTGAACACCTGTTCGCTAAAATAAAAAGGTGAATATTTATGAACAGTATAAAATCAAAAGCTTACATAAAAATTTCAACTAACAGACGTTCACTATTTTATTAAAGCTTTTCGAATTCAATAACATAAAACTGCTTTTCTTCAGGATAGATCTCCGCAATCACCTCACGCAGCTGCGCCAGCGTCATGTTTTCCTGCTGCGCATGCAGTTCGGTCAGCGTATCCAGCGTTACCGTTGAGGTGGCCACCACGCGAATAGTGCAAAAATAGCCGTCATCTTCATAGCGGCCAACGCGCAGCACATCGCCCGTTTTAAAGTGCGATTCAGCAGCATCGCGAATGGTAATCGTTTTGCGTCCGGCGAGAATGTCGTCCTGAAAACGCTGAAAAAAGGTTATGTCATTTGGCTGCATGATATCATTCCGTCCTGGTCATTATGAATTGTGAGTTTGCCACTGTGAGTATCTTCTCCCACGCCGCTATCGCCAGTCTCAATAATCTTGAGATGATGGTCTATCACTACGTCATTAAAAATCGCGACAAAGTGATGTACATGACCATCCGCGAGCTGGCGGAAGCGGCCGGAGTCTCCACGACTACCGTTCTGCGCTTCTGCCGCAAGCTGCAGTGCGAAGGCTACTCGGAGTTTCGCGTACGCTTTAAATTATATCTGGAGCAGAATGAGCCTCAACAGGCAAATATCGGCGCCAGCGAAATAATGAGCTTTTTTAAAAGCATCAATAACGATGAATTTGACCAACTGCTCGAGCAGGCGGTTGATATTATACTCGCTTCGGAAAGAATTATTTTCGTCGGCGCCGGCACCTCCGGCGCGCAGGCAAAATATGGCGCACGTTTCTTTTCTAACGTCGGAAAATTCAGCAATCATATCGACGATCCTTATTTTCCGGTGACCAATGATATGGCGCGTAATGCTCTGGCTATTGTGCTGTCGGTCTCCGGTGAAACCGAAGAAATCCTGCGCTTTGCCAGCCAGTTCAGCCTGCATCGCTGTAAAGTGATGTCCATCACCAGCCACGAGCACTCGCGGCTGGCAAAGCTCGCCGACTTCAATATCTCCTGGCACGTTCCGCAAACGCGCATCGGCGGCGTCTACGATATTACCACGCAGATCCCGGTTATTTATATTCTGGAAACGTTGGGCCGTAAATTAGCGCGCAAACTCGTCTGAAAATAACAGGGTGTTTTTCCGATGTAACAAATTCCATTTCAGGCAAATTGTTATATCGTGACATTTATATTCCCTTTGTTAGACTCGCAGCCAACAGCCATTATGACGAGATGAGCAAAGATGAAAAAAATCCCTTTACCAAAAGACTTTTTATGGGGCGGTGCGGTCGCCGCACATCAGGTTGAAGGCGGCTGGAATAAAGACGGCAAAGGCCCGAGCATCTGCGACGTGCTAACCGGCGGCGCGCACGGCGTACCGCGTGAGATAACCCAGCAGGTCGAGCCGGGTAAATACTACCCCAACCACGAAGCCATCGACTTCCACGGCCGCTATAAAGAAGACATCAAGCTGTTCGCCGAGATGGGCTTCAAGTGCTTCCGTACTTCCATCGCCTGGACGCGCATCTTTCCGCAAGGCGACGAAACCCAGCCAAATGAAGAAGGGCTAAAATTTTACGATGACATGTTCGATGAACTGCTGAAGTACAACATCGAGCCGGTTATCACCCTCTCCCACTTTGAGATGCCGCTGCATCTTGTTCAGCAGTACGGCGGCTGGACCAACCGCAAAGTGGTCGATTTCTTTGTGCGTTTTGCCGAAACGGTCTTCGAGCGCTATAAGCACAAAGTGAAATACTGGATGACCTTCAACGAGATCAACAACCAGCGTAACTGGCGCGCGCCGCTGTTTGGCTACTGCTGCTCCGGCGTAGTCTATACCGAACATGAAAACCCGGAAGAGACCATGTACCAGGTGCTGCATCATCAATTCGTCGCCAGCGCGCTGGCGGTGAAAGCGGCGCGTCAAATCAACCCGGAAATGCAGGTTGGCTGCATGCTGGCGATGGTTCCTCTCTATCCGTACTCCTGTAAGCCGGAAGATGTGATGTTTGCGCAGGAATCGATGCGTGAACGCTACGTCTTTACCGACGTACAGCTGCGCGGCTACTACCCGAGCTACGTCCTGAACGAGTGGGAACGCCGCGGTTTCAATATCAAAATGGATGAAGGCGATGCGCAAATCCTGCGTGAAGGCACCTGTGCGTATCTCGGTTTCAGCTACTACATGACCAACGCGGTGAGAGCGGAAGGCGGCACCGGCGACGCAATTTCCGGCTTTGAAGGCAGCGTGCCCAATCCGCATGTCAAAGCCTCCGACTGGGGATGGCAAATTGACCCGGTTGGCCTGCGCTATGCGCTGTGCGAACTGTATGAACGCTATCAGAAACCGCTGTTCATCGTCGAAAACGGCTTTGGTGCGTACGATAAAGTAGAAGAAGACGGCAGCATCAACGACGACTACCGCATCGACTATCTTCGCGCTCACGTTGAAGAGATGATCAAAGCGGTGACCTACGATGGCGTTGAACTCATGGGCTACACCCCGTGGGGCTGCATCGACTGCGTCTCCTTCACAACCGGTCAGTACAGCAAGCGCTACGGCTTCATCTACGTCAACAAGCATGACGACGGCACCGGGGATATGTCCCGCTCGCGCAAAAAGAGCTTTAACTGGTACAAAGAGGTTATCGCCAGCAACGGCGAGAAACTGTAATCATCTTGCCCCTTCCCCTAGGGAGGGGCAAAACTTCCCACAAAACAGACACTTCTTTACAGCATTAGCGTTGCTTACGCGCCCTCAACCGATAAGATAAACCGCAACAATCGTTGAGCTGCTGACGTTTACTCAGTGAATCAACGCCGCACGCTGCCGGCCGTTACGGCGCATTACAATGTAGAAAAATGATGCTTAAAGTCTTCAGACAGCTCCTGACATGGATCCTGATTGTTGCCGCCGTCAGTCTGACGGTGGATTATCTACGCAGGCCCGCACTGCCGCAGAATTTCTCCAGCATGCCGCTGCAAACGCTTGATGGCCGAACAGTCGATCTGGCGGCAATGAGCCAGGAGCGTCCCTTATTGCTATACGTCTGGGCAACCTGGTGCAGCGTATGCCGCTATACCACCCCGTCGGTGGCTGCTTTAGCCGACGATGGCGGTAATGTTATGACGGTAGCGTTACGTTCGGGCGATAACGCCACCCTGGCGCGCTGGCTGGCGCATAAAAAAATAGCGCTGCCGACGATCAATGACGCCAGCGGTCAGCTATCCCAAGGGTGGGAGGTACAGGTCACGCCGACCCTTATCGTTATCTCGCGCGGTGAGGTGAAGTCAGTCACCACCGGCTGGACCAGCAACTGGGGAATGCGCCTGCGGCTATGGCTGGCGTCATAGCGTATTTCCCTGCTCGCGCTGCGCTTAGCAGGGCTACCCGTTCGCTGCGATATACCGATTTTGTTCCCTGGGCAAGGCGTTAGCCGCGCCCCGGGAAATGGATTGCCTGCTATCTCCCGCCCGCCAGCTCGAGGAAGCTGCCGGTAACGTAGGAGGCCTTATCACTCAGTAGCCAGACGATCGCCTGCGCCACCTCTTCCGGCTGCCCGCCGCGCTGCATGGGCAGCATCGACTTGACGCGATCCACGCGTCCCGGCTCGCCGCCGCTGGCGTGCATATCGGTATAGATTAATCCGGGGCGCACGCCGTTAACCCGAATGCCCTGCGCCGCGACCTCCAGCGACAATCCGGTGGTCAGGGAATCAACCGCGCCTTTTGAAGCGGCATAATCCACGTACTCTCCCGGCGCCCCGAGGCGCGATGCTGCGGATGAAACATTCACAATCGCCCCACCTTTACCGCCATGCTTGTGCGACATCCGCTTTACCGCCTCCCGGCAGCAAAGGAAGTAGCCGGTAACATTGGTGGCCAGCACCCGGTTAATTCGCTCGGCGCAAAGGCTTTCAATCGTCCCCTGGGTAAATAAAATCCCGGCGTTATTGACCAGCGCGGAAAGCGGTTCACCGAGGCGGTCGATAGCGGCGAACATCTCCATCACCTGCGCTTCATCGCTGACGTCCGCCCGGAGCGCAACGGCGTTGCCGCCGCAGGCGCGAATCTCATTCACCACGTCGGTCGCGGCAGCGCTATTCTGATGGTAATTCACTACCACGGTATACCCTTCCTGCGCCAGCAGCAGCGCCGTCGCTTTACCTATTCCGCGGCTACCGCCCGTCACCAATGCTATCGTCATACCATTCTCCCAAAAAATAAAGGCGCCGCAGCGCCTTTAAAAAATAGCCTAATCAGCAGATTACTGATATTCACTCATCGGTACGCAGGAGCAGAACAGATTGCGGTCGCCGTAAACATCGTCCAGACGCTTAACGGTCGGCCAGTATTTATTGTTCAGCCCGGCCGGGAACACCGCCAGTTCACGAGCGTACGGATGGTTCCACTCGCTCACCAGTTCACCCTGAGTATGCGGCGCATTCACCAGCGGGTTATCCTCCAGCGGCCACTCGCCGGCTTTCACGCGGTCGATCTCGCCGCGAATCGCCAGCATCGCATCGATAAAGCGGTCCAGCTCCACTTTGCTTTCCGATTCGGTCGGTTCCACCATCAGCGTGCCGGCGACCGGGAAGGACATGGTAGGGGCGTGGAAACCATAATCGATCAGTCGCTTAGCGATATCCAGCTCGCTGATGCCGGTCTCTTCTTTCAGCGGACGAATATCCAGAATGCATTCGTGCGCCACGCGACCGTCACGGCCGGTATACAGCACCGGGAACGCGTTTTTCAGACGGGTAGCAATGTAGTTGGCGTTCAGAATCGCCATCTGGCTTGCCTGTTTTAGCCCTTCTGCGCCCATCATCCGGATATACATCCAGCTGATCGGCAGAATGGAGGCGCTGCCGAACGGCGCGGCGGAAACTGCGCCCTGACGGGTCAGCATGCCTTCAATTTGCACCACGCTGTGGCCCGGTACAAACGGCGCCAGGTGCGATTTGACGCCGATAGGTCCCATCCCCGGACCGCCGCCGCCGTGCGGAATGCAGAAGGTTTTATGCAGGTTAAGGTGCGAGACGTCCGCGCCGATAAAGCCTGGAGAGGTAATACCGACCTGGGCGTTCATGTTCGCGCCGTCAAGGTAAACCTGGCCGCCAAACTGATGCACCACTTCGCACACTTCGCGAATAGTCTCTTCGTAGACGCCGTGGGTGGAAGGATAGGTGACCATGATGCAGGAGAGGTTCGCCGCATACTGCTCGGCTTTGGCCCGCAGATCCGCCAGGTCGATATTGCCGTTTTTATCGCAGGCTACGACCACCACCTGCATCCCCGCCATCTGCGCGGAAGCCGGGTTGGTACCGTGTGCGGAGCTTGGGATCAGGCAAATATCGCGATGCCCTTCGTTACGGCTCTCGTGGTAATGGCGAATCGCCAGCAGGCCCGCGTATTCACCCTGCGCACCGGAGTTCGGCTGCATGCATACCGCATCATAGCCGGTCAGCTTAACCAGCCAGTCGGAGAGCTGAGCGATCATCTGGTGATAGCCTTCGGCCTGATCGACCGGGCAGAACGGATGCAGTTCGGCAAATTCCGGCCAGGTGATGGGGATCATCTCGGCGGCGGCATTCAGCTTCATCGTGCAGGAGCCCAGCGGGATCATCGCCTGGTTCAGCGCCAGATCCTTACGCTCCAGCGTGTGCATATAGCGCATCATCTCGGTTTCGCTGTGATAGCGGTTGAACACCGGATGAGTGAGGATCGCATCGTCGCGCAGCATGCTGGCCGGGATTGAACGACTGTCCAGGGCCACGTCTTTATCCAAAGCGTCGATATCCAGGCCACGATCGTCGCCAACGATAGCGCGGAACAGGTTCAGAACGTCTTCACGAGTGGTGGCTTCGTCGAGCGTGATCCCGACGGCGTGATGAATATCGCTACGCAGGTTGATCTGTAGCGCTTCCGCCCGCGCCAGCACAGCCGCTTTATCAGCCACTTCCACGCACAGGGTGTCAAAGTAGTGCGCATGGCGGAGCTTGAGGCCTTTTTTCTGCAGACCTGCGGCCAGAATATCGGTCAGGCGATGAATGCGGCTGGCGATACGCTTCAGGCCGGCCGGGCCGTGGAACACGGCGTACAGGCTGGCAATATTAGCCAGCAGTACCTGGGAGGTACAGATATTGGAGTTCGCTTTCTCGCGGCGGATATGCTGCTCGCGGGTCTGCATCGCCATGCGGAGCGCGGTATTGCCCGCCGCATCTTTCGATACGCCGATAATACGGCCCGGCATGGAACGTTTGAATTCATCTTTTGCGGCAAAAAACGCCGCGTGCGGGCCGCCGTAGCCCATAGGTACGCCGAAGCGCTGGGCGGAGCCAAACACAATGTCCGCGCTCTGCTTGCCCGGAGCCGTCAGCAGAACCAGCGCCATAAAATCGGCTGCGACGCTGACAATCACTTTGCGCGCTTTCAGATCAGCAATCAGTTTGCTGTAATCATGAACCTCGCCGGTCGTCCCTACCTGCTGCAGCAGCACGCCGAAGACGTCCTGATGGTCGAGGGCTTTCTCGGCATCATCGACAATCACATCGAAACCGAAAGTTTCTGCGCGGGTGCGCACCACGTCCAGCGTCTGCGGATGAACATCGGCGGCAACAAAGAAACGGTTAGCGTTTTTCAGTTTGCTCACGCGTTTGGCCATTGCCATCGCTTCCGCGGCGGCAGTGGCTTCGTCCAGCAGCGAGGCCGAAGCAATATCCAGACCGGTCAGGTCGAGCGTCACCTGCTGAAAGTTCAGCAGTGATTCCAGGCGACCCTGGGAAACCTCCGGCTGATAAGGCGTGTAGGCGGTATACCAGCCCGGGTTCTCCAGCATATTGCGCTGAATAACCGGAGGCAGCTGCACGGCGGTGTAACCCATGCCAATGTACGACTTGAAGCGCTTGTTACGACCGGCAATCGCCTTCAGCTCTGCCAGCGCGGCGAATTCTGTGGTTGCTTCACCCACCTGCGGCGGCGTCGCCAGCTGAATATCCTGCGGCACAATCTGGCCAATCAGGTCGTTAAGCGAATCGGCGCCAACGGTATTCAGCATCTCCTGCTGCTGTCGGGCGTCCGGGCCGATGTGACGTTCAATAAAGGCGTCACGGTTTTCAAGCTGGCCTAAAGTCTGGGTCATGAGCGATGGTTCCTGAACGTGCGGTGAATCGTGATTGTCTGACTGGTTTGCCCGGCGAGCACTGATGCTTACCGGGCCAGAATATGCAAAATCATTCGCGTTGCAGGAAGCCAACGCCACTGCTACGTGAAGGAAGATGCGTATTTATTCGTCTTCTAACAGAGCTTCGTATGCGGTCGCATCCAGCAGCGCGGCAACCTGAGCTTCATCGCTGGCTTTAATTTTAAAAATCCAGCCGCCGGTGTACGGCTCGCTGTTGACCAGCTCAGGTGAGTCGTTCAGCTCTTCATTGACGGCAACGATTTCGCCGCTAATTGGCGCGTAGATATCGGAAGCCGCCTTGACGGATTCGGCCACCGCGCAGTCGGCGCCCGCTTCAACGGCGGCGCCCACTTCAGGCAGGTCAACGAAAACCATATCGCCAAGCAGCTCCTGCGCGTGCTCGGTGATTCCGACGGTATAGGTACCGTCCGCTTCTTTACGCAGCCATTCGTGTTCTTTGCTGTATTTCAGTTCTGCTGGTACGTTGCTCATTAATTCATCTCCAAATGGGAAATCACACCACGGCTTTGCCGTTGCGTACAAAAACGGGTTTCGTCACTTTGACCGGCATTTCGCGGTTGCGAATCTGCACCACGGCGGTTTCACCGATGCCTTCCGGTACGCGCGCCAGGGCAATACTGTAGCCCAGCGTCGGGGAGAAGGTCCCGCTGGTGATAATGCCCTCTTTCTGATTGCCCTCGGCATCGCTGAAGCGTACCGGCAGGCCGCCGCGCAGAACGCCTTTCTCAGTCATCACCAGACCGACCAGCTGTTCGGTGCCTTTTTCACGCTGGAGTTCCAGCGCCTCACGCCCGATAAAGTTACGGTCAGCAGGCTCCCAGGCAATGGTCCAGCCCATGTTAGCCGCCAGCGGAGAGACGCCTTCGTCCATCTCCTGGCCATAAAGATTCATTCCCGCTTCCAGACGCAGCGTATCGCGCGCGCCAAGGCCGCACGGCTTAACGCCCGCGTCCAGCAGGCCGCGCCAGAAATCCACCGCCTGCTCGTTCGGCAGCGCGATTTCATAACCCGCTTCGCCGGTATAGCCGGTGGTTGCAATAAACAGATCGCCCGCCTGCACGCCAAAGAAAGGCTTCATGCCTTCTACAGCCTGGCGCTGCGCGTCGGTAAACAGCGTCGCCGCTTTCTCTTTTGCCTTTGGACCTTGTACAGCGATCAGGGAAAGATCGTCACGCACGGTCATTTCAAGACCATAGGATTCAGACTGCTGGGTGATCCAGGCGAGGTCTTTTTCACGGGTGGCGGAGTTAACAACGAGGCGGAAATAATCTTCAGAAAGGAAATAAACAATCAGGTCGTCAATGACGCCGCCAGAGGCGGTCAGCATGCCGCTATAGAGCGCTTTGCCCGGGATGGTGAGCTTCGCCACGTCGTTAGCCAGCAAATAGCGCAGGAACTCGCGAATTCGGCTGCCGTGAAAATCAACGATGGTCATGTGCGACACATCGAACATTCCGGCATCACCGCGTACCGCATGGTGCTCATCGATCTGGGATCCGTAATGCAGCGGCATCATCCAGCCATGGAAATCCACCATGCGCGCGCCGCATAGCGTGTGTTGTTCAAACAACGGAGTCTGTTGAGCCATCTTTTCCTCATCGAATAAAACGGAACCAGCCACTATTTTTGCCAATATTGCGCCACGAAACGCGCCGCCAGCATCGCAAACGGATGCCGACGCAAACGTTCTCTTTGGCCTGAACTTACCACCGATATCCGCACTAAACCATAAGCCCGGTCAGGACATCACATTAGCTTATGACCAAAATCACCCGAAGAGGCTACAGAATTTTTACCTACAAAAAAGCGATTAAGCCCGCACAAAAACAAACAACAGCGTTAAAAAAGCAGAGCATGATGATATTTTCTGCGAAAAGATGAGCCTAATTTCTATAACAAAAAAAAGGTGACATTAATAAAACTAATGCGAAAAAAGAGGTGAAATTAGATTATTTCAAATGAGAGGGAAAACCCGGCGCGCAGGCCGGGAGAGAGAAGTGTGACGTACTTAACGTAACCAGGCCGGGAGATCGTTTAGCCCCATTGCTTGTCGAATAAGCTGCGGCTTCACGCCAGGGAGAGTATCCGCCAGCTTGAGTCCAATATCGCGCAGCAGCTTTTTCGCCGGATGGCTGCCGGAGAACATGTCGCGGAAGCCCTGCATCCCCGCGAGCATCACCGCAGCGCTGTGCTTGCGGCTGCGCTCATAGCGACGCAGATAGAGATGCTGGCCGATGTCCTTGCCCTGCGCATGCAGGCGCTTCAGCTCATCAATCAGTTCGGCGGCATCCATAAAGCCAAGATTAACGCCCTGCCCCGCCAGCGGATGAATGGTATGGGCGGCATCGCCAACCAGCGCCAGACGGTGGGCGGCAAACTGCCGCGCGTAGCGGCCGGTGAGCGGAAAAACCTGACGTTCGCTCTCTACGGAACACAAACCCAGACGGTTATCGAAGGCAATATTCAGCGCCTGATTAAAAGCGGCCTCGTCTGCCTGCCGCATTCGTTCCGCCTCTTCAGGAGACAACGACCAGACAATAGAACAGAGATGAGGATCGCTTAATGGCAGGAACGCCAGAATACCATCGCCGTGAAATACCTGACGCGCCACCGCTTCGTGCGGCTCTTCGGTGCGAATAGTGGCAACCAGCGCATGATGTTGATAATCCCAAAAGGTCAGCGGGATATCGGCTTTATTACGCAACCACGAATTGGCGCCATCGGCGCCAACCACCAGCCTGGCGGTTAACATGCTGCCGTCCTGCAGGCTAAGAAAGGCCTCATTCTCGCCCCACGCGACCTGCTGCAGCTGCGCCGGGGCCAGTAGCGTGACGTCAGCACAGCGCTGCGCTTTTTGCCACAGAACATGATGCACCACGGCGTTTTCAATAATATGCCCAAGGTGGCTAAAGCCCATGCTCTGGTCATCAAAGCTGATACGGCCAAAACTGTCTTTGTCCCACACTTCCATACCGTGGTAGCAGCTGGCGCGCCGGGCGACTATGTCCTCCCAGACGCCCAGTTTGTTCAGCAGCTTCTCGCTGGCGGCATTAATTGCCGACACCCGCAGCGCCGGCGGCGCATCCGCGCTTAACGGCTGCGGCGCGGCCTGCTCCAGCACGGCGACGCGCAGTCCACTGCCCTGCAAACCACAGGCAACCGCCAGCCCCACCATTCCACCACCAACAATAGCGACATCAACACTTTGCACGTTTCACTCCTTAACGGGGGACCCAACCGAGGGTACGCTGCGCCAGCGCATCGCGCGCCGGGGTAAATAATTCCATCGCCATCAGGCCTGCGTTGCGCCCCGCCACCAGCGGCGCCCAGCGATTAGCGAACAGATGCACCAGCCCATCGGTCACACCGACGGTGGCGGCTTTATCTGCGGCGCGGCGGGCCTGATAGCGGCTCAGTAGCGAATAGCCACCCGGATCCTCTCCTTCGGCATGCGTCTGCGCCAGCATTTCCGCCAGGCTCATCACGTCGCGCAGGCCAAGGTTAAAACCCTGTCCGGCAATAGGATGCAGCGTTTGCGCCGCATTGCCGACCAGCGCCAGACGATGGGCAATGGTGCGGGTAGCTCGGGTGAGCGAGAGCGGATACGCGCTGCGCTTGCCTGCCTGGACGATCCGGCCAAGACGCCAGCCGAATGCCTGCTGAAGTTCATGACAGAAGCGTTCGTCCGACCAGCTCAGAACCTCTTCTTGCCGCGACTGCGGATGACACCACACCAGGGAGCAGCGGCCCTGCAACATGGGCAGCATCGCCAGCGGGCCGTGTTGGGTAAAACGCTCGAAGGCGCGCCCGTTGTGCGGCACAGCGGTACTGACGTTGGCAATAATCGCCAGCTGTTCATAGGGCTCTTGCTGCCAGCTGATACCGCAGCGGGCCCCGAGCGTTGAGCGCGAGCCATCGGCCGCGACCAGCAGTTTACCGCTGAGCGTTTCGCCGTTGTCCAGAACCAGGCTTACGCTCTCTTCGCTGCGGCTAACATTTTCCACTTTTGCCGGACAGTGTAGCGTCACGCCCGGCGCTTTACGCAGCTGGGCAAACAAGCGTTGGCCGACGTCGTGCAGCTCAACCACCTGACCCAGCGCCGCCAGCCCATAGTCCTTAGCCTCGAGCGTCACAAACCCCGCGTGACCGCGATCGCTGACGTGAACGCGCTGAATAGCCGTGGCGCGGTCGGCAATTTCCTGCCAGATATCAACGCGAGCCAGCTGCTGACAGGTGCCGGCAGCAAGTGCGATTGCCCGGGCGTCAAAGCCCGGATGCCGGGCAGATTCCGGCGCTGTTGCTTCAATCAGGTGCACCGGCAGCTTACCGCCGGTCAGACGAGATATTGCCAGCGCCAGCGTCGCGCCGGTCATTCCGCCGCCAACGATCAGTACGCTCATAGCTGGCGCGCCGCCGCCATCAGCGCCTCGATATCATCCGCTTTTTTCACTACGCCAGCGGTGAGGTTTTCATTACCGTCTTCGGTAATGACGATGTCGTCTTCAATACGAATGCCGATGCCGCGGTACTGGGCCGGGACGTCGGCATCCATCGCGATATACAGCCCCGGTTCCACGGTCAGCACCATTCCCGGTTCGAGAATACGCGAGCGGTCGACGTCATAGTTGCCGACATCATGTACGTCGAGCCCCAGCCAGTGGCTCAGGCCATGCATAAAGAAAGGACGATGAGCGTTATTAGCAATTAGCTCATCAATTTCACCTTTCAGGATCCCCAAACGCACCAGGCCGGTAATCATGATCCGCACTACCTGCTGATTAACCTCGTTAATGGAGGTGCCGGGGCGATAAAGCTTCAGCGAGGTTTCCAGAGACTCAAGAACGATATCGTAAATCTCGCGCTGCGCCGGGCTAAACTTGCCGTTTACCGGGAAGGTTCGGGTGATATCGCCCGCATAGCCGCGATATTCGCAGCCTGCGTCAATCAGCACCAGATCGCCATCGCGCAGTTCGCTTTCGTTTTCGGTGTAGTGCAGGATGCAGCCATTTTCGCCGCTGCCCACGATGGTGTTGTAAGAGGGATAGCGCGCGCCGTGACGGTTGAACTCGTGGAGGATCTCGCCTTCCAGATGATATTCAAACATCCCCGGACGACATTTTTCCATGGCGCGGGTATGCGCAAGGGCGGAGATCTCGCCTGCGCGGCGCATCACCTCCAGCTCTTCCGCCGACTTAAACAGGCGCATCTCATGCACCATCGGCCGCCAGTCAATGACCGAGTTTGGCGCCTGCAGATTCTGCCGCACGCCTTTGCGCAGTTTTTCCAGCGCGTTGAATACGATTTCGTCGGCGTAGGCATATTCGCCCTGCGCAAAATAGATAGCATCGAGGCCGTTAAGGAGCTGGAACAGTTGCTGATTGATTTCACTAAATGCCAGCGCGCGATCGACGCCCAGCTTCTCAGGCGCGGCATCCTGCCCAAGGCGTCGGCCAAACCAGATTTCAGCAGTCAGATCGCGCACGCGGTTAAACAACACGCTGTGGTTATGCGTCTCATCGCTTTTAATCAATACCAGCAGCGCTTCAGGCTCATTAAAGCCGGTGAAGTACCAAAAATGGCTGCTCTGGCGGTAGGGATATTCCGAATCTGCGCTGCGTACCGCTTCCGGCGCGGCAAAAATTAACGCGGCGCTGCCTGGCTGCATCTGCGCCAGTAGAGCCTGGCGACGAGAGAGAAATTCCTGCTGAGTCATGACGCCCCCTGAACGATTTAATGATTAATTAGTGTAGCGTCGGTTTTTGCACTTCCGGCGCAGTGGGTTTCTGGAGAGAGAAAGTGTCGTGACACAGCAACGCGGCAACGCGTACGTATTCGATAATCTCTTCCAGAGACATTTCGAGCTCTTCCTGATCCTCGTCTTCGTCATACCCGAGCTGAGCAATATTGCGCAGATCGTCGATGGCTTCACCCGTTTCGTCTTTGACTTTATCCAACTTGGGCTGCGTTACGCCCAGCCCAAGCAGAAAATGGTTCACCCAACCCGCCAGCGCATCGGCGCGATCGAACACGCTCACCTCATCGCCATCCGGGAGGTAGAGCTGGAATAAGAAGCCGTCGTCCTCCAGCGAATCACTGGTGGCGGAATGCATGTTACGCAGCGACTGCGCCAGCTCATGCCCAAAAGCCAGGCCTTCGTTGGTCAGGTCGTGCACCAACGGCTGCCAGCTGCTGTCTTTATTGCCGCCGCACAGGATCCCGCTGATCAGACCGTGCATTTCGGCAGGGGTTAATCCTACCCCTTGTTGGTTCAGTAACTGGTCTACAGCGTTGTAACCAGGCATTTCGTTCTGTATAGACATGCGCATTCGTCATCGTTGGGAGGAATATTCATGATATGCTACCACTTTGGACCCTGGTGAACCAGAATAGGGCTTGTATCTTAGAACCAGGGTAGCTATAGTGTCGCCCCTTCGCAGACCCTCCCAGGGCGTGAAGGCCGCGCAGTCAATCAGCAGGAAGGTGGCATGTCTGCACAACCCGTAGATCTCCAAATTTTTGGCCGTTCACTGCGAGTGAATTGCCCGCCTGAACAAAGGGATGCCCTGAACCAGGCAGCTGACGACCTGAATCAGCGGTTGCAAGATTTAAAAGAACGCACTAGAGTCACAAATACTGAGCAGCTGGTCTTCATCGCCGCGTTGAACATCAGCTATGAGTTGACTCAGGAAAAAGCGAAAACCCGCGACTACGCCGCCAGCATGGAACAGCGTATTCGGATGCTTCAGCAGACCATCGAGCAAGCATTGCTTGAGCAAGGTCGCATAAGCGAAAGACCCGGGCAGAAGTTTGAATAACACTTTGCATTTAACTGTGTTAGAGTAATCGCAAGAACAAAATTTCTCTGAGATGTTTGCAAGCGGGCCAGTCCCCTGAGCCGATATTTCATACCACAAGAATGTGGCGCTCCACGGTTGGTGAGCATGCTCGGTCCGTCCGAGAAGCCTTAAAACTGTGACGACACATTCACCTTGAACCAAGGGTTCAAGGGTTACAGCCTGCGGCGGCATCTCGGAGATTCCCTTCCTTTCGTTTTATCCCCCATAAGTTAATTTTCGGCTTTTACCGTCGTGTATTAGACTACGCCTGTTTGTATCGTTTGCTCACCGATGAGACTCAGGTATGACCCTATTGCCAGATGCCCCCTATACCAGACAGCAAATTCGCCAGCAGATCCGCCAGCGCCGACGCGCGTTAACGCCGGAGCAGCAAACGCAGTTCGCCCTCCAGGCGGCGGACAGAATGATGGCTTATCCGCCGGTTCTGCTCGCGCAGACGGTCGCGGTATTTCTTTCGTTTGATGGCGAGCTGGATACACTGCCGCTTATTGACCAGCTCTGGCGGGCAGGCAAACGGGTTTATCTCCCCGTGCTTCATCCGTTCAGCCCGGGCAATCTTCTGTTTCTGCATTACCACCCAAGCAGCGAGCTGATGGTGAATCGTCTGAAAATCCGCGAACCGAAACTCGACGTGCGCGATGTCCTCCCGCTTAGCAAGCTGGATGTGCTGGTAACGCCGCTGGTAGCATTTGATGCCGCCGGACAGCGCCTGGGTATGGGCGGCGGATTTTACGACCGGACGCTGCAAAACTGGCGGCAGCATCGTCTGCAGCCGGTGGGCTACGCTCATGATTGCCAGCAGGTCGACGCGCTGCCGACGGAGCAGTGGGATATCCCGCTGCCAGCGGTCATCACGCCGTCAAAAACCTGGCTCTGGTAAAACGCCCGAACAATTGACATTGCTGTTTTTTTCACCTAAATTCCTGGGTAAAGGGTGAGGGAGGCGAACCTCCCTCCTGCATTCTCTCTGTTAATATGCTGGCCAGGCGATGATTAACAGGATAAGCAGCATGATGAAGAGTCTCATCATCGTCCCTTTCCTTTTAGAGCCCCTGCCTCGGTAGGGGCTTTCCCGTTTCAGCCCCACGCTGAGTCTTTATCGTAAATCCCTTTCTTTCAGGCACAACGACATCCGACGTTTTTAATCGCCGTTTGCGGCAAGACTCGCAAGCTTTGGGTGGCGACGGGAAATTGCAGAAGGGTCTAGCAGGAGAAAAGGGGCAGGTCGATGACCTGCCCGCTGGCATAAAAGGAGTTAGAACAGCAGACGGGCGCGGATGGTACCAGGAATAGCCTTCATCGCCTGCAGCGCAGCCTGCGCCACATCTTCTTCGGCTTCAATATCAATGACCACGTAGCCCATTTGCGGAGTGGTCTGCAGATACTGCGCCGCAATGTTAATGCTCTGCGCGGCGAAAATCTGGTTAATCGCAGTCAGAACGCCCGGACGGTTTTCATGGATATGCAGCAGACGGCGCCCGCCGTGCAGCGGCAGCGACACTTCCGGGAAGTTCACCGCAGAGAGCGTAGAACCGTTATCGGAGTATTTCGCCAGCTTGCCCGCCACTTCCAGACCGATGTTTTCCTGCGCTTCCTGAGTTGAGCCGCCAATATGCGGGGTCAGGATAACGTTGTCGAACTCACACAGCGGAGAGTTGAACGGATCGCTGTTGGTCGCCGGTTCGGTCGGGAACACGTCGATCGCCGCGCCCGCCAGGTGCTTGCTCGCCAGCGCATCGCACAGCGCCGGAATATCTACCACGGTACCGCGTGAGGCGTTGATCAGCAGCGCACCCGGTTTCATCAGCGCCAGCTCTTCCGCGCCAATCATATTCTTCGTTGAGGCATTTTCCGGCACGTGCAGGCTTACCACATCGCTCATGTTCAACAGATCGGAGAGATGCTGTACCTGAGTCGCGTTACCCAACGGCAGTTTGCTTTCAATATCGTAGAAATAGACGTGCATCCCCAACGATTCGGCAAGAATGCCCAGCTGCGTACCGATGTGACCATAGCCGATAATACCCAGCTTTTTGCCGCGTGCTTCAAAGCTGCCAACCGCCAGCTTGTTCCATACGCCGCGGTGCGCTTTGGCGTTTGCCGCCGGCACGCCGCGTAGCATGAGCAGCAGCTCGCCGATCACCAGCTCCGCAACGGAACGGGTATTAGAGAACGGGGCGTTAAATACCGGAATACCGCGTTTTGCCGCCGCATTTAAGTCAACCTGATTAGTACCGATACAGAAGCAGCCAACCGCAACCAGTTTTTCCGCCGCCGCGAAGATCTCTTCAGTCAGATGAGTACGGGAACGCAGGCCGATGAAATGGGCATCACGAATGGACGCTTTCAGCTCTTCGCTGTCCAGCGCGCCTTTGTGAAATTCGATATTGGTGTAGCCTGCTGCGCGGAGGCTGTCCACCGCTTTTTGATGCACACCTTCAACCAGCAGAAATTTAATTTTGTCTTTTTCCAGTGATACCTTAGCCATTTCCCCGTCCTGTTTTTGTCTTAACTGATGTCGTGCGGAACGAAAGTTCTTCTCAGCAACATATCAAAAAAAACTATTGCGGCAATATGAACGTTTGCGTCGACAACCTGAAGAAATATCAATCAGAGGGAAATTGCAGGACAAAACACCAGAAAGTAAAAGAAAGGTAGGTTGTTACTAAGACAAGGCGCATAAATGTGACAGAAGTCACCAAAATAGGCCTGGAGAAAAAATATTTGCGAGGGAGCCATTCGCTCCCTCGGATTGGTCTATTTAGTGATAGTTTTTACACCATCAGCGGTGCCAATCAGCGCGACGTCTGCGCCACGATTGGCGAACAGGCCGACGGTCACGACGCCCGGGATACCGTTAATGGTATTTTCCAGCGCAATAGCGTCCAGGATTTCCAGACCATACACATCGAGGATCACGTTGCCGTTATCGGTCACGACGCCCTGGCGGTACTCCGGACGGCCGCCCAGCTTAACCAGCTGACGCGCCACGGCGCTGCGCGCCATCGGGATCACTTCCACCGGCAGCGGGAATTTACCCAGGATGTCCACCTGCTTGGAAGCATCAGCGATACAGATAAATTTGTCAGCGACCGAAGCGATAATCTTCTCGCGCGTCAGCGCCGCGCCGCCGCCTTTAATCATTTGCATATGGCCGTTGATTTCATCAGCGCCGTCGACATAGATGCCAAGACGGTCAACGCTGTTAAGATCAAAAACCGTAATACCGAGGCTTTTCAGTTTTTCAGTAGAGGCATCAGAGCTGGAAACCGCGCCTTCAATCTGACCTTTCATGGTGCCCAGCGCATCAATAAAATGCGCCGCCGTGGAGCCCGTGCCGACCCCAACGATGGTGCCCGGTTGTACATACTGCAATGCCGCCCAGCCTACTGCTTTTTTCAGTTCATCTTGCGTCATGATTATGGTCCGAGATGTGAATTCCTGTGGCGCATTATAGAACATCAGGGGGGTCATTGTCCCTGCGACGGCGATCACACAACGCAGTCGCCATTTTTTCATCTTCATCAAAAACAAATTTATGTCATAGTGCGAGTTAACGAAAAGTATTAGGGGGCACGCCAGAGCAATGAAACGACCGGACTACAGAACACTACAGGCGCTGGACGCGGTAATCAGGGAACGAGGGTTTGAGCGCGCCGCGCAGAAGCTTTGTATTACGCAGTCCGCCGTCTCTCAGCGCATCAAACAGCTGGAAAACATGTTTGGACAACCGCTGCTGGTACGCACCGTACCGCCGCGTCCCACCGAACAGGGGCAAAAGCTGCTGGCCCTGCTGCGCCAGGTTGAACTGCTGGAAGAGGAGTGGCTGGGCGATGAACAAACCGGCTCAACGCCGCTGCTGCTGTCGCTGGCGGTCAACGCCGACAGTCTCGCCACCTGGCTATTGCCCGCGCTCTCCAGCGTGCTTTCCGACTCCCCTATTCGCCTGAACCTACAGGTGGAGGACGAGACCCGAACCCAGGAACGCCTGCGCCGCGGTGAAGTCGTCGGCGCGGTCAGTATCCAGCCGCAGGCGCTGCCAAGCTGCCTGGTCGATCAGCTCGGCGCCCTCGACTATCTGTTCGTCGCCTCAAAAGAGTTTGCCCAGCGCTATTTCCCCAATGGGGTGACCCGCTCGGCGCTGCTCAAAGCGCCGGTGGTGGCATTCGATCATCTCGATGATATGCACCAGGCCTTTTTACAGCAGAACTTCGATTTGCCGCCGGGCAGCGTTCCCTGCCATATCGTGAACTCTTCGGAAGCCTTTGTGCAGCTGGCCCGCCAGGGGACAACCTGCTGTATGATTCCGCATCTGCAAATTGAGCGAGAGCTGAACAGCGGCGAACTTATTAATCTCACGCCGGGCCTGTTCCAGCGCCGGATGCTCTACTGGCACCGTTTTGCGCCGGAAAGCCGTATGATGCGCCGGGTGACCGATGCGCTGATCGATTATGGCCATAAAGTGTTGAGACAAGATTAAGCCTCCCGGGCAGGTCGGCGCCGTCCGGCCTGCATGACCCACCTTCTTCTATTCATATCTTTGAAATTCATCACAAAATAGAACATTTCATGCGGCAAAAAACGACGCGCTGATGGCTATTTTTTGCTGGCGACAGAGCGTCTTAAAAAGCTCACCGTATTTGCAACACCCTATTTTATTGCGCATACGGAGCACAAAATGTCAGAGTTACGAGAGTGGCAAACGCTCGCCAACAAGGAGCTTAGCCGGCGGGGAAAAACCGTCGATGCTCTGGTAAAACAGACGGCAGAAGGGATTGCCGTTAAACCGCTGTATACCGAAGCCGATATTGATAATCTGGAAGTGACCGGCACCCTGCCCGGCCTGCCGCCTTACGTCCGCGGCCCCCGCGCCACCATGTATACCGCCCAGCCGTGGACCATCCGCCAGTACGCTGGTTTCTCAACCGCGAAAGAGTCCAACGCCTTCTATCGCCGCAACCTCGCTGCCGGGCAGAAAGGGCTTTCCGTCGCCTTCGATCTCGCGACCCATCGGGGCTATGACTCCGACAATCCTCGCGTGGCGGGCGACGTGGGGAAAGCGGGGGTAGCGATCGATACCGTCGAAGATATGAAGATTCTGTTCGATCGCATCCCGCTGGATGAAATGTCCGTGTCGATGACCATGAACGGCGCGGTGCTGCCGGTAATGGCGTTTTATATCGTCGCGGCGGAAGAGCAAGGCGTTGCGCCGGAACGGCTCACCGGCACGATCCAGAACGATATTCTGAAAGAGTATCTGTGCCGGAATACCTATATTTACCCGCCGAAGCCCTCAATGCGCATTATTGCCGACATTATCGCCTGGTGTTCGGGCAATATGCCGCGCTTTAATACCATCAGCATCAGCGGCTATCACATGGGCGAAGCCGGAGCCAACTGCGTGCAGCAGGTGGCCTTTACCCTGGCCGACGGCATCGAATACATTAAGGCCGCGCTCTCCGCCGGCCTGAAAATCGATGACTTCGCCCCGCGCCTGTCGTTCTTCTTCGGCATCGGCATGGATCTGTTTATGAACGTCGCGATGCTGCGCGCCGCACGCTATCTGTGGAGCGAAGCGGTCAGCGGCTTCGGCGCCACCAATCCAAAATCGTTAGCCCTGCGCACCCACTGCCAGACTTCCGGCTGGAGCCTCACCGAGCAGGATCCGTATAACAACGTGATCCGCACCACCATCGAAGCGCTCGGCGCCACGCTCGGCGGCACCCAGTCGCTGCATACTAACGCCTTTGATGAGGCGCTCGGCCTGCCCACCGACTTTTCCGCACGTATCGCGCGTAATACGCAGATCATCATTCAGGAGGAGTCGGAGATCTGCCGCACCGTGGATCCGCTGGGGGGATCGTATTACGTCGAGTCGCTGACCGATCAAATCGTTAAGCAGGCGCGAGCCATTATGCAGCAGATCGACGAAGCGGGAGGGATGGCGAAGGCGATCGAAGCCGGACTGCCGAAACGGATGATCGAAGAGGCCTCCGCCCGCGAGCAATCGCTGATCGACCAGGGCAAGCGCGTCATCGTCGGCGTCAATAAGTACAAGCTGGAAAAAGAAGATGAAACGGCAGTGCTGGAGATCGACAACGTCAAGGTACGCAACGAGCAGATCGCCTCGCTGAAAAAAATACGGGCCAGTCGGGACGATGTGACGGTAAAAGCCGCGCTGAACGCCCTCACCCACGCCGCGCAGCATGATGAAAATCTGCTGGCCGCCGCCATCAACGCCGCCCGCGTGCGCGCTACGCTGGGCGAAATCTCCGACGCACTGGAGGTGGCTTTTGACCGCTATCTGGTGCCCAGCCAGTGCGTCACCGGCGTGATTGCGCAAAGCTACCATCACTCAGATAAAGCCGCCTGCGAGTTTGACGCCATTGTTGCGCAAACCGAAAAATTCCTCGCGGCTCGCGGCCGTCGCCCGCGCATTTTGATCGCCAAAATGGGTCAGGACGGTCACGATCGCGGCGCCAAAGTGATCGCCAGCGCCTATTCCGATCTTGGCTTCGATGTTGACCTGAGCCCGATGTTTTCTACCCCGGAGGAGATCGCCCGCCTCGCCGTGGAGAACGACGTACACGTGGTTGGCGCCTCATCGCTGGCGGCAGGCCACAAAACGCTGATCCCCGAGCTGGTCGATGCGTTGAAAAAATGGGGACGGGAAGATATCTGCGTCATCGCCGGCGGCGTCATTCCGCCGCAGGATTACGCGTTTCTGCAGGCGCGCGGCGTGGCCGCTATTTATGGCCCCGGCACGCCGATGCTGGAGAGCGTACGCGACGTCCTGATGAGGATTAGCCAGCATCATGATTAACTCATCCCCCCTGAGCGACGCCATTCGGCGATTACGTTTGGGCGAGCGGGCCACGCTCGCCCAGGCCATGACGCTGGTGGAGAGTCAGCATCCCCGCCACCAGGCGCTGAGCGCCCAGCTGGTCGATGCGATTATGCCCTTCACCGGCAACGCCCTGCGCCTCGGCGTCACCGGCACGCCGGGAGCCGGAAAGAGTACCTTTCTGGAAGCCTTCGGCATGCTGCTGATTCGCCATGGCCTGCGGGTCGCGGTGATAGCGGTCGATCCAAGCAGCCCAATCGGCGGCGGCAGCATTCTTGGCGACAAGACGCGCATGATCGAACTGGCGCGCTCGGACTCGGCATTTATCCGCCCGGTGCCCTCGAGCGGCCATCTGGGCGGCACCAGCCTGCGCACGCGGGAGCTGATACTGCTGTGCGAAGCAGCGGGCTATGACGTGGTCATTGTCGAAACCGTCGGCGTCGGCCAGTCGGAAACGGAGGTCTCCCGCCTGGTGGACTGCTTCATCTCGCTGCAGATCGCCGGCGGCGGTGACGATCTGCAGGGCATTAAAAAAGGGATCATGGAGATGGCGGATATCGTGGTTATCAATAAAGATGATGGCGAGAACCGCGCCAGCGTGGCTATCACCCGCCATATGTATGAATCCGCCCTGCATATTCTGCGCCGCAAGCACGCCGCGTGGCAGCCGCGCGTTTTGAGCTGTAGCGCGCTGGAGCAGCGCGGTATCGAAGCCGTCTGGCTCGCTATCCTTGACTTCAAAACCACCCTCACCGACAGCGGCGATCTTGAAAAGCTGCGCCAGCGTCAGGCGCTGGAGTGGCTGCAAAAGCAGACCGAAACCGAGGCGCTGCATCTGCTGTTTGCCCGAGCGGACTTTGATCGCTACTTCCAGCAAACGCTACAGGCGGTGAAAAACAATGGCCTCTCGCCGCGCACCGGCCTGCGGCAGATTAGCGAATTCCTCCAGAATCATTACTTTGCATAAAGGGATAGTTATGTCTTATCAATATGTTAACGTCGAAATTATCCAGAAGGTTGCGGTGATTGAGTTCAACTATAGCCGCAAGCTTAACGCCTTAAGCAAGGTGTTTATCGACGACCTGATGCAGGCGTTGAGCGACCTCAACAGGCCGGAAATTCGCTGCGTCATTTTACGCGCGCCTGGCGGATCAAAAGTTTTTTCCGCCGGCCATGACATCCACGAATTACCCGGCGGACGCCGCGATCCGCTTTCGTATGACGATCCGCTGCGCCAGATTACCCGCATGATCCAAAAATATCCGAAACCGGTGATCTCCATGGTCGAAGGGAGCGTCTGGGGCGGCGCGTTTGAGATGATCATGAGCTCCGATCTGATCATCGCCGCCAGTACGTCAACGTTCTCCATGACGCCGGTGAATCTCGGCGTGCCCTACAACCTGGTCGGCATTCACAATCTGACCCGTGACGCTGGCTTTCATATCGTGAAAGAGCTGATTTTCACCGCCCTGCCGATTACCGCCCAGCGCGCGCTGGCGGTCGGTATTCTCAATCACGTGGTGGACGCTGGCGAACTGGAAGATTTTACCTTACAGATGGCGCACCACATTGCCGAGAAAGCGCCGCTGGCGATAGCGGTCATTAAGGAAGAACTGCGCGTGCTTGGCGAGGCGCACACCATGAATTCCGATGAGTTCGAACGTATTCAGGGAATGCGCCGCGCCGTCTACGACAGTGAGGATTATCGGGAAGGCATGAGCGCGTTTATGGAAAAGCGTAAACCTGAATTCGTCGGCCATTAATCATCCCGGTTAAGGAGTGCAAAATGAAACGGATGAGCGCCGATGAAGCGGCGGAGATTATCCAGCACGACCAGATGGTGGCGTTCAGCGGCTTCACTCCCGCCGGTTCGCCCAAAGCGCTGCCCGCGGCTATCGCTCGCCGCGCCGGTGAGTTACATCGGGCGCAGAAGCCTTTCCAGATCCGCCTGCTGACCGGCGCGTCAATTAGCGCCGCCGCCGATGATGCATTATCGGCAGCCGATGCCGTCTCGTGGCGCGCGCCGTATCAGACCGCGTCGGGCCTGCGGCAAAAAATCAATCAGGGGAAGGTGAAGTTTGTCGATCTGCACCTGAGCGAAGTGGCGCAAATGGTTAACTACGGCTTCTTTGGTGAGATTGATGTCGCGGTGATCGAAGCCTCGGCTATCGCGCCGGACGGGCGGGTCTGGCTCACCAGCGGTATCGGCAACGCGCCCACCTGGCTGCTACGGGCGAAGAAAGTGATCATCGAACTCAATCATTATCACAGCCCTCGGGTTGCCGAGCTGGCCGATATCGTGCTCCCCGGCGCCCCGCCGCGGCGCAACAGCATCGCCATCTTTCATGCGATGGATCGCGTGGGTAGCCGGTACGTGCAAATCGATCCGAAAAAAATTGTCGCGGTCGTGGAGACCGAACTGCCCGACGCCGGAAACCTGCTCGATAAAAATAATCCGGTTTGTCAGAAAATTGCCGATAACGTGGTCACCTTTCTGCTGGAAGAGATGGCTCGCGGGCGCATCCCGCCTGAATTTTTGCCGCTGCAAAGCGGCGTGGGTAATATCAATAACGCGGTCATGGCGCGGCTGGGTGAGAATCCGGATATTCCCTCTTTTATGATGTACTCCGAGGTCTTACAGGAGTCGGTAGTCCATCTACTGGAAACAGGGAAAGTCACCGGCGTCAGCGCCTCCAGCCTGACAATATCCGCCGATTCGTTGCGCAAGATTTACGCCAATATGGATTTCTTCGCCAGCCGCATTGTCCTGCGCCCGCAGGAGATCTCCAATCATCCGGAAATTATCCGCCGTCTGGGAGTTATTGCCCTCAACGTGGGGCTGGAGTTTGATATCTACGGACACGCCAATTCCACGCACGTAGCCGGGGTGAATCTGATGAACGGCATCGGCGGTAGCGGCGATTTTGAACGCAACGCCTGGCTCTCTATCTTTATGGCGCCGTCCATCGCCAAAGACGGGAAGATCTCCACTATCGTGCCGATGTGCAGCCATGTCGATCACAGCGAGCACAGCGTGAAGGTGATCGTTACCGAGCAGGGTATCGCCGATCTGCGCGGGCTGTCGCCGCTGCAGCGCGCCCGCGCTATCATTGATAACTGCGCGCATCCGCTCTACCGGGACTATTTACATCGCTATCTGCAGAGCGCTCCCGGCGGGCATATTCACCACGACCTCACCCACGCCTTCGACCTGCATCGTAATCTGCTTGAGCACGGTTCAATGCTCGGTTAGCCCTCCGTACCGTCGCGATCTTCAGTTATGTGCTGAAGCATCGTGGCGGTATAGCGATGGTTTTTCAGCGAATAGAGATACTCCTGCATATACATGGCGCTACCGGGCGCGTCGAAGTACTTCAGCTTCGCCGGATTTACCAGACGCCAGGCGAAGTAAGGAATAACCGTTAAAAACTGCCCCCGCTCTACGGCGCTAATTTTCGCCATAAAGCTATAGGGGCGATAGATAACCGTCGGGTTGATTCCGCAGGGGCGCATATAGGCGTCCAGCATCGCCTCAAAATTGGCCCGATTCTGGAAACGCATCTGCAGCCAGGGCAGTTCACGTAACAGATCCTGCGGCGGCTTATCTTCATAACGGCGGGAAACAAGAAACCCCAGACGCAGCGGCGCCAGTTCGCTGATGGTCAGATTTTCCAGCTCCTGCACGCGGGGCGAAACATGCTGCGGCGAAATAATAAAATCCAGCTGACGGTCGAAAAGATTATCAATCACGCCATTCTCGCTGAACTCCACGGCCTGGGTGGTCACGCCATCGTATTTATCGCCCAGGCTGATGAGCTGGTCGAAAATTATCGTCGGATAGGTGTTGTCGATGCCGATAACAACGTTGCGCGAGCGGCGCGCGGAATAGTGTATTTCGTTATCGATGGCCGATAAGCGCTGGTAAATAGGAAACAGCTTCTGATAGAGCTCCTGCCCCGCTTTATTGAGACTGATGCTGTTATCTTTGCGGGTAAATAACGTATAGCCGATCTGATCCTCAAGCGCAGCAATGCTTTTGCCAAAGGGCGATGCGGTCATATGGATTTTTTCCGCCGCTCTGGCGATGTTATTGGTCTGCGCCAACAGAATGAAATTGCGCATCTTTTTAGAAATAAAGATATCCATGCTCACCTCACAGGAAAACAGGGATCTATCCTTACCTCATTCAGGGAAAAGACTTGTGCTGCGCTCTCATTTTTACAGATAGTCACAGAAAAAGCCCGGCGCGAAGGCCGGGCGGGAGGATTACTGCGCTGCTTTTGGCTCTTCAGCCGGTTTCGCTGGCGACGCAGGCTGGGTCGGCTGCAGCTCAAACACCACGTCCACCTGGTCATCAAACTGAATGGTCGCCTGCTCGTAGCTTTCCTGAGCAGATACCGGCGCCGCATCGGCTTTCATCATCCGCACCATCGGGCTCGGCTGGTAGTTGGAGACATGATAGCGAACGCTATAAACCGGCCCCAGTTTGCCGTGGAATCCGCTAGCCAGCTCCTGAGCCTGATGAATCGCATCGTCAATCGCCGCTTTTCGCGCCTTATCTTTGTAAGCGTCCGGCTGCGCCACGCCCAGTGAGACCGAACGGATCTCGTTCAGACCGGCTTTTAATGCCCCATCTAACAACCCGTTGAGCTTATCCAGCTGACGCAGCGTGACTTCAACGCTACGCACCGCGCGATAGCCCTTAAGAATGCTTTTGCCGTTCTGATAATCATAATCAGGCTGGGTACGCAGGTTGGCAGAGTTAATGTCTTTCTTCGCAATGCCGCTCTTCTCCAGGAAGGAGAGATACTGGGCCACGCGTTCATCTGCCTGTTTTTTAGCGGATGCCGCATCTTTCGCGGAGACGTTAACTTCAATCGCCAGCGTGGCGATATCAGGAACCGCAGCGACGCTGGCGGTACCTGAAGTAACAATATGTGGGCCGTTTGGCAATTCATTGGCCTGAACTGCCATTGCGCTAAATCCGAGTGCCGCCGCCAGGGCCATGACTTTTAACTTCACTGTCGTTTCTCCATCTTACATTGGTCGTCTATACGCAGACGCATGCCTGCAAGCTTAGCGCGTACGCGGAGAAAGTCCATCGGACAAGGCTTAGTTAAGCAGCGCCTGCACATGAGCGAAGCCGTCTTTCGCCAGCTCCAGCGCGATGATCCACATGACCAGACCGACCAGCACGTTGATAATTCGCTGCGCTTTTGCCGTGCGCAGGCGCGGGGCCAGCCAGGCGGCCAGCAGGGCCAGACCAAAGAACCATAAGAATGAGGCGCTGATGGTGCCCAGGGCAAACCAGCACTTTGGCTCCATCTCCAGCTGTCCGCCGAGGCTTCCGAGCACCACAAACGTATCCAGATAAACGTGAGGATTCAGCCAGGTCACCGCCAGCATGGTGACGATGATTTTCCAGCGCCCCTGCTTCATCACCTCCGCGCTGGCCAGCTCCAGATTGCTACTAAAGGCCGTTTTCAGCGCGCCAAAACCGTACCACAATAAAAAAGCGACGCCGCCCCAGGTCACCAGCGCCAGCAGCCACGGGGACTGCATCAGCAGCGCGCTGCCGCCAAAAATTCCGGCGCAGATAAGCAGCAGATCGCTGATGGCGCATAGCAAAGCAATCATCAGATGGTACTGACGACGAATACCTTGATTCATCACAAAAGCGTTTTGCGGACCGAGCGGCAAAATCATAGCCGCTCCCAGGGCAAGGCCCTGAAAGTAATACGATAACATCGAGAGGAATTTCCACTGAAAGAGTCAATGCCGGGGAATATAGCGTGCGGAAATCATTAGAGGAAATTGAAAATTTTAATCGCTAATAAGGACGACTAATACTGGGTACAAAAAAGGCCGGATATACCGGCCTGTATTAAAAGGGAAATTATTCTGCTTTTTCCTGCGGACGAATGACATGAACGTCCATCTGCGGATACGGGAAGCTGATGCCGTTGGCGTCAAAATCGCGCTTAATACGCTCCAGGACGTCCCAGTACACGCTTTGCAGATCGCTGCTCTTACTCCATACGCGCACCACGTAGTTCACAGATGAAGCGCCCAGTTCATTCAGGCGAACGGTCATTTCACGATCTTTGAGAATACGTTCATCCGATTCGATGATGTTGGTGAGCAGCTGCTTCACCTGGTCGATATCCGCATCGTAGGCCACGCCGATAATAAACTCGTTGCGACGTACCGGCTCGCGAGAGAAGTTGATGATATTCCCGGCAATGATTTTACCGTTCGGTACCACCACAATTTTGCCATCTGCGCTGCGCAGGGTCGTGGAGAAAATCTGCACGTTCAGCACGGTACCCGCGATACCGCCAAGGTCAACGTATTCACCAGCGCGGAATGGGCGGAAAACGACCAGCAGGACTCCAGCAGCAAGGTTAGACAGCGACCCCTGCAGCGCCAGACCGACGGCTAAGCCCGCGGCGCCAAGTACCGCGATAACCGAAGCGGTTTGCACACCCACGCGGCCGAGGGCGGCGATCAGCGTGAAAGCAATGACGGCGTAGCGTACCAGCGCAGAAAGAAAATCGGCAACGGTGGCGTCAATATGTCGAGCCCGCATCAGGCGATTGACGGTGTTGGAAACAATCCGCGCCACGATCAGACCAACAATAATAATCGCGATGGCCGCGACAATGTTGACGGCATAGCTCAGCAGTAATGCCTGATTGCGCACCAGCCATGAACCGGCGTTATTTATGCTATCGACAACGTTCAAATCTTCCATTCAACTTTCCTTATGGATACCCGGACGGGAAATAAAATAACCAAACCTGATAATTGCAAACAGGTTAAGGGTAAACAAAAAGAGTCCGTTTTGCCAAATTGATCACATTTATTTAGCAATATTTCATGTCGTTGAGATAGTAAAAGACCACCTTCTGAGAAGGTGGCTTTTG
>NZ_KV793486.1:0-633 GCF_001808475.1 Klebsiella sp. HMSC09D12 | reverse complement strand
TCAGTATGTCGGAAGATCTCTAAAAGTGAATGGTTCGTTTTGCCGGGATACTTACAATGAGAGTGGCTGGGACAACTACGAGACTGCACGACAGCTGCGGCGGCAAGCTGAACAGTTATCTCTCGGTTTTGTTGAAGAATGCTGGCGTAACCATCCGGAAGTAATTCAGGCGGTAGAGAAGTTCGAGTATCCGGTGTTTATAGATGAGGAGATGACTCTTTTTAATGCAGATCAGGATGCTGGTATTGACTGATGGTCAGCTGGTGGCCGACGCGAACATTATGAACTGTAGTGGTCAACTAAAACTGGCCACCGCTTTAGAGTTTTTCCAGTATCGGTTTTCCGATTCGTTTGGGGGTAATCCACCGTTATAGTCATGCGGCCTTAGCGAGCTGTAATATCCGACGATATAGTCTGTGATCGCATGAGCAGCTTCGCTAAAGTTTATATAACCTGTCACTGGCACCCACTCGTTTTTCAGACTCCGGAAGAAGCGTTCCATCGGGCTGTTGTCCCAACAGTTTCCACGTCGGCTCATACTCTGCCTGATCCGGCAACGCCACAGTAACTGCCGGAACTGCCTGCTTGTATAGTGGCTACCTTGGACGCCCTTCTAAGAGTCAAGCTGTTATC
>NZ_KV793485.1:0-74202 GCF_001808475.1 Klebsiella sp. HMSC09D12 | reverse complement strand
TCAGCGGGGGCCAGGGCATCGCTGCATATCACGTTGTTTCAGAGACATATCCGTAGCTGCATGAAACTCTCCCGGGCGCGGCGCTTGACGCGCCTCTCCTCCCTACCAAACCTCAATCCCGATCGATCGCGAACGGCTGCCAGGCTTGACGTACCGGCATTACCTCGACCCGGTTAATGTTCATATGGTCCGGCAGGGTGGCGATATAAAACATCTGTTCGGCAATATCCCGCGCGCTCAGCGGCGTGGTGCCTCGATACAGATTGTCCGACGCCGCCTGGTCGCCTTTGGTGCGCACCAGGGTAAATTCCGTTTCGGCAATACCCGGCGCGAGATCGGTCACGCGCACCCCGGTCCCGAGCAGATCGCAGCGCAGGTTATAGCTGAACTGCTTCACGAAAGCCTTACTGGCGCCGTAGACGTGGCTGCCGGGATAGGGCCACTGCCCGGCGATAGAGCCAATATTGATGATGCTCGCCCCCGCGCCGTGACGAATCAGCGTCGGTAGCAGGGCATGGGTCACGTTGACCAGCCCGGTGACATTGGTGTCGATCATCGTTTTCCAGTCGTCCAGATCCACTTTCTGCGCGGGCTGCGGCGACAGCGCCAGCCCGGCGTTGTTAATCAGCGTCGTGATATCGGCGAATTCAGCGGGCAGCGCCGCCACGGCCCCGGCGACCGCATCGCTATCGCGGACGTCGAGTTCGATAATGTGCACCGGCACCTGCGAGGCGAGCTTATCCTGTAGCGCCTTCAGCCGCTCAAAACGGCGTCCGCTCAGCACCAGCGACCAGCCCGCATCGGCGAAGACCTGCGCCGCTGCTTCCCCAAAACCCGAGGTCGCCCCGGTAATAAACACCACTTTGCTCGTTGCCATTTCATTCTCCTGTGCAGGTTGTCGCTCCCACTATAAAAACCCCGCGCGCGCGGGCACAGAGCCAGTCGGCGCGCGGCGATGTGACACGGTGTCACATCATTTTCGCCTGACTGGCTCTATCCGTTTCTGCCCTGAACGACCAATGATGAGGCCAACAACAACGACATGAGAGAGGGCAGGGTATGAAGCTGGCACTACAGAACGAGGTAGCGATAAGCAATGATGAAGTTCGGCAGCTGGATCGCGCTTATGTGTTTCATTCATGGTCGATGCAGGGCAATTTACATCCGCTGGTGATCGCCGGGGCTAAAGGCTGCGAGCTGTGGGATTACGAAGGCAATACTTACCTGGATTTCAGCAGCCAGCTGGTCAACGTCAACATTGGCTATCAGCATCCGCGCGTGCTGGCGGCGATGAAAGCCCAACTGGAAGAGCTGGTGACCATCGCGCCCGCCACTGCCAACCTCGCCCGCGGCGAAGCGGCGAAGCGCATCGTCGATCTGGCGCCGGAAGGCTTTAGCAAAGTGTTCTTCACCAACGCCGGCGCCGACGCCAACGAGAACGCCATCCGCATGGCGCGGCTCTACACCGGGCGCGATAAAGTGCTCTCTGCCTATCGCTCCTATCACGGCAACACCGGCAGCGCCATTGCCGCCACCGGCGACTGGCGCCGGGTGCCGAACGAGTATTCCCGCGGGCACGTACACTTTTTCAATCCCTACCTCTATCGCAGCGAATTTAACGCCGCGACGGAAGAGGAGGAGTGCCAGCGCGCGCTGGCCCATCTGCGGCGGATGATTGAATGCGAAGGCCCGAACGCGATAGCCGCGATTCTGCTGGAGTCGATTCCGGGCACCGCCGGGATTCTTGTCCCGCCCGAGGGCTATATGCAGGGGGTGCGGGCGCTGGCCGATGAGTTCGGTATTGTGCTGATCCTTGATGAAGTGATGGCCGGTTTTGGTCGTACCGGGAGTTGGTTTGCCTTCGAGCAGGATGGCGTGGTGCCGGATCTGGTGACTTTCGCCAAAGGGGTCAATGCGGGCTACGTCCCGGCCGGCGGCGTGCTGATTAGCGAGCCAATCGCCCGCTACTTTGATGACCATTTCTTTGCCGGGGGGCTGACCTATTCCGGCCATCCGCTGGCGATGGCGGCGATTGTCGCCACCATTGACGCGATGAAGGAAGAGAAGGTGGTGGAGAACGCGGCGACCATCGGCAACGAGGTGCTGCGTCCGGGGCTGGAGGCGCTGGCGGAGAAGCACGCGATTATCGGCAACGTGCGCGGCCGCGGTCTGTTCCAGGCGCTGGAGCTGGTCAGCAGCCGCGAACATAAAACGCCGCTGGGCGCTGCCGATATGGCGGCCATTAAAGGCGCGTTAACCGAAGCCGGCCTGCTGGCGTTTGTGGTGGAGAACCGCATTCATGTGGTGCCGCCGTGCACCATCAGCGCCGGGCAGGTGGCAAAAGGCCTGGCGATTTTTGATGCGGTATTCGCCCGCTTCGCGAACCTGGCTCAGTAAGGGGATGATTTCCCGGGTTGCGGCGTAAACGCCTTACCCGGGCGACCTTCTCGCAGATGGCGGCGAACCCGTAGCCCCGCAAGCGGGGGCGGGTTTTCAGTCTAACCGATGTTCGCCGTTCGCCAGCGCTTCGCGGTCAAAGAAGCGCTGAATCACGCCTTCCGCCATAAACGCTGCCCGGTCCGACATATGGGCAATCACATCGGCATCGTGGCTGACCAGCAGATAGGTCATTCCGTGCTCCTGCTTTAGCCGATTGAGCAGATTCAGTATTTCCGCCTGCACCGACATATCCAGCGCCGACGTTGGCTCATCCAGCAGCAGAATCTTTGGCCGCAGCAGCAGCGCGCGAGCAATCGCCACCCGCTGGCGCTGGCCGCCGGAAAGCTGGTGCGGATAGCGGCGCGCGGCGTCGGCAGGCAGCCCCACCTCTTCCAGGGCGGTGGACACCCGCTGCTCGATCTCGCCGATAGCGTGAATTTTCAGCGGCTCCGCCAGCGTACGCCATAGCGTATGATTGGGATGCAGCGAGGCGTACGGGTCCTGAAACACCATCTGTACGTTGCGCCGCAGTTCGCCCTGAAAACGCGCGCCCGGCGTAATGGCCTTATCGAACAGTTCAACGCGGCCGCGCCAGTCCCGCTGCAGCCCGGCTAATACCCGGAGAATCGTTGATTTTCCGCAGCCGGATGCGCCGATCAGGCTGAACGTTTCCCCTGCATCAACGGCAAAGCTGGCGGCGGACACCGCGGTTTTTTCAGCAAAATTCACCTGTAGATTGTTGAGATTAACGATTGCCATGCGCCGCCTCCGTCAAGTTCAGGGTTCGGTCGAGGGTCGGCAGCATCTGACCGTAAGTTTGCGCGGCCGGGCGACAGGTCCAGAGCGTACGGGTGTAGGGATGCGTCGCCGTCGGCAGATCTCGCGCCGCCATCTCATCGACCTTTTTCCCTTGATACAGGACCAGCACCCGCTGGCAGTGCTCGGCCACCAGCGGCAGGTCGTGGCTAATCAACAGCATCGCCATCCGCCGCTGTTCGCACTGCTCTACCAGCAGTTCAAGGATCTGATTGCGCAGTCGGGCATCGAGGGCTGAAGTGGGCTCATCGGCGATCAGCACCTGCGGATTATTGAGCAGCGCAAGGGCAATCATCACCCGCTGGCCCATCCCGCCGGAGAGTTCGCCAGGATAGCGGTTGAGTACCGGTAAATCCAGACCGACGGCGGCAACGGCGGCTTTGACCGCCTCCAGCCGCGCGCGGCGGCTAAGGCGCTGATGCAGAGTTAATGCCTCTTCCAGCTGCGCCTGAATGCTTTTTACCGGATTGAGCGCGTAGCGCGGATCCTGCAGCACCATCGCAATATTGTTGCCGCGTAGCGCGCGCCAGCCGCGCTCGCGAAGGGTTAATGCGTCGCGCCCCAGCACGTTGAGCGCATCGGCGCTGACGACGCCGGGCCGGCGGACCAGCCCCATCAGGGCGCGTGCGGTCATGGATTTACCGGAACCGGATTCGCCGACCAGCGCCAGCCGCTCGTTGCCGAGCGTGAAGCTTAAATGGTCCACCACTCTGGCGGTGGGATAGTCGATGGTCAGTCCCTGAACGATCAGACGAGTATCAGTCATGTTGCGGCTCCAGAACGTCGCGCAGGCCATCGCCCAGCAGGTTAAACGCCAGGCTGGCGATCAGGATGACGGCGCCAGGGGCGGCGGCGATCCACCACTGGTCAAAAATGACCTGCATGCCGTCAGCGATCATCGCGCCCCATTCCGCCATTGGCGGGCGGGCGCCGAGACCAAGGAAGCCGAGACCGGCAGCGGCGAGAATAATCCCGGCTAGATCCAGCGCCAGCCGGACGATCGCCGAGGGCAGACAGAGCGGCAGAATATGGCCAATCAGCAGACGCCAGCCGCGAATGCCCATCATCTCCGCCGCCGCCAGATAGTCGCTGTGGCGCAGGCGCTGAATTTCGCTGCGCGCCTGACGGGCGTAAGCGGGCCAGGTCGTTAGCGCCAGCGCCAGGGCGCCGTTCACCAGGCCCGGGCCGAGCATCGCGACAAACGCGAAGGCCAGAATCAGCCGCGGCATCGACATTACCACGTCGGTAAAACGCATCAGCACGCGCTCCAGCCAGCCGCCGTAATAGCCGGACAGGATCCCCACCAGCAGACCGGCGGGGAGCGTAATCGCCGTCACCAGCGTAACCAGCCCCAGCGCCGGACGGGTGCCGAAAATCAGCCTTGAGAGAAGATCGCGACCGTAGCTGTCGGTGCCGAGCCAGTGCCGCGCGCCCGGACCCTGCAGCCGCGCGGCGGCGTCCTGCCAGTTCGGGTCGAGCGGAGCCAGCCAGGGCGCAAAGAGCGCAGTCAGCAGGAGTAACGTAATGATGATCAGACCGCAAAAGGCGGCGGGAGAACGGCGCAGGCGGCGTAAAAAAAGGTAGCCAGGCATCAGCGTATCCTCGGATCGGTCAGCCGCACCAGCAGGTCGGTGAGGTTATTAATCAGCACAAAGCTCGCGCCGATCAGCAGCGTACCGCCCATAATCGCCGTGGTATCGCCGGCAAAGAGCGCGGTGGTCAGATAGCGGCCAATTCCCGGCCAGGAGAAGACGGTTTCGGTCAACACCGCCCCTTCCAGCATGGAGGTCCAGGCGAGGGCGGTCACCGTCAGCAGGGTGCCGCGGATATTGGGCAGGACGTGACGCAGCAGAATCGTCATCTCACCGGCCCCTTTGGCGCGCGCCAGCAGGATGTACTCTTTGTTCATTTCGCTCAGGCAGGCGGAACGGGTCAGGCGGGTGATGCTCGCCAGAGAGTAATAGGCCAGCAGCAGCACCGGCAGCAGCAGGTGCCCGGCGGCGTTTTTAACCGCCTCTTTATCACCCGAGAGCCAGGTATCAATGAGCGCAAAGCCGGTGCGCGGTTCGACGGTGTATTGATAAATATCGTCCAGCCGCCCCGGCCCCGGCGTCCACTGCAGTTTGGCGTAAAACAGCGCCAGCATCAGCAGGCCGAGCCAGAAGATCGGCACCGAGTTGCCGAGCAGCGTAAAGGTGCGCATCGCCAGATCCCACGGCGAGCCGACGTAGCGGGCGCAGAGAACGCCTGCGATAACGCCCGACAGCGCGCCGATAATCAACGCCAACGTGGCCAGCTCAAGGGTTGCCGGGAAAGCGGCGAGCAGGTCGTGCAGCACCGGCTGGCCGGTTGAGCTGGCGATTCCAAGATCGCCGTGGGCGAGATTCAGCAGATAGTGCCAGAACTGCAGCGGCAACGGCTGGTCGAGGCCGAGCTGGTGGCGTACCTGGTCATAGGTGGACTGACTGGCGTGGTCGCCGACGATTTGCAGCACCCGATCAACCGGCGACAGCGCAGAGAGCGCAAAGGTCACCAGCAGCAGGCCGAGCAGCGTCAGGGCCAGCGTCAGCAGTCCCTGAAACAGCGCGAGCAGGGGGCGTTTTGCGCGCCGCTCTGCTCGGGGAGGTAAAACAGCAGACATGGTTATTCCGTTGGTAAAAAGTACAGTGTTATCAGCTGGTGCGATCTGTTGTTGTAGCCCGGTCAGCGCAGCGCCAACGGGAAAACATAAGGTATCGGGGCCTGCGTTCCCGGAGGCGGCGCGTTGCGCCTGTCCGGGCTACCTGATCGTACCTGCCCCAGGCGTTATTTGGTTACCCGGTCATACCACACCATATCGGCATTGAGACCCTGCTGATAACCCTTCACGTTATCGCGAACCACAATCTGGGTTTTACCCTGATCGATAAACACGTAAGGCGAATTGCGCTGCAGTTCCTCCTGAATGTTTTTATACAGATCCTGGCGCTTCGCTGCGTCCGGCTCGGCGACTGCCGCCAGGGTCGCTTTATTCAGCTCCGGGATCTGCCAGCCGTTTAGCCCGGCGACGGTACTGGATTTACCGTCGTTGTAGGCAAAGGCGCTGGCGTTAGAGTGGGCGTCGAAATAGTCAGGGATCCACAGCCGAATCGCCGCCTGATGCTGTTTGGCGCGCACGCGAGCATAGACCTGGCTACCCGCGGCCGGCAGCAAATCCACCTTCACGCCGCCCTGGGCGAAGCTCGCCTGCATCGACTGAGCAATAGTGATAAACGGCGGCTTGTTTTCGACGTCGAGGGTGAAATGCGCCTCTTTAATGCCCGCTTTAGCGAGGATGTCTTTGGCTTTTTGCGGGTTGAATGTAAACGGGTTATTTTCCAGCGCGCCCGGCAGGCCGACCGGCAGGAAGCTCTGATGGACGAAATATTGCCCTTTCAGCAAATCTTTCGTGATGCCGTTGTAATCCACCAGCCAGCGCGCCGCTTCCCAGAAGGCCGGGTTTTTCAGCAGCGGGTTAGCGCTGTTGCCGGTATTAAAGACCAGATAGTTCTGCTCAGCGGAGGGGATGCTGAGAACCTTGACGCCCGCTTTACCCTGCAGAGCCGCAATCTGGTCGGCGCCGAGATCGCGCGCCACGTCAGCATCACCCTGCTGGATGAGAAGACGACGTGAGGCCGGGTCCGGAACGTTTTTAATGATGATGCTTTTCAGCTTCGGCGCGCCGCCGGGTGCGCTGCTGTTGGCCTCCAGCACGATGGCCTGATGCGGCTGATAGACCCGCATTTTATACGCGCCGCTGCCCGCCGAGTGCATTTTCAGCCAGCCGTTGCCGAAGTCGTTATCTTTGGCGTTCGGGGCGACCTGTTTCTCATCGACGATAGAGGCGATCGGCGTGGAGAGAATATTCAGCGCCACCGCCGGGCTGACGTCGGCAGTCCAGCGTAGCGTGAGGGTATGGTCGTCTACCTTCTTCAACTGGCTGGCGATGTTATCCGGCTGCCAGCCGAGGACGTTAAGAATAAACGCCGGCGATTTGTTCAGGGTGACCGCGCGGGTGTATGAGTAAATGACATCTTCCGGGCGTAGCGGGTTACCGGAGGCGAATTTGGCGTCGGGCTTTAGCTTGATGGTCAGCGTTTTCGCCGCCGGATCGGCCTGCCAGCTTTCGGCCAGGATCGGGGTGATTTTTTCAGGGTTATCGCGGTCCGGCTGCACCAGACGCTGATAAAGGCTCGGTACCGTCTGGATGCTGGAGAGCTCGTTGGCTTCCGCCGGGTCGAGGCTGACGATATCGTCGAGGCCCTGGGCGACCACAAGGGTCCCCGGCGGCGTGGCGGCGTGAACGGCGGCGGATAACGCGGCGAGCGCCAGCAGCGGCAGCAGTTTTTTAGTCATATGCGATCCCTGAAAAAAGTTATTGTGATTATTGATGTTTCGCTACGTTAGGCCGCTTAATTACGGGCGTAAAGTCAAAGATCGGCTAAGTTTATGCTTAAAAAGCATAAGCAAGACCAATGGGTTATGACGATCGATCGTACCGGGCATCTTCCGCCCGTTCGGCTTTCTTGCTATAACAATTTGATAACAATACGGGAGGGATAAGCGTGCCGGAAATTAATGAATTTGGTCAGCAGGTCAACGATCGCGTGCCCGGGTGGCGGGGGGCGGGGTTTCTGCGCCGCACGGCGTTAAATGGCCGCTATTGCCGACTGGAGCCGCTGGATACCGACCGGCACGCGGCGGATCTGTTTGCTGCCTATGCTCTCGGCGACGACAGTGACTGGACGTGGCTGGCGAGCACGCGTCCGCAGAGCGTTGAGTCAACGGCGAACTGGATCACCGGCAAGGTTATGGATGACGGACTGGTGCCCTACGCGGTTGTCGATCTGCGCTGCGAGCGAGCCGTCGGGCTGGTCAGCTATATGGCGATTGAGCGGGCGATGGGCACGGTGGAGATTGGCCACGTCACCTGGTCGCGGGCGATGAAAAATACGCCGCTCGGCACCGAGGCGGTCTGGCTGCTGCTGCAAAATGGTTTTGCCCATGGCTATCGTCGACTGGAGTGGAAGTGCGATTCAATGAATATTGCTTCCCGCCGCGCCGCCGACCGACTGGGATTCACCTGGGAAGGACGACTTCGCCAGAGGATGGTGCGTAAAGGACGAACCCGCGATAGCGATATGCTGTCGATTATTGACAGCGAATGGCCCGCGCGCGATGCGGCGCTGCGGGCCTGGCTGGCGCCGGAGAATTTTGATGCTAATGGATGGCAGATAAAGCGGCTGGAAGATTTTCGCTAGTTTTCCCTCTCCCGGATGGAGAGGGAGAGGGAGCCGTTCGGCGCAAACGTTGCCTCCCGGCACAGGGCCTGAGGGGGCTACTGATGCGGTTTTCGCCCTCGCCCCGTTGGGGAGAGGGCGGGGTGACGGGAACCGCCTCTTACCGGCGAACCGGCGCGCCGTTCGCCACGTAATACGCCGCCGTGCTCTTCGGCAGCGGCTGACGGCCACGAATGGCATCAGCCATTTTTTCGCCAATCATAATTGTGGTCGCGTTAAGGTTGCCGGTAATAATCTGCGGCATGATCGAGGCGTCGACCACGCGCAGGCCTTCCAGTCCGTGAACCCGACCTTCGCCATCGACCACCGCCATCTCGTCATAGCCCATTTTACAGGTGCCGCACGGATGGAAGGCGGTTTCCGCATGATTGCGCACGAACTCATCCAGCTCGGCATCGCTCTGGCACTCCGCACCCGGGCTGATCTCCCGGCCGCGATAGTTATCCAGCGCCGGCTGATGCATGATTTCGCGGGTAATCCGAATCGCATCGCGAAACTCCTGCCAGTCCTGTTCGCTGGACATATAGTTAAACAGAATCGCCGGATGTTCGTGCGGATCGCGCGATTTCAGCCGCACGTGGCCGCGACTCGGGGAGCGCATAGAGCCAACGTGGCACTGGAAGCCGTGCTCTTTCACCGCGTTTGAGCCGTTGTAGTTAATCGCGACCGGCAGGAAGTGATACTGAATATTCGGCCACGTAAAGGCTTCCCGGCTGCGAATAAATCCGCCCGCTTCAAACTGGTTGCTGGCGCCGATGCCGGTTCCGCCGAATAGCCATTCGGCGCCGATTTTCGGCTGGTTCCACCACTGCAGCGCCGGGTAAAGCGACACCGGCTCTTTGCATTCGTACTGCAGATACATCTCCAGATGATCCTGCAAATTTTCCCCGACGCCCGGCAGGGCGTGTACCAGCGGAATATCGAACTGGCGCAACAGTTCCGGGCTGCCGACGCCGGATCGCTGCAGAATTTGCGGCGAAGCGATAGCCCCCGCGCAGAGCAGCACTTCTTTATTGGCGGTCGCTTTCGACGGCGCGGTGCTGTCGCCCTCCAGCCACTCGACGCCGACGGCGCGCTTGCCGGCAAAAATAATATGATCGGTCAGCGCATGGGTGCGAATAGTCAGATTGGGACGCGCGCGCGCCTGGTCGAGATAGCCGCGCGCGGTGCTGGCGCGGCGTCCCTGCGGCGTCACGGTACGATCCATCGGGCCAAATCCCTCCTGCTGGTAGCCGTTAAGATCGTCGGTGCGCGGATAGCCAGCTTGTACGCCAGCTTCAATCATCGCGTGGAACAGCGGATTATTGCCCTGCTTTGGCGTGGTGACGCTGACCGGGCCGTCGCCGCCGTGGTAATCGTTGGCGCCGATATCGCGGGATTCTGCTTTGCGGTAATAGGGCAGGCAGTCCAGGTAGCTCCAGTGCTCAAGCCCCGGCGCCGAGGCCCAGTTATCAAGATCCATAGCGTTGCCGCGGATATAGCACATGCCGTTGATTAACGAGGATCCGCCGAGTCCCTTACCGCGTCCGCACTCCATGCGGCGATGGTTCATATGCGGTTCAGGCTCGGTCTCGTAGGCCCAGTTATAGCGACGCCCCTGTAGAGGAAACGCCAGCGCGGCGGGCATCTGGGTGCGGAAGTCGAAACGGTAATCCGGGCCGCCCGCTTCCAGCAGCAGGACGGTGGTGTCAGGATCTTCCGTCAGTCGTGTAGCCAGTACGTTGCCGGCGGAACCGGCACCAATAATAATGTAGTCAAACTGCAAAAATGACCTCCTGGTTAAAATATGGATTGAAACGGACCCATCTCAACCTGGATGGATTTTATCTGGGTGTAGCTGTGCAGCGTCTGTACGCCGTTTTCGCGGCCAATCCCGGAGTGCTTGTAGCCGCCGACCGGCATCTCCGCAGGGGATTCGCCCCAGGTGTTGATCCAGCAGATCCCGGCCTCCAGCCGATGAATCAGACGATGGGCGCGGTTTAAATCCGGCGTGACGACGCCAGCGGCGAGGCCGTATTCGGTGGCATTGGCGCGGCGAACCGCTTCTTCCTCATCGTCGTAACTCAGAATCGACATCACCGGGCCGAAGATCTCTTCGCGGACGATGGTCATCTGGTCATCGCAGTCGGTAAACACCGTCGGGGCGACCCACGCGCCGTGGTCGAAGCCTTCTCCTTTCAGCACTTCGCCGCCGCAGAGCAGGCGCGCGCCTTCTTGTTTACCCGTCTCGATGTAGCGCAGCACGTTCTCGCGGTGCGGGAAGCTCACCAGCGGTCCGAAGTTGGTGCTTTCAGCAAACAGATCGCCGGGGCGGATACGCGCCACGCGGGCGAGGACTTTCTCTTCAAATGCCGCTTTCAGGCGCGCCGGAACGAATACCCGGGTGCCGTTGGTGCAGACCTGGCCTGAACTGTAGAAGTTAGCCATCATCGCGATGTCGGCGGCGAGGTCGAGGTTGGCGTCTTCGCAGACGATCAGCGGTGATTTTCCGCCCAGCTCCATAGTCACTTCCTTCAGTGAGGAGGCGGCGGAGTTGGCCATCACTTTTTTGCCGCTGGCGACGCCGCCGGTAAAGGAGATTTTGGCGATGTCCGGGTGCTCGGTGAGATACTGGCCGGTTTCGGCGCCGGTGCCCGGCAGCACGTTAAATACGCCCGCCGGGAGTCCCGCTTCGCGGTAAATTTCCGCCAGCTTCAGGGCGGTGAGCGGGGTGACTTCACTCGGCTTAAAGATCATCGCGTTCCCGGCCGCCAGCGCCGGGGCTGATTTCCATAAGGCGATCTGGATCGGGTAGTTCCAGGCACCGATCCCGGCGACGACGCCCAGCGGTTCCCGGCGGGTATAGACGAATGAACTTTCGCGTAACGGGATCTGGCTCCCTTCCAGCGCCGGGATCAGGCCCGCGTAGTACTCCAGGACATCAGCGCCGGTGACGATATCGACGGCGGCGGTTTCGCTCAGCGGTTTGCCGGTATCGAGAGTTTCCAGACGCGCCAGTTCGTCGTTGCACTCGCGCAGAATGTCGACCGCTTTACGCAAAATGCGCGAACGTTCCATGGCGCTCATCGCCGCCCAGATTTTTTGCCCTTTTTGGGCGCTCTTTACCGCCCGGTCGACGTCTTCACAGCCGGCGGCCTGGACGGTCGCCAGCACTTCCCCGTTGGCGGGGTTAATCGTCTCGAAGGTTTTACCGCTGGTGGCGGAAACATAACCACCGTCGATGTAAAGCTGCTGTTCGGCCATTCGGGACATGGGTCCTCCATTATTGAGAAGTCGGTGGCAGATATTTGCTGATGAAGTGCTCGGCGAGCGTTTCGGCGCGGGCTTTATCGAGCGGTTTACCGCTCAGCGCCGCGCGTAGCCACAGCCCGTCGATCAGCGCGGCGAGACCGTATCCGGCCTCCTGCGCCTCTTCGCGCGGCAGGGCGCGCTGAAACTCATAGACGATATTCGACAGCAGTCGTCGGCTGCTGACCTGCTGCAGGCGATAGAGCATCGGCTGATGCATGCTGCTGGCCCAAAAGGCGAGCCAGGCCTTCATTGCCGCGCTGCTTATCTGACTCTCGTCGAAGTTGCCGGCCACGATGGCGCGCAGGCGTTCCCGCGGGCCGGCCCCGGGCAGGGCGTGCAGGCGGCTCAACACCGCCTGGCGCAGCTGGCCGGTGATATCGCGCATCGTCGCCTCCAGCAGGCCGTTCTTATCTTTGAAATAGTGGCTGATGATGCCGGTCGATACGCCAGCACGTCGGGCGATCTGCGCGACGGTGGCATCGTGCATTCCCACTTCATTGATGGCGGCCAGGGTCGCGTCAATCAGCTGCCGCTGCCGTATCGGTTGCATCCCCAGTTTGGGCATTTCTCAGACTCCATTCATCAGCTTTGTTTATCTATTAAAGCGGTTTTTGATTGGACGTTCAATATAAAATGTGTCTTAATTGTTGCCGATTTTGGTTTTAATAGTTGCAAAAAAAAGTAAGGAGAATGGATGACAGACCTTTCGCCGAGCAGAGAAAAGGACAAAATCAATCCGGTGGTTTTTTATACCTCCGCCGGACTGATTTTGTTGTTTTCCCTGATGACTCTCTTCTTCAGCGATTTTTCCGCGGCCTGGATTGGCCGTACCCTGAACTGGGTTTCAAAGACCTTCGGCTGGTACTATTTGCTGGCGGCAACGCTGTATATCGTGTTTGTGGTGTGCATCGCCTGCTCGCGTTTCGGTTCGGTGAAGCTCGGGCCGGAGCACTCGAAGCCGGAGTTTAGCGTCATGAGCTGGGCGGCAATGCTGTTCGCCGCCGGTATCGGTATCGACCTGATGTTTTTCTCCGTCGCCGAACCGGTGACCCAGTATATGCAGCCGCCGGAAGGGGCGGGGCAGACCATGGAGGCGGCGCGCCAGGCGATGGTATGGACGTTGTTTCACTACGGGCTGACCGGCTGGTCGATGTATGCCCTGATGGGGATGGCGCTGGGATACTTTAGCTATCGTTATAATTTACCCCTGACCATCCGCTCCGCGCTCTATCCGATCTTCGGCAAAAAGATTAATGGCCCAATCGGCCACAGCGTGGATATCGCCGCCGTTATCGGCACCATTTTTGGTATCGCCACCACCCTCGGGATTGGCGTGGTGCAGCTAAACTACGGCCTCAGCGTGCTGTTTGATATTCCGGACTCGCTGGGCGCGAAAGCGGCGCTGATCGTGCTGTCGGTCATTATCGCCACCATCTCCGTGACCTCCGGGGTGGATAAAGGCATTCGTATCCTTTCCGAGCTTAACGTGGTGCTGGCCCTCGGGCTAATCCTGTTTATCCTGTTTATGGGCGACACCGAGTTTCTGCTCAACGCGCTGGTGCTCAATGTTGGCGACTATGTGAATCGTTTTATGGGCATGACCCTCAACAGCTTCGCCTTCGATCGTCCGGTCGAGTGGATGAACAACTGGACCCTGTTCTTCTGGGCGTGGTGGGTGGCGTGGTCGCCATTTGTCGGCCTGTTCCTGGCGCGTATTTCACGCGGGCGCACCATTCGTCAGTTTGTGGTGGGAACGCTGATTATCCCGTTCACCTTTACGCTGCTGTGGTTGTCGGTGTTCGGCAATAGCGCGCTGTATGAAATCATCCACGGCAATGCGGCCTTCGCCGCCGAGGCGGTCGCCCACCCGGAGCGCGGCTTCTATAACCTGCTGGCGCAGTATCCGGCGTTTACCTTTAGCGCTTCGGTGGCGACGATTACCGGCCTGCTGTTTTACGTGACCTCCGCGGATTCCGGGGCGCTGGTGCTGGGTAACTTCACCTCGAAGCTGAAGGATATCAACAGCGATGCGCCAAACTGGCTGCGGATCTTCTGGTCGGTGGTTATCGGCCTGCTGACCCTGGGGATGCTGATGACTAACGGCATTTCCGCCCTGCAGAACGCGACGGTGATTATGGGGCTGCCGTTTAGCTTCGTGATCTTCTTCGTGATGGCGGGGTTATATAAGTCGCTGAAGGTTGAGGATTATCGCCGCGAGAGCGCCAACCGCGACACCGCCCCGCGACCGCTGGGCGTGCAGGATCGCCTGAGCTGGAAGAAGCGCCTGTCGCGGCTGATGAACTATCCCGGCACGCGCTATACCCGCCAGATGATGGAGACGGTGTGCTTCCCGGCGATGGAAGAGGTGGCGCAGGAGCTGAAGCTGCGCGGCGCCTACGTCGAGCTGAAAAGCCTGCCGCCGGAAGAGGGGGACAACCTGGGCCATCTCGACCTGCTGGTGCATATGGGCGACGAGCAGAACTTTGTTTATCAGATCTGGCCGCAGCAGTACTCCATTCCCGGCTTTACCTACCGGGCGCGCAGCGGGAAGTCGACCTACTATCGTCTGGAGACCTTCCTGCTGGAAGGGAGTCAGGGCAACGACCTGATGGACTACAGCAAAGAGCAGGTCATTACCGATATTCTTGACCAGTACGAGCGTCATTTGAACTTTATCCACCTGCATCGCGAAGCGCCGGGCAACAGCGTGACCTTCCCCGGAATGTAGGCTATCTAAACGTTTTCTGAAAAAGGATTGCAGCTGGTTAAATATACAGTGAAAAGCGCAGGGAAGCGTATGATGGCGGCGGGTGCCTGAGGCTTTCTGCGTTCAGGCTTAGGTGAGGATTCAGAAAGACGAAGCCCCAGGAGATGTTCCCATCAACCTGAGGCTCACGATCCAACCCTAGCACGTTGGATAGTAGCCTCTTCTTCGCATGGAGGCAACGAGATGCTGACAAAATACGCCCTGGTGGCAATCATCGTGCTGTGTCTGACAGCGCTGGGATTGACGTTAATGGTGCACGACTCGCTGTGCGAGCTGAGCATCAAAGAACGTAGTATGGAGTTCAAGGCCGTTCTCGCTTACGAAACGAAGAAGTAGCCGGTATGCGGGGAGCTATCCCCGCTTATCCGCAGGCTGGGTAAGGAACCTTAAGGCACCTTTTTTCTGCTGATCCGGGAGCAGGATGGACGGCGAGAGAACAGAGACCGGTTAAAAGCAAAAGCGCCGCCACCCTGCATAATGCTTATCTGGCAGGCGTCAGAGTATTGACGTCGACCACGTCCATACCTGCATTTTTTGCGGCTTCAATACCAAATCGTGAGTCTTCAAAAACCAGGCAGCGTTCAGGCTGAACCTTAAGCTCGCTGGCACATAATAAAAAAGTGTCGGCGGCGGGTTTATGATTTTTAACCCGGTCAGCGGAGACGATAGCGGCGAAATGCTGAGTTAATTGAAAGCGTGCAAGCAGTATATCCACGGTGCTACGTTCGCTTCCTATAGCGCGCGAAAAAAATTGATACTGATTTGAAAAAAAATTGATACTGGTTGTGAAGTGTAGAAATTAAATCTTTTGATACTATTAAAGGTGCAACGTGTCAGGCGGCACCTTTAATGTAGCGTCTTAAACAAACTAATCCTGAGGTGGGGTATCAAGAGCAGCCTGGATCTGTTTTTCTGCCTGTTCGAGGATGTCTACACCAGATGTATAACTGGGTATGAACTCAAACGAATTATAGAGCTGCCATGAGACCCCATCGAAACTGCTGAAAAGATCGGCTGTAGCACCGTCTTTGGTTATATATACAGTTCTTACTATGAAAGAGGTTTCAATAATCTGTGTTTCTTCTCCTAGAGAGATACCGTTTGCTGCCGTTTTATTGAATGTGAATTCAACATTTTTTGTAAATGACATGATGCATTCCCCCTCTAAGAATTGAAACCACAAATGTGATACTTCACCGATGAATTTGATTGTAATACATTGATATTTAACACACCTGAGCCAGCAGAAAGCGTGAACAATCTGTTACTGCCTGGAGTATTGTCGTGGGCACCCAGGATGGTGAACGACACTACACCTTCGCGGTTAACTGCAATAATCTCGATAGTCTGGGCCCAACCAGTCTGTACTGAGGTCCATACATCAATAAAAAGCTTCATTGATAGTCTGTTTGGAATAGGAATGGCGATTACATCACCGGTGGTATAAAGACCTCCTGTCCTGGAGTGATGCTCATACCACTGCAAACTATATCCAGGCGAACCTGTTGTAGGATTTTGTGAAGTGTATGACCACCTTGTAGCTGCCCCCAACTGGTCTACAGATTCCAGAATACGAGCAAACTTATCCCGAAGAATAAAAGCGATATCGCGAAGACCATTAGCCATTAAATCAATGTCAGCTTTTTTGGGTTGAGGGTACAACCCGCTTCCGCCAACATCAAACACATCGTAATGATTCGCACTGGGCGCAATCCAGCCATTGCCGTCCATGTTCGCGAAGTAATCCCGGAAGGCTAACCCGTAGGACTGCTCGTGACCAAATTCATTAGGGTGAACAAATTCGCCTTTATTGAATAGTGCAGCCTCGCCATATCTGGCAACCGCATCAAACCAATATTTTTCAACATCAATCAACACGCATCCCAGCTCAAGAGCTATTTGGCGGATTGCATCATTACCCCGAAGGAAACGGACACCTGCCTTTATAGGACGCCCTTTCCACACGAACTGAGTAACCGATTGGGACACTGGTGGATCAAGAGACTCATCGGGGACAGGGGATGCAACAAACTCAGGCCATACCTGTGATACGCCATCAGGCATAGACCATGAGTAGTTTGCAATGTAAGGATGTGGAGAGGTGGTTAGAACCACATCGCCGCCTGCATCTCGTATGAGCCTGATAGCTTTTCTAAGACGCTGCTTAAACCCGTTTTCGTTGAATGTTTGGCCCGCGTTATATTGCGCCGTCGGGAAATCGTTCATACCGTAAATAAAAAGTGCCAAATCGGGATAAACTCCCTCGGCGACGACTTCCGGCCACTGGTCGGCAAGAAAGTTATTGATTGTGCTTCCGTTTACCGATTTATTCGTAAACGAAACAGGATAAATGCCTGTTCTATTGACCGTAGATTGAAAATATTCATAAAACTTAGCAATCGGCGCTTGTATTGAAGGGTCTGGCAAAGTAGCCCCCTTACCAACAGACGAACCGAAACCATAAAATCGATATTGTGCCTGAGACCCCGATACGCCATGACGATACTGGGTGAATTTGTTCATAAGAAGCGGAAAATGAGCCTGAGATACGCCAGAGGCTCCACGTAGCGTTTCCCCTATATCACGCCCCGTATCTGTTTTGATTAGTGATGTACCAGGTAGATTCGCAGAGTTAAGGTCTTGCCTTATTTTCGAATCACCAAGTAAAGATATGGCTTTGGCCAGTTGATCAAATGCTGTTTTGTTCGGCGTTATGCCAGCCGCAGTAAGTACATTGAGCAACTCTGCCTGCACAATATTAAACCAGTCCGCTCCCGGCCAGCTAACGCCGCCTTGCTCCTGACTTTCACCAAACCAACGTGGGGTAATAGACTGCTGCTCTTTCGGTTCCGGCATCTCCGGGACGCCGCTGGTGTTGTCGAGATGATACATAGCGACTCCTTACGGTTTCTCTGGCCAGACAATATCGGTTTCGGTGGTGTCAATGCGGCTTACAGCAAGACGGTATTCTTCCCAGGTGGCCAGCAGCGCTTTCTCTGCGTCAGTGGCCTGACCGCTGCTGATGGCGTAGCTGAGCAGTGAAATCTGCTCAGACGCGGCAGACTGCATCTTAGCCTTCTGACGTTCAGCCTGAGCTGTGAGATAAAACCGTTCAGCGTCGGTGTTTTTCACCCAGGCTGATCCGTCCCACTCATCAAACTGGCCGGGCATTTTGAGGGTGTAGCCGTCAGGAACAGGGCCGACCTCCAGTATCGTCGTTGATTCGCGGGTTTCAGTATTCCAGGCAAGCTGGCCGCGAAGGTCCTTGAGGTAAATCCATTCGGTGCCGTTCCAGCGGGTGACGAACGTCGGCTTGTCTTCTGGCGGGGCAACGAACGTGCAGTCCTCCGGCAGAGTAAACCACGGGTCAGAAACGACATGCTTCGTCCCGTTGCTCTCGTAATAAAGCTGACCGGTCTTATCTTCAACCTGCGACCACTGGCCATAGGTGAACAGCAGAACGTAACCGGCATCAGCGGCCGGTGGTTCAGTGGTAACGGCCCATTCAGGCAGTGACTCACTCAGTGCCGAAATAACAAAGCCGGTGCCGTGAATATTCCAGTAACGGGTCCCGCGAATATCGTCCACATATTCCCATACGCCATTTTTAAATATGCCGGTCTGGCCTTTACCCGGCTCACAGGGAATATGCGTGGTATTAACGGGCAGGCCCGTACCTGCCGGAATAGTCATAAAAACGGAGCCGATATAAACACCATCGACATCGTACTGATAAAGCCAGATGGCCTGAGGGCTTTGAGAGAATTCAAATGACATTACGCTAACCTCACGATGGCGTTAAAGGCGATATTCTTGACGGTATTTTCGGTATTCCCGGTGCTGGCCACCGTGGCCGTGTGAGCATGTGGCCCGATGTAGACCGTATGGTGATGCGCCGGGGCGGTACTGGTGTTGTTGCGAGTCCGGTGAGAATCATTATCTGACCCGACCACATAATCGCTGTCCCAGACCTCACCCGGAGCAACCATTCCCCCCTGATGAAAGTGCTCGTTGTCGTCGCTGGTTGTTTTGGTGCCGAGGTCAGTGCTGCTAATCGTCGCATTATGAGCGTGAGCCTTTATTCCATCGGATTCATAGGACAGTAGCGCACGCCCGGAGGCGGGCAAGAACTTGATGGTCTGGCCGCGCATATCCGGCAGAACGCCGGAGGGATAAGCGACAGCAAGACGCGGATAGGCGGTTTTATCGAAGCTCTGACCCAGCATCAGCATAAAACCTGTCGGTGCTGTTGCACCCGGCCACGCCAGAGGAATACCCGGAGGCAGCATATAGTCCGAGGAGAAAATACGGATGGCCTGAGCGAACTGATCCAGTGCGTTTTTGTCCGGCGTGATATTCGCCAGCGCCAGCACGTTCAGCATTTCCGCCTGAATGGCATTAAACCAGTCCGCGCCCGGATAACTCGGCTGAATGCCGTCGCCGCCTTCGGTAAACCAGCGACGCTCAGTAAATAATACCGGCTTGATGGCGGGCATATCAGGTACGGAAGAGGCATTATCCAGGTGATACATAATTAAACCTCGTAAAGAAAATCATAATCGTGCCCGGCCAGCCGGTAACGACGTAAAAAACATTCCAGTATCTGCGCCTGCAGGCTGATTAACGGCGTCAGGACGTTGCTGATACTGCGAAAGCGGATCATCGGCATATCCGTGACCGTCACCTGCAGCAGGTAGCGGTATTTATGCGAATAAATCGGATACATGATGTTGCGCATAACGTGATGCGGCAGGATTTCGGTCACCTGAATGGTGAAGCCCAGCGCATCCTTCACGGCCTGCTCAATCTGCCAGGTGGCCAGCCCGCCCTTGCGGTGGTACTTCTCCACCACGGCATCACGACGGCGGTCGAAGCCGTACGGGATGGCGTTACAGTCTGGTAGACCGAGATAATCCTCCCAGTCGGCCAGCAGCAGGTCAGTGGCCTCCGGGCGCATCTCGGTGACCAGCAAATCCGCGTTCGCCTCCGCTAGCTGCAGGCGGGAACTGAAGCCCCTGAGCAGTGACGTCAACGCCGCCGTCTGGTCGCGTGGCCACGCTTTACCGCGTGGCATCAGTTGCTGCAGGACGTCCTGCCAGTCCTCTACACGATGCGCCATGTGACAGCCCCCAGCGTCAGCAGCTCGTAGTTCTCACTGGCCTGATTGGTGGTGAGGTCCAGCTCGTAATCCGTGACCCCTGTCGATGAGCCGATGGCCGTACGGATGGCAGATAGCAGCAGCGTGTCGCCCGGCGAGACCGAACGAAACAGCGCCTGCAGGCTCAGGGTGACCGCAGAGCGGATGGCGGCAGTGTCGGGGATGACGCGAATGGTCAGCGGCACCGGCTTGAGCGTCAGCGGGATGGGCCAGACCTCGATACCACCGGGCTTGCCGACGTAAGTCCCGGTTGCCGGGTCCTGATGGCGGAAAAGGTACGCCTGCATCGCCTCGCGGTCGGTGCCGGTCGGGATAATGTCCGTGCGCTGGTCGTAGACCCACGCAAGGCCCACCGTACCCAGCCCGTGCCAGCAGTCAAAGGCCCATGCCCGGCTGATACCCGGCAGTTCGGTGGCCCAGATAACGTAATCATGCAGTGCGCCGCCGGTAGGCGGGTTACGTTTGCGGTACAGCAGACGGGTCAGCAGCTCGGCCACAGACTCGACGTCCGCACCGCCGGATATACCCGCATCCGCTACCACACCATCACTGTTCACTCCGGCCACCGGGGAAATGAGGGTCAGAACGTCGCCCGCCGACAGGTTGCCGCTGAGGCCCGTTTCGTCAGCCTGCACGGTGACGGTGATTTTGCCCGCTGACGGGTCACTGGTGGCGGTGACGTGGTAGCGTACGCCGTCCTGCGTCTGCATCTCCGTATCGAGCGGCAGCGGTCGGGTGCCGGTGAAGGCGACCGGTCCGCTGGCATAGGATGCAGCCTTACGAATAACGCCCTCATAGCGGGCGGTATCAATAATGGTTTCGTCGGCGGACTGCTCTGACGGGATTATCTGGTTTTTAATCCACGTCTGATAATCGTAGACGTCGCGTAAAGCGCCGCTGAAAGCGGTATTTAACGCGCGTTCAACGCCGACAATTGGTAATTCCTGGTCGAGTTCAATCTCTAAATCCTGAATACCGGCACGAATAAGCTGGCGGAGTGTCGGGACATTAAATGTAGCCATTTTCTACCGCCTCCCAGCGTTTCTTTATTTCGACGGTTAACTCGGTTTTATCCGGGCGGGTGAGAATAACGGTTAATGCCAGCCAGTTAATGCGGGGAATAGTGGCAATAACCTGCGCATTTCGCGCATAGCCGTAACGTAATAACGGCTGCATGGCCAGACGGGCGTAATTCTCCGCGCGGAGCCTGACCTCTTCGGTCAGCTTTTCACGGTCAATCAGCCAGAGCTTTGAGCCCCATTCAAAATCGCTGAAGGAATTACCGCACCAGCCGCGACGGTCATCGGTGCCGTCGGGTATTTCGTCGCTGGTATCTGCCCGCGCATCAGTAAACAGGCAGATATACACCAAAGAAACAAGGCCCTCGTCAAACGAAAGGCCATTGTGTTCAATCTCGATATCGCCGCCAGCGGGCAGGTGCCAGTTTATTCTGATGGTCATAAGGGTTTAGTCGTGTTTTCACCGTCACCATCCTTATAAATATGGTCAAGGAAACTTTTTCCCTGAACCTGAATATCTTCACTGAAAGAAGTGGGTCCGGTGATATTTATCTGTTTACCGATAATGTCACAGCTCTCTTCGGCAACCACATTTACCGTCTTCCCTGTTATTTCAATCACGCCATTCTTTTTCAGACGAATAATATGGCCTTCCTGATGATAAAGAATAACATCACCTTCTTCACCGCCACGGGGACGACTCCCTTTATCCTCGACGGCGATGGCCACCAGACCGCCGCGACGTCCGCCCACAGCGACGACAATGGCCTCGGAGCCAGCAGGCGGGACGCTGGAAAAGCCATAGTTCTGGAAACGCTCGACGTCGTCATTGGTCTCATCGGCCAGCGACTGCACCTGCAGATTCTGCCGCCCGAGGCTGTCCGTCACAATGCGAACCAGCGCCCGGTCCACCATCAGGCGCAGACGGCGGCCAAGTTCTGCAAGTGAGCGCCCGATATTAGCGTCTTTCAGTCCCATGTTGCCCCCACGGTCGTTTTCGACTTCGCTTTTTTCCCTTTCGCTTTAGCCTTCTGGGACGGCATGTCCAGCGACTCAGGCGGGGCCAGGGTCAGTACCGTCAGACGACCACTGTCACCTTCCATAAAGGAGACAGCTTTAATCAGCCAGGTAACATCGAGCTGTTGAATGGCGTCGGTTACCTTCACCAGTCGGTTGGTCTGCCACAGCGGCCCGCTGACGCCATTCTCCCGCCAGCCTGCCACGGTGATTTCAGTGGTGTTGGATTCGCCCAGCACATACGCCTTATGCCACTCACCACGGGCGCTGGCACCGCCGACCGTCAGACTGTCTTCATTGACCAGAATCTTCGGACGATAGCGGGTGATCTCCGGGTCGCTGACTACCGTCTGACGTCCGCCGATCATCTTCACCGGCTGGTCGTCCCATGTTGAACCGCCCGCGCTGGCGGAGCCCTTGACGATGTACTGGCTGGCACGTTCGCGCCAGCTGAAGCGGCCACGTGCAGCCAGAATATTATCGCCGAGGGTGAGTGCCACTCCGGCCCGTTGGGTGGATGCGCGGGTGATAACCAGCCGACCGTAAGCGTCTGAAGTCACCAGAACGCCGCGCTGTTTGGCCAGACGGTCGAGCAGTTCAAAGCCGGTTTCACCTTGTTCGAGAGTGATGCTGCCAAAGGCGTAGCCGGTGTCGGTCTCGTTAACCACCTCGATGCCGTAGGGCTTGCAAATGGTGGCCGCAAGCTGCTCCAGCTTCTGACCCTTCCACTGACCGGACTTATCGACCACCGAACTGTCCACAAGGTCACCGGTCTTGTCGCGCCCCATGACGCGCAGGGAGACATTCTCCGCATCATAACTGGGAATAAAATCGTCGATGTAGCCGGTCATGACGCGGTCGCTGCCGATGGAAACCGTGCAGGACTGGCCGGGTTTGATGGAGCGCGGCGCGGCAGATGACCAGCGGGCGGTAACGGTCAGGTCGAACTCGCCCGCCACAGACTCCAGCGAGCGGTTAATGGTCATGTCCGTCCAGCCGCCCCAGACCTTGCCGTCAACGTTCAGGGTTAACTCTTCAGTCATTGCTGATGATCTCAATTGTCTGTGAAGGCGTAATAAAGGAGGGATAACGCAGCCGGTTGCGGGTTACCAGCTCGTCCCGGTTCTCCGCGTCGCCGGTCTCGCGGTAGGCCAGCAGCATCACAGGTACTGTCCGGACCGGGGTGATGCGGCGCAGCTCCGGCAGCTGGATGCTGCGAATACGCACATCATTCACCACCGCGAACCGCAATTCGCGAAGAGAACGCCACAGCTCACGCAGGCCGCTTTCGACGGCTTCCGCTGCGGTCTCGCCGAGACGCTCCGCCAGCTGGTCGCCGGTGTTCTGTGCATCCTGGCCGGTCTCGAAGGTCGCGGTGGCCACTGCTTCAGCCTGAGCGACCAGCGTGGAGATAATGACCAGGCGGCGGAAGTCGTCGATATTGGTCTCCATCGCTGCCGTGGTCTCCGGCGTCGATGCTGGCGTGACGCTGCTGGCAAATCCGGTATCGGTGTTCACGCTGATGTTATCGACAAGGGATTTGGTCGCAGACTGCGCAGCCCGGTCGCCTTCCCATTTGTCGCGCAACTGGTCATAGACCCGCAGGGCGAACGGGGGCTCAGAGACCAGGTCTTTCATATCGCTGATGAGACCGGTGATATCGCGGATCATTTCACCCGGGGCGGCAGCTACAATACCGGCGAGGTCCTTAAACCGGTTGAGGCGGTCCATCCACTCGCTGAGCGCATCCGGCAAGGTCGGCAGGCTGGTGACAAAGCCCTCCATATCCTCCAGCAGGGTGTCCACCATGCTGCCGACACCATCAAGCGCCGCGAAATAATCACCGCTGGCCAGCGCTTCCTTGACCTTGTCCGCCGCACTGAGCGTGGTGGCGCTGGTGTCTTCAGTGCCGGAAGGGAACAACTGCTCGCCAGCCTCGTACACCGCAAAGGAAATGTAGACAATGCCGCCTTCTTCGGTGGATAGACGGTGTGTAACGCGGCCCACCTGAACCTTCTGAACGCCGAACCACGGATGCACCAGCTCACCGGGACCAGCGGTATTGAGCGCGGCCAGCAGGCGGTTCATCTGGTCGATGTAGTCACTGCCGAGCAGGATCGCGTTAATCTGTTGTTGAGTCAGCACCGCACCGTGGTCTTCCGTCCAGCCAACCTCTTTTTTGGGGTAGGCGTGAGGGATTGCGCGGCGCCCGCCAGCACCCTCGACGTCGCGAAAAAAGAACGGGACACCCCGGAATGAGGCATCGCGGAGGTCTTCCCATTGAGTGGCCATTACTGCTGCTCCATATTACGAACACCGCTGGACGCACTCATAGTGACACCGGGGGCATTGACTTTAACGCTGGTAACCTGAACCCGATCATCTTTAACAGAAACCTCGATGCTGCCCTTCAGCTCAGGTTGCTGCAGGAACGGATAGCCAGGCTGGTTTTGTGGCTGCATAGACGCCCACGGCGACGGGTCTTGGTAACCCGCAGGTGACGGCGAGGAAGACGTGAAAAAGTTTTTGATGTCCTCCCACATCGTTGAACGCTCATTGTTCTGCTGAACCCTTTTAAGGAGTTCTTCGCGTCCTTCGTCCGAAAAAGGGTCCATATCAGTTAACCCCATCAACTTACTGGCAATTAACCCACCCCGGGCAAGCATTCCAGGCCAACCTGGAAGGTCGGCGGTAGTATCAAGAAGATCGTTAACCTTATCTTCTCCTGTTCCACCCAGCCCACCTGCTGGCCAGTTGGTCACATAAACTGGCATTACACCTGAACCAAACACATCAGCGATACCATTAGGTATACCCTTACCTTTATTTGGATTAAGTACGTCCCAGACACCTTTACCAAACTGAAACGCTTTGCGGGCTGCAATAACCCCCCCGACTGCGATGGCGATATTTTTACCAATCTCCAGCCAGTGCTGGACGGTTTCCTGGTCAACGGAATTAATTGCATCAGCCAGCTCCTGGACTGGTTTTGCGAGATTGCTGTTTGCAAATTTTTTCCAGGTGGTGGTTAGTGCAGTGACGGCTGATGTGAAATCTTTAGATGCATACTCGGCATCTTTCATAATGCCCTGACCATCGGCCACTACGCCGTTATAGCGTTTGAGGTTCTCCGCACCTTTACCGGACGTCACGCTGCTAAGCAACAGGATGCTATCCTGATTAAATCCGGCCCCCAGTAAGCGTGCGCTCTGAGTTTCTGCGCCTTTATTCCCTGATTTTTTTGCAATCTCTCCCATCAGTGTTGGCAGTGATCGCATTTTTCCGTCTTTACCGAAAACATTTATGCCATTCCGGCGCAACTCCTTCACAACCTTCGGAAGCTGCAGATCCCGAATCAGGTTCTCGACTGCAGTAGAGGCAGTGGTCGTATCACCGGTAGCATCGACCGCGCTCTCCAGCGCCACGCCGACGTCCTTCACGCCCCGTACACCTGTTCCCCCTGCGGCGGCATACATTGAGAACGCTTTTACGCCGCGTTCGGCGATATCCTTCAGTTCAAACGCACCTTCTTTACCGAGCTGATTCAGGGTATCCATTGCCTGCAGGGTGTCTTTCTCGTTGCTCAGGTTAAACTTTGTGAACTGAGAGAAGAGTCCCCCGATACTTTCACCATCAGCACCTGACGCAGCGATAGACGGTGCTATGATGTTTCGGTTCTTATAGCCGTAATCAATATCACCAGTCACCGTCCCGACTTTCTCAATCGCGCTGACCACTTCACTGTCATCGACACGAAACTTGATCGCAGCATCCTGCATACCGCCAAACATCTCGGACATTTCTTTTTTGGTCTTCTCTGCTGCCAGTCCCATACGTGTGATGCGGCGATCTGTCGCGGCAAAGTCTCTCAACATGGCACCACCGGCAAAACCGGCAATCATGGTGGTATATCGATTGCCCAGCGCATCCAGACCACGACCAGCCGCCGCCGTCGTGGCTTTGACAACCGACATTGCCCGCTGATTTGTGCGGGCGAACTCGGACATGTTGGCACCGTACTGGCGGGCTTTGGCGGTCAGGTTACCTGCCAGATTGATGAGTATTTCAGTGGTGAGGCGGTTTGCCATGTTGCTTCCTCAGCTGCTCTGTCAGGCGCAGCAGCTGCCGGAGAGGCAACTGCTGCAGGTAGGACATATCAAAACGTTGGGAAAGATTGACGATAAGGTTACTCAGCGCCGTCGCCAGCGGCACCAGGTCGCCCCCGTGACGCGGTCTCCGAAAGCAGGTCATCGAGAACAGCTGCTTTACTGCTGAGTAACTCCAGGTCCTCTGGGTGAAAGGCGTAGATTTGCTTGAGGGACAATGGCCCCGGAATCTCACCCACAGAGGCAATCTGTCTCCGCAGCATACCCAGTCCCATCAGCACCTCAGAGCAGTACGCCACGGCCTTGCCGTTCTCCCCGATAACCACGCGCTCGGCCTCCAGCTGAGCATCGATAACGTCTTTTGAGGTCAGCTCGCGAAAGGTAACGGTACGATGCCGCATCTCATCGTCAGTACCTTTACCGGTGATGTAGCCGTGAATTAACGTCAGTGTCATCTGTGCCATGCTTTATACCTTCACCAGTTTTTCGCCGATAAAGTTGGCACTGATAGTGCCCGCGTCTTCGTCCAGTGTGGCCGGGTTATCTGTCGCTGCCCCGGTCATCATGTAGGTCAGGCCGTTATCGCCCTCAAACATCACCGTCACGCCTTCCCAGTTACTGATTTCGATAACGTCCATATCCTGCGCGGCCGCGATGGTCATCTGGATCGAGGGACCCACCATTTTGCCGGAGTTTCCCCAGACCTTTCCGGCTCCCATATGCTGCGTGCGGGCCTTACCGCCCGGATTGAGGGTAGATTTACCCTCGGTTTTAATTTCGCGGCCATTAATGCGAATGGCCGCCATACCCAGAATGCTCATAAAGGCTCCTTAAAGTTTGAACTGGACGAGACCGGCCAGCACACGCAGCTGGTTGACAAGGTTCGGGTGGCAGATGAAGTTCAGGCGGTTTTTATCGTCGCCGTCGAGATACACATCCAGTGTGTCTTTGTAGTCGTCGAAGTCCTCAACCAGACCAGCAGGAATCAGCTCAGTCAGTGCGATATCCAGCAGCTCGGCGCGGGCAATCTTCGGCGTCATCACCGGCTGGCCTGGATCAAGCAGGTCGAGCACATCATCCCCGGCCAGCTTGTGACGCGGGTAGCGGTTGGTGAACCGGTTTTTGATGACATAGCGGATGCGCCCCAGCGTCGCCGGTGACTGCACGTCGAGGTACGACGTATCGGCGTCGCCATACTGGTTGACGCGGTACATGGTGATTTCGCGCTCGATGCAGACGTTGTCGCTGGCGTCAACGTAATGGGTGGCGATGCCGTCATGCAGCAGCAGGTTGCGCTCCGGCATATCCCAGCGCACCGTTTTGATCGGCGGCAGGATGCCAGGCAGCACCAGCGTCTGCAGCGGACGGGCCGGATCGTTGGCCAGATAGTAGGACGCGATGCCGCCGTAGGATGCCGCCCACAGCCAGTGCGGTTGTGGTGCTATGTTGGTCCCGATGCAGGAAATCAGCCAGTCGTTGCGGGTTTCGCCGAAGGTGCCGCTTTCGGCATGGGTGCCCCGGAAGGCCGTCCAGAGCTGCGCCTCAATCATCTTGAGTGGCCCCCAGCGTTCGAGCAGTTCATCCCGGATTGTGTTCAGGCTCTGCGTATCGTTGAACGGGAACACAATATCGGTGTACCAGTCATCGCCCAGCGCCGCGACAACCGCCGCAATATCCGGGGTGCCGGTGCCGCCGTTGAAGGCGGTGATGGACACCGCAACGCCTGCAGGGTTCTGCTCGCCGGTATAGTAGTTGAGACGGACGTCCATCGCATTGCCGGTCGCGCCTTTCCAGTTGGTGGTCAGGGTGACGACGTCGGTCGAATCCGCTTTCAGCGCAGCAGTAACCTGCGTGTCGGGCAGTTTGTTAACGGCGGCGATAATGGCGGTCGCGATAGTGTCGGCGGTATCGTCAGCGCTGACGCCGACCTGCACCGATATACCGTTAACCAGCAGGGCCAGCGTGCCCGCAGCAGTGGCCGGGCCGGTGATGGTCAGCTCTGCTTTTGAGGCAGCACCGGCATCAATATCAGCCAGGCCCATCGCCCACACTTCGGTATAGCTGTTCGCCTTACGCAGGGTTTTGAGCATCCCGGCCAGCATGGAGCCTTTGCCGTAAAGCTGGTCTGCGGTGCCGTCGCTGGTGATGCGGTTTTGCGTCAGAGCGGCAGCGGTGCCGGTCGCACTCTGCTGGCCGATGACGATAATTTTGCGCGACTGCGCCGGGGCGCTGTCGAGCGCCTGAGAATTATCAATATCGATGTACACCAGCGGAACGCGGATATCAGCAGGAATATTACCCAGTGACGACATATCACTTCTCCTTTACGGTTCGGGTCTGGCGGACTTCCGCCGGTTCGGTTACGGATTCAGCCTGGATATCGGTGATAACAACATCACCTTCAGCTTCGCGGCGATGCCACCATGCACTCATGAGGAGTGTTTCCCCTTCAGGACTGAGGCGCTGGCCATCAGCTTTTCGCACCTGCAGCCCCGCGCGGGCGGGCTTGATATGTTTCTTCATCGTTACGGCTCTCTTACGTTAATAACGTCTTCAATCGGGGTGGTACCATCGCCGACCTGCAGCGTGGCCCCCAGTCGCAGGAAGTCCGGGAGGGTGGCAAGGTCGATTTCATCATCCAGACGGAACTCCTGTTCCCACGTCACGGCCCACATGGTCAGGCCCAGCTCGTTAAGCCCGCCGGAATAGATGTTATCGGCACTGACGGAAGTGGCCGGGCGCTCGGCCTTCATGCCGTTAGCGGCTCCGCGCTGGACAATACGGCGAACCAGCTTTCCGACCAGCACCTCGCAGCGGGTATCGCGCGGATAGCCCCATGCATCGGTGGCCATGATATACGCCGCCCAGGTGATATCGCCGACGGTGCCGCCAGCCTGAGCGCGTATATTGCGCACGCGGAGTGCGGCCAGACGGATGCAACCATCACGATCCGTCAGGTAGGTTTTGACCTCAGCCGGGGTGCTGAACTGGCCGATATGGCGTTCAATCACGCTGACGCGGTCAGGCTTGTTTTGCTGAGGTTCGTTCAACAGCTCCGGCTTCAGCCACGCCACTATGTTCTCAGCGGCGGAGACCGTGGAGCCGGTGGTCAGCAGGGACGGACGTTCATTGCTCACGGTAATACCTCACTCCAGAAATCGCCGATGACATGCATCAGCTCATCACTGTTTGCGGTGGACAGCCCGAGGTACTCGCGCTGCGGAATATTCATCTGGCGGGTATGGGAGCCCACGGTCTGCCAGACCGGATGTTTCAGCGCCCGGCCAAACGCCTGATGAATGAGACGCTTATGAGCGCTGACCGGGACGCTGCCTGCAAAGCCGTCCTGATGAACACCGCTGTAGCTGAGCGGCGAACCCACACGAACGCGGCCACGCTCGACGATGTACTGGATGCTGTCGAGCAGATCGCCATTCCCCTGCAGCAGGCTCTGATTCCCGCTGCGGGTCTTGCGGTAACCTTCGGACCATTCCTCCCAGCGCTCGCCAGCCGGTGAGGTTTTCTCGTCGCTGATGCGGCGGCGGGTCTGTGATTCCACAACAGCCCCGATACTCTCCAGCAGCTCCTGCTGCAGCGAACTGTCGGAGAGCTTCTCGATGGCCATGCGCATCTGCTGCAGCTTCTCAGCGCCGATAACCTCAACCGATATCCCCATCACAGCACCCCTTTGAGGTTGTTGCGGGTGAACAGACGTTTGTTATCGGAGACAACAATCATCCTGCCGTTATCGGTCTCCGGGGCCGGAGTGTCGGTCGGCAGGCCGAGGTCGCGCGTGCCGTTCGCCATCTCCTTGAGGGTCTGGATGGCGCTGTCGTAGCGCTTCTGAATCAGGTCGGTGATCTGATTGTCGCGCTCGGACAGCCAGTAAATGGCGATGGACACAGCTACCCGGTGCAGCGGGCGCGGAACGGTGGTGATGTTCAGCGGCAGCTGATAGCGCTTTGACAGAAACGAGTTGATCTCCGCGTCCGCGTCCTCGATGGCCGTGGCTATCTTCGTCTCGTCGAGCTGGTTCGTTGCCTTGTCGATGGCCATGTTCCAGACCAGCGAACCATCTGTGGCCAGCAGGTCATCGCGGGTAACGTAAATACCCATCAGCCTTTCCCCGCTACCGTCTGCAGGACCGTCACCACCAGATGAGGCTCGGCTTTCAGGCGCTCTGCGGTTTCATGGCTGATGAAGCTTTCCACGACCACATCACCCTCCAGCGCGTTTGCCTCGTTATCACCATCGGGATCGTCGCTGACAAAAACATGCACCGGCTCACGCGGCCAGAAGCGGCCACAGCGCCAGAACCCGCGCTCATGTCTGGCGCGAACCTCCAGCACCACAACATCGTCGGTTGCAGGGGGGACGGTGATAAGGTTCTCACTTCCACCACCCGCGGCCAGACCTTCAGGCGTTAGTGTCAAATCAGCAGTTCCGGTGGTTACGCTGACGGGGGACGCACCCACCGCAACGTAATGCCCTGGCAATGTGACTGACCGTTCAGCTCCCGGCAGGTCAGATGCATCAGCCTGTGCCACTTCCTGCGCTGAAACCTTGCCAGCGCGACCTTTAGTGTTTTGCTTACCCGCTGTTTTTTCTTTCGTTCCACTCACTGTTCCATCCTCATTAAAGGTGGGTTACAGCGGGGTTAAAACCCGCTGTAACGGTATTAAAAATGGAGACTGACGATTACGCCGGGGTGCTAATAAAGGGGCTGTTAACGATATCGACATCCTTGTAATAGATGTTGGAATCGCCACCATCGACCAGCATTGCGTCGATAATACGTTTTGCTGCCGCGCGGTTTTTACGTCCAACTACCAGCGTGGTTGGATTGATCCCCAGCGGTTCGCCAGAATCGCGCTTCATACCCAGCAATACATCTGTTGCCTTCTCATAATTGGCCACAGTCAGTGGTGCACGTGACCCGCATGCTGTCTGCCAGAAACCAAAGCCGACGTTACAGCGACCGTCCACACCAAAGAGAAACTCGTTGTTTTTAAACGTGTGCTCGCTATCAAGATCGTCCAGCGCATGGAAGTCGAACGGGCGGCGCTTTTGATAGAGGATCGGTTTCAGTACCTGACTCTCGTCAATCAGGAACCACGGCTCACCCGTCTCAGTACCATCACCTACGATATTGCTGTAGGTGCCGCCCGCCATCGGGTGGTCGGTATCAAAGAAGTTCTGACCGTCAAAGCACAACGAGGTGAACCCGGCAACCAGCAGCGGGAAGCTCAGTTTGTCCGGGAACTCGGAGACCTGACGCCCGAACGCCTGCGCAGTAATGCGGTACTGGCCCAACTGGTCATCTTCGATATTTTCCCGCTTAACGCGGATGGAGTTTTCCCATGTCTTGTTCGGGATGGTGTAACCCTGCTGGGAAAGCAGCGCCAGCTGGCGATCACCAATCCATTCTTTGATTTCGGGCAGGTCCGAGAGCCAGCCATATGTATTGGAGGCGGCGCTGCTCGGCACTTCGGTGGCAATGCGCAGGTATTGCGGTTTGATGCCCGCGAGACCCTGGGTAAATGCGGCGCTCAGCGATGTTGAAAGTGCGTGCAGAATCTCTGCTGACGGTGCTGGCATTGTTATTGCTCCTGTTTTGATTTAGCGGCGAGAAACGCTTCTTCGGTGATGTCCATACTGCGACACATCGCCAGTTCGGTTTCGGTCAACGTGGTCTGCTGCCCCTTGTTCTCTTTACCTTTTGACGAGTCCTGATTGACCAGCGGCTGCGCAGTTTTCACGAACTCTGCAAACTGCTGACGGCCTTCTTCACTGCGGCAAAGGGCCAGATACATATCGCGGTTAGCGGGCGCGACTTTCCCGGCGGTCACGGCATCGTCAACCAGCGCAGTGGCCGTCTGCTCGTCGAGCGCTTTCAGGCGGTTCTCAGCCTCCTGAGCGCGGTTCAGCGCCAGATTGTGAGTCTCCAGCGGAATAAACTTCGACAGGTCCGGGTTCTGAGCACGGTTCAGCGCGGTCTGTTCGCTGTTCTTAATGGTCTGGATCGCTGATACGGCATCGTCAACCGACGCGGTCTCAGCCAGCCCCAGTGCCGTGGCAATCTGCACAGGTAAAGGCATGGTGTTCTCCGAGTTAAGAGCGGGTAAATACAGGTTGGGTTTGTTGGTCAGGCCAGCGCTGGACAGATGCGAGACCTGACCGGTAGGGAAATGACGGAAAGCCGGGCTGTAATAGCGATACTTCTTACCGCGAACGAGCGCTTCGCCGTCAGGCGTCCACTCGATATGACCGTCAATGCTGCCGTCGGCGTTGACGCGCATGGCATCAATCCAGGCATAAGCCGGAGCTTCTTCACCTTTCGGGCCCAGCAGCTCGGTGGAATGTTCGGCATCAAACGGCAATGTCGGGTAACGAAAGGACGTGGCAATGATGGCCTGCGGATTGTCGTTTACCCACGTACGGCCATCCCGGCCAGTGAATGTGCCCGCAGGGATCATCGGCAACCATTCCGGCAGAGGCGTGCTGGCATCCGACAGGTCGGGAAGCTCGAAGCACAGGGCCAGAAATTCGAGTTGTGTTACAGGCTTTGGCATGGTGCTGTCCGTCGTTAAAGGTAACTGACGGACAGTGTCGGCGATGGGGGAGAAGAAAGTGGATTAACCGCTTTCCCTGTATATAAAGGAAGAGTTGCGGGAAACGCAGCGGGGAACCGCGTTCAAACCCCGTTCAAAAACGCCGTGGCGCGTTTAAGAAATTTTCAGAGAATCATCGTATCACAAATGCCGGTAAAGTCTCTGAGCGCGTTTGAGGCGGATTACCGCCTCGTTTAGCTATCACTGTCGAAGGCGCTTTGCTTCGCGGCCAGCTGGCGCTCCAGTTCGGCCTGTCGGCGCATACCCGGATTGTAGTCCCAGCCCGGATCAATCCCCTCCGGTACTATCTCCTCTTCGCCGGTGCGCTTGTTGACCCACTTCACCCGTTTGACGGGCGGCGCTTCGGTGCGGACCGGGACGGTCTGGCGGATAACGTGGCCGGTTGGCTGGCCGCTGTCGTCGAGCTGCTGCACGTTGCGGGGTACGCCATTTTTCTGTAACTGATCGTACTCGTATTTGCTGACCTGGCGAACCCCGCATTTACAGCCCCAGCCGTTGGGGCCGATGTGTGTCTGCCAGAACGGGTCGTCAACGGGCAGGCAGAGATCCGCCCATTTCAGATGCTCGGCGCGGTGCTCGCGGGACGGGCCCAGCGTATAGAGCAGATAGGGCATTGCGCGTTTAGTGCGCTCAATGCGGTCCCACTGCCCGGCGCTGCGGGCGGTGCGCATATTGGTATCGTAGATGGTACGCAGACGACGATCGCTACCGAGCTGCACTGGCTTTGTCTCACCTGTCAGCGGGTCATCCATCATCTGCTGACCCCACCATCCACGCTTCACAAGCAGAGGCTTCAGTACCTCCCTGAACTCAGCGAAAGACTGACCGCTGGCCATCGCGTCTTCGACCAGCGCTTTGACGTCAGAGAGCAGGTCGAGCTGCGTCATCTTCGCCACGGTGAAACCGATGCTGTGCTCCTGCTTCCAGACATCGCGATAATCGAAGCCCGGCGTCAGCTTTTTCGAGTTCAGCCAGGCGAGTGCCTCTTTGGGGATAATATCGGGAGCTTTAGCCATCGTTCGCATCTCCCAGTGTCCGCGCCTTAAAGCTCAGCATCGCCAGCTGCTCGACGAACGCGGCAGGTTCCAGCGTCTTCTGCAGGTCCGGCAGACGTGCCAGAAACTCCTCAAAGCTCCCCGCGTCTTTCGCCAGCTGCAGCACCGGACTGGTAAATGTATCGCCGGTCTGCTCCCAGTCCTTCAGCGCCTCGCTGACCATCGCATCAATCGCATCGTCCTGCGAGCGGTTAAGCGCCAGTTGCTCACGGTTGAGCGCCGGTGCCGGGCTGAAGGCAGAGAAGCTGTTGGACGGCGAGAGTACCACCGCGCCGGTCTCCGGCTCACCCAGACCAAACTTGTCCCGGACCTCTGATTCCTGCACCCGCAAACCACGATCAACCAGGGGGATAAGCGCATCGACAAAGGCTTTGAGGTCCTCCGGCTCGCTGATAGCCAGCTTCACACGTGGATACTTTTCCTGCGGGCCGTAGTTGAACTGAATAAACGGACGGACCAGAAACTCATTGAGGGTGTTTTCCAGCTGACGGGCATCCCAGCGGGCAATATCCATGCGCACCCGGTCATGTACGTCGGCCTGAGACCGCGAACTGCCGTCATCGGTGGTCATAGTCTGCCCCAGTACGGCCTTACTGGTCTGGGCGTCGCACCACTCCGCCATTTCTTTAAAGAGAGCACCACCGCCGTTACGGCTGGCCGTCTCCTGCATCTCAAGCTGCATACTCTGGGGGATGGCACACCCGGCATCAGAGGCGATGGAGGCGATAGCATCGATGAGGGTCTTAATCTGCTCAGGGCTGGCATTATTCCCGTATTTTCCGACGACGATGGGAATACCAAATTTCTCAGCAAAAGCCCACCAGTCACGCACGGTAAACGACTTGAGCATGTACATCACCGCCACCAGACGGGCCAGACCGTTACGCAGCGGCAGTCCAGACTTCAGTCGCGGGTAATGCATCACATATTTACCTGGCGTCAGGGGAATACCGTCTACCGGTTGTTCGTCGGTCAGCAAACGAAACTCACGCAACGTATCGCTGTCGGGTTTCAGAAAACGCGGATCAACCCACTCATAATCGCGAGGCATCCAGCCATCACGGGTACTCCAGAGGATTTCACAGACCCCGACGCCTTTACCGAGGCCATCGAGCAGATCAAATAACAATTCCGGGATTTGCGGCTGTTCGACCAGATCGCGAACAGCATCAGCCAGCAGCACGTCATGCTCATCGTCGCTCGCCGCTTCCACTGCCGGAGGTATACCGGCTACGGTCAACTTGCGGGTACGTAATACGCTGGCATAGTGCAGGTCACGTTCTTCCATCTCTTCGGCGAGGATGAAGTAGTCCCGTGCGTTTCCCTCGGTCACATTGCGCAGGACCCCGGCTAATCTCGCCGGGGATAAGGTGCTCGCCACGCTGATACCCGCAGAGGGGGGCCTGACGCTGGCGCTTCTGGCCCGCGCTTCGGGTCGGGTCATGTCGGTTTCATTAACGGCAACGGTTTCATCGGTTGCCGGGTTAAGCAGGCGTCGGATTGCGCCGGTGAGTTTCTTCAGCATCAGAGCAGTCCTCGCTGATTTTTAAGACCACGGGTAATGCGCAACTGACGGTGACTGTCGCTGTTGCGCTGCTGTTGGGGTTTGTTGAGACGGTGCAGTTCGTAGCGCTGGCAGTCTTCTTTGCTGGCGAGAAAGGCGAGGAAGATCGCATACGCGCTGTCGCCGTGACGCTTGTGGCCATCGCTGCCAGTGTTCTCCCGGTCATCAATACCCGGCACCCCGCGCTGAACGACAATCTGCCCGAGGTCACTGATAACGTCCTCATGCTTCGGCAGTACCAGTTCATCGTCTTCGAACGCGGCCTTGAAGCGCGGCATGTTCTCGCGGTAGTGGGCGACGGAGGGCATCACCACCTCCACCTCAGCGCCGTACTTCTCCGCCGCCTGTTCGGCCAGATAGTTACCGTTCCCCCGGCCATCGAGCTTGATACCGTCGCGGCGGGGCAACCGATCGCAGATAAAGAACAGCGCCTGCTCCTGCTGCTTGTAGGGCACATTGGCCAGCTCGACCAGGAACGGCACGGTGCGGGTGGTGTCATCGTTGACGGTCATCGGCGCAAAAACGGTCAGGTGGCCCGACCGCGCAAAGTCCTCGCCGAGGCAGTGGCGAAGGTTTTGCGGCAGCGTGTTTAGCACGGGCAGCACCTCCTGATCCAGCCATTCCTGCATATCCAGCGCCCGGATGATTTCCGGCATGGCATTGAATTCTGCCGTGCCGGTAAAGCGCAGAACGGGACCGGCTCCCCTCGCTGCACGTTCACGGATGGAGCGGGCCAGATAGGTGCCGCCGCCGTTCTTCGGCTCGCAGTAGTATTCCTCGCGGGCGTCTTCTTCGGTGGCGGTATCGCTCAGCAGGTTCGCCAGCCACTCCGTCTCGGCATCCGGTGACCACGGCTTTTTCGTCACCTGACAGATACGGCGATACAGCCCCTCGCTGATGGCCAGTTCGATATCAATACGGTGAACGGAGTACCGTTTCTTGCCCGCACGGCTGTCAGTGATGATGGTATTGAACAGGTTTTCAATGCCGTTATGGGTGGAGATCAAACGGACCTTAGAGCCCCACATGGTCAGCGCCAGCGCCGCTTTCAGCACGGCAGCGAGGTCTTTCTGGAATGCCGCTTCGTCGATGATGACGTTACCCTGCATACCGCGCAGGTTTGAAGGGTTTGACGACAGCGCCTTGATTTTGAAGCCGCTGGCAAAGTTGATGACGTAAACCAGTATGTCCTTGTCGTCATCCTCCAGCGCTTCCTCGCCAATCGCGGAGGCCGCGAGATTATATGCCTTCGCCCACATGGCGCAGGCGTCAATAAACTCACGCGCCATGTCTTTGGTGGTGCCGACATAGAAGGTGTCGGTTCCCCCGGCTTCAGGTGACATTGACCCACTGAGCGCCGCCTCGGCGGCTTCCGCCCACGTCAGGCCGGTACGACGGGATTTCTCGGCAATCTTGAGCTGGGACGTGTCCGCAATCCAGCGGCGCTGATACGGCAGCAGCACCTGATCCGCGTCGAACTCGCCCGCCAGAATGGCGCTGGCGGACTGATTACGTAACTGTTCCTGCGCTGACAATGGTCCGGCCATCATACGATCCCCAGAATCTGGCGACGGATATCAGCGGCGGTTTCCGCAGACAGCCCGGCGCTTTTGGTGATTTTCTCCGCCTGCGCGGCGGCCTCTTCGGCGAAGGCCTGGCGGATTTCTTTCTCGCGCTTGTGGCTGGCCATCGCGGCCGCTTCCAGACGCTGAGCAACCAGCGCCAGCTGGCCGAGGGCTTTCGGTTCGACAGTCTTACCGCTTTCGGCCATTGACATGGACGTTTCAAACGCCAGCGTTTTCACGAATTCCATCAACAATTTGCCGACGTCAGACGTTGGCGCAGAACCCAGCTTCGCGGCCCAGATTTCCGCCATTTCGCGGGAGGCGCGAATCTTTGCTCCGAACTCCTCCATACGGCTGGCGTAGCGGTTCAGGCCCGTGCGACTGAGCTTCATATCCTCCGGCAGGTTGTGGCTGTCGATAAGCTCATTAATCGCTTCGCGGATTTCTTCCTGGGTATGACGTTTCTCACGCAGCATCTGATGCAGCTGATCGCGTACACCATCCGGTAGCAGGTCGATTTTTGAGGGGCGACCACGAGTCGGGCGTTGTTCAGCAGTCACGGTCTCTCCCCAGCCGGTCGGCAAAGTCTTTGCGGGTGGATACAATATCTTTCTGCATCAGTTCCCACACACGGCGAACTTCTGGATCGGAATCCAGAAACGAATTGAGATAACTGTCAGAAGCGTTGCGGTCATAGGGCTTGCCCGTTTTTTCTTCGACGAACTTCGCCACAACCTGCAGCTCAAGTTCAGCGCAGACAAACGCGGCAGCGAGCCGTCTGATGGCACTACGCGCTGCAGCAGGCAACGGTTTTTTCTTCGCCATGATTACCCCCTCGCGCGGGGCTTTTTCACCCCCGGAACCGTAGCCAGACCGCTGGCGACGTCATCACCGCGACCGGTGATTTCAGCCACATAACAGCCGGAAACATCCGCCAGACTGACCAGACCCTGCTCACGCAGCCACGCCAGATGCGTGCGCACCGTATCGCGGGAAACGCGATGGCCATACGTCTGCAGGCAGGTCTGCAGAATCGACTCGTTGGCACTGTCGCCGCATTCGACAAGGGATCGCAGAATAACCAGGCGCTGGTCCTGGTCGAGAATGTCACGCATAGTCACCTCTTATTTTTCCTTCAGCTCGTTTTCCAGAAGCAGATCGCTGACGTGTTTTACCTGGCGAATCGCCGGGCCCAGTTCGCGCAAATCGCCCCGCAGGTTGCTCATTTCCAGCTGCAGCTGATGCAGGTCTTTCTGGCTGGGAAGTCCTGCAATGGTGTTTTCGATGCCCTGCAGACGGGTACGCAACAATTCCAGCTCCTCACGTTTGACGTAGGTTTTGGCCAGCAGGAGCTGGATAACGTTCACGGCGGACATAAACAGCGCCCAGATGATCGCCCAGTTACCCTTAATTATTTCCCAGCCCATGCTTCTCCTTATGTTCTCTGATGGTCTGACAGGTGAAGCAGGTCACTGCGTACGGCAGCGCCCGGAGTCGCTTCGCCGGAATCGCTGCGCCGCAGTCGTTACAGAACCCGTACTCATCCGGCAGCTCTTTAACGCGCTTTAAATGCTGGTTTAAGAGCCGTTCCCGTTCTTCCATTTCAAGGTCGCTGGCGCGATCAAATGCTTTAGTCATTTACCCACCATGACCTTGTGTTTGCTGGATTTGCTGTACCGGGCGAAACCGTCCAGCGTCCTGAAACCCAGATAGCCCAGCGCCGGGGTCGCCAGCATGAGCGCGATATCCCAGTCCGGTTCGGGCATGGAAAACGCGTGGCCAAAGGCACCGGCTACTGCGCCAGCCTGCTGGCCCAGCGACATGATCATCACGTAAGCGATACTGCTGTAGAGGGATAAGCGGGCCATCAGCGGGCGGGTCTGGCGGACATATTCGTCCGTCGCGTTATCGCCGTTGCGGATGGTTTCCTGCTGTTCATGTTGCGCGGCCTGCTGGTCGGCCATCAGTGCCTTGTCCCGCTCCAGCTGGAACTGCTGCAGCTGTACCTTGAGGGTTTCCAGCTGTACCAGCTGTTCGGGGGGCAACTGCGCCAGCTTCAGCTCCAGAACACGCTGCTGGTCGGCGGGATTGATGGCACCGTTGACGGTCTCGACAATACTGGCCACCGAGTCGGCGGCTCTTGCGGTATCGCTGCCGAACCAGCCTCCGACAGTTCGGACCAGAGAAGGCCCGGCTTTGAGCAGAACGGAGGCCACTGTGGAAAGGGTTATCGGATCCATTTGAGGGGCTCCTTATGTGAAGCCCATAACCAGAGAAGGAAGGCAGTCAGTCCAGCCAGCGGATTAAACAGCAGGAACCACGGGTCTTTTGCATTCGCGGGAGCGACGGCCAGCAACAGGAAACCAGCTCCCCAGATTATCCAGGACAACATACCTGACCACCGGCGAGCAGAATTACCCGGCTGCAGCAGACGGTAAGGCAGATTGCCGAGCCATACGCTCGCCCCAATTAACAGCACACCGGCGAAAGTGAGCCACCAGACAATAAACGCCTGACGGCCAGTGAAGCTGCAGAACAGCAGCGACAATCCCACCAGGATCACCACCGTCCAGCCGGACTGAAATACCCGGAGCAATGCCAGCTTCAGCCAGTCGGTATTCAACGATTTAAACATGATGTTTTTCCTTGTATCGCTGGCACTGCCAGACGATGTCTCTTGTATCGACGGAGTCCCAGCCTTTGCGGTAGTAGCTGGCATGAGTACCGTCACAGCCTGTGTAGTCCTGTGGAACGGGCGGAGGGCCACCGGCTACCATGTGAAGTACCTCCTGACGGAGGCGGTCCCGCCGCCCCGCGCGTAACGATGAATCCCAGCCCTTACCCATGCTCAGCTCCGGGGAACCGAGACCTGACCACCGACGACCTCCTGACAGGCGTTCGCCAGCTCATCAAGACGGTTAAACCAGCCATTGAGGTATTTACCCTGCGAAGAATTGGCTTTGATGATCTCGGCGTAATAGCGGGAACGGCGCAGAAAACAGCGGGTCAGCAGCCATTCGGCATCAGCGCCGATTACTGCTTTGGTGGTTTTGGGGCCGACAATGCCATCAGCGGTGACGCCCACTGCATCCTGCAGGAGCTGGATCGCTTTTTTAGCGCCATGTTGCACGGAGGAATCAAAGACAAAGAGTGAGATACCGTCTGGCCAGTCAGTGCAATAAGCCGGATACCAGTAATCGCGGAAATAAATCTGTCCGGCCTGTTCTTCGGTCAGGTCCTTAATTCGAGTATCTGGTTTACCGTCACCATCCACGTCGGTTTTGCCATCGGCAAGACCATCGCGCCTGTCGGAAATGCCGTATTTGGTTTCGCCGCCTTTGTCGGTCGGGTCATTAACATAACCACCTTCGCGGGCGAGAACGAAAGCGAGCGCGTGAGAAAATGCGGGGGTAAATGATGTTGTCATGCCTGCACCTTTTACAAGGAAGAAGGTAAATGTGGGTTCCTTCTCATTTTGTGGCAGGCATAAAAAAAGCCGGATTAACCGGCTTCCTTTAAGTTTGATTGGACTAGATAAATAGAAAATCTTTGAATGAGTAAATCATCACCGCAGATACAATCAAAAAAACAATTATAAAGCCAGTGCTTTTATCCGTTTGTACAGGGTATTCCTTAGCAATAGAAAGCAGTGTTTTTCTCCTGTATAAATAGATAAAGAATGGAAAAATAAATAAAGAACTAGCACCCCAAACGATAGGAGACAAACCGCTTCTGTAGCCTTTGTTAACTCCATCTTTAACAGTATGCATTCCAATATGATTGTTTGCTGCATCAAAAAACACCCAGAAGCAACATACAATAATCACTAAATTTATAAAAATACCACCAATCATTTTTATCACTCCATGTCCAGCGAATACTGACGTTTACTTAGTTCCAGCCTGCGCATACGCCTGATAGCTTTATACACTGTTTTGTAGGTGACCTGGTAGCGTTCGACCAGTTCTGGAATGTTATTCCCCTTGAAATCTCGCCAGATGCGCATATCCCTGATGAGTTGTTCCAGCACCTGACCGCGAGGAAAATAAATCTGCATCCCACCGATTTTACTGCTGATGGCTGCGACCAGTTCAATGGAGTGGCGCGGGTCATAGCCAAAGCGCTCAAGCTCCTTACGCAATAAAGCGTTCAGTTCGGCCAATAACGACGGAAAGCGGGAGCTTTCCATCTCACCGTCGATGTGATCCAGAATGCTGTCGTCCTGCACATCACCAAAGAGATCGTCATTCATACTCATTTTTTCCACCTTCTGGCTGCGTCAGCGTAAGCGCTGCAGATTGTGTCATAGTCCCGGCTTTCTTCGCCGGTGACCGGATTTTCAGGGAGCCGGAGGCGGTGTGCTAACATAGCCTCTCTCATCGCCCGAATGTGCCATTGCTTCAGGCTCTCAAGGAAATTCGCTTCGGCATCACCGCGCAACCATTCCAGGCTGGAGACACCAGCGCCGCCATTACGGATACGTGTCTGGCGCTGGACAAAACGGTCGAGCGCAACATCGCTACCGTCCCGGATAAAACCCTCTTTAAACATCGTTTTCCATATTGCGCGGATTTTCAGGCTCACATCTGACGGGGCAGACATGCGGCGCTTAGAGCGGCGCTGAGGTTTGCTTTTGAACCCCTTAGCCTCCAGCGCCTGAATAACATTCTGCAGCTCGATGATGGTCATCTCGCGACAGCTCGACTTGCCGGGAACTACCGCCCCCAGCAGGGAGCGGTAAGTGTCATCGTCAAGGTGTAGATCACGCCTCGCGATATGGATTACCTTAATCATGGATGTGCGGCTCATGCTCGTACCTCCGAAGAATGGCGGTGCTGCAACACCGCCACCGTTGTTTAAATTAATAAGGAAATGAAAATGCCAGCCAATAACAAAGAAGTTCCATTTGATATCGCAGCCTTCACTATGGCGGGGAATATACTTATTGCTCTGAACAAAAAAGGTATTCTCAGCCGGGACGAAGTCATCGATATCCTGCAACTGGCCCGCAACCAGGCACCCAGAGCCGACGAGATCCGCGAACATCACGCAATCGATATCGACTGGCATCTGGATAACCTTAAAGCCACGCTGAAGGACTAATCCTCCGGGCTTTTCTTCCATAAACTGAAAACAGCAGCATACTCCCTGCCTGTAAGGATGACGGAGTCATTAAGACCAAGCTCGCGACGTACGATCTTATCGCGGGCTTTTCTGTTATGTAGTGATACCTGGTCGTCAATTAAATCCACTTCACGCTGAATAATATTCAGCATTTCCTTTACCGAGATTTTGTTTTCTATCGCCATCTCGACAATTTCTCTTATACGGACCAGGAGCCCGTTATCAATATATGCATCTTCCAGAGAGATAACTGGATACTTATTTGCTTCAGACATTTTTCACCTCCGCCTGCATACGTTCGGCATACTGTTGTTCGCGGATCATCTTCTGAGCCGCCTGCATCAGTAGACTGACGGCCATACGGGCGCGGGCGGCGGCATAGCGGTTGCTGGTTTGGGTATCGCGATACAGGGTCTCAGCCAGCCCCAGTTGTTCACTGGCTTCCTCCAGCAGCCCCAGAACGGAAGGACCAAAGGGACTGACTGACTGAGATTCCATGCCAACAATCTGCGCCAGCCGATTCATCTTGCGATTTTTTTCATGATCTATCATGGTTCCCATCCCGTTGTGTCGCAGTTGCTCAATCATGATCTCGACGTCCGCCGCTTCTTCTGCCACTTTGTCGCTACCAGTCTTGTGATTAATAAAACGGACGCAGGAAGCTGATAATTCGCTGGCTTCCTCCGCCAGTACAAGCACCTGAGAGTCGAAGCCCCATTTTGCGAATGCGGCCTCAAAAATACCTTTTGTTTTCGGATTCATAATATGTCCCTACTGATTTTCGGCGTGAGCAACCCCACGGCGCTGACGCCGGAAATTAAATAAAATTAATTAACGAATATTCAGAGCTTGGCTAAATCCAGCGATATTTGCTTATAAGTTCCATCATCCTGACGCTCATATAAACGCAGGTACTGACTGGTTCCCGTCACCTGAATCGCGTCCGCGACGGCATCCATCGCTTCATTCCATTTGGCATCGTCAATATTCAGTGAGCGGAGACCCAGAACCTGATTGATATCAATCCGGCCCTGTTTATTGACACGGAAGGCATGATCGACCATTGCCATAATCTTTTCATTAGCCCCGGCAGACCATTCATGAATGCAGTCATCAATCAGCTTTTTCGCTGCCTGAATGCGCTCATCAAAGATACGATGTTCGCCCACAGCCCGAACCAACTTATAACGGCCATCAAAGCTGGCCAGCGTGACATTGCCTTTGGCACCGCCATACTCCACGCCGTACTCCGCTGCTGAAAGGTCGATAAAATCACCGATTTTCGCCATAGAGCCGAGCTTGAACTCGACCAGCGACTGACGCTGCAGACGAGCTGCCTCAACGATGCCGAGCACCATTTCATCACGCAGCTTATCCAGCGGTTTAATCTGTGATTCAGGAACTAAATGACCCTGAGCGTTAATCCGGTAACCTTCCGGGATGGTATTTAAAGTATTCATCAAAGCCTCACTGAATTAATAGCATTCTGAAAAAACAATATTCGAAACAACCCGACGACTTAATTCCATCTTTTCGGCAATAACCGGAATGGTCAGTCCCTCTTTATAAAGCTCGCGGCAAAGATAAGCATCATGCGCATCTGCTGGTTGAACAAGAACCGACAAGCCCCAGCGGTTAGCCTGAGACTGAATAGCCTGACGGGTGCGGTTTAGCCTGTCGGCAATCTGCTGTGACGTCAGCTTTCCGGCATTTTCACGAACGAACTGAATTTCCTGCTTAGTCCACATACGGCGCTTTTCCATACTTACCTCCAGATAACATGACAGCCTTCAAGGGTGGCCATCCACACAGAACGGGTCCCGGTGGGGCAGCGTTCAATCAGATGATTAGCCCTGTTCACCAGTTCAGTCGGCGGACAGGTGATTTCCAGACACGGGCGACGCATCCACACCCGCATCTCCGTAACACGACTACCGCGCGCCTGCAGCCATGCCTGCGCAGCGGTGGCCATACCAACATGTTCAGCAATACGTTCAGTAATCATGGTGTTAACCCCTCAGTAACGTTGAAACATCAACATCCAGATCCAGATCACGCAGTGCCTTGCGAATGTAGCTTTCGCTGACAGCTTCACCCGCGCCGTGAGCCGTCATCGCCGCCAGCCGCAGGGAGTGGCTAAGGATACGCAGTGCGCCGGGCTTCTGTGCGATCTGCTGGAGCAAATCACGCTCTTTTTCACCGGTGATATGCCAGGCGTCGGCAATCGCGGCCACATCGGCCTTTTTGGTTTTATTAATAGCGACACGCTTGGCAATACGGGAGAACAGACGGGCGAACTCAACGGTACGATTACCGCCGGTCATGTTGCTGTATACGCGGTGGTTACCCATCAGCACCAGTCCGACGCGGGTGGCCTCCTGCAGCAGACGCAGCTCTTCGAGCGTTTCAGCACCCAGATGGTCAGCTTCATCAATGATGACAAGACCCTGAGTGCCATCGAGACGGCGGCGCAGTGCGCGGGCCAGCGGTCCCTTACGGCGAGGTGCATCATTCATCCCCAGCTCATAGGCCAGCTCGGTCAGGCACTCCAGTACACTTGCACATGAAGGGGTGATGGTTATCATCCAGACGTTATCGTTACTGCGGCGATATTCGCGGGCGGCTTCTGACTTGCCGACACCGGGGTTACCGCAAACCACGCCGATGCACTCCGTCAGGTGCGCATAGCGGAAGGCTGTCCATATTTGTTTAACGGTTGGGGTCTCAATAAAGCGCGGCGGCTCCGGCAGTTCTGCAGCAGAATGCTGTTTATTGACCCAGCGCTGCAGGGCTTTCTCGACGCGGTCGTTATCACCGGCATATTTGTTGTTCATGAAGCCACTGACCACACCGGTTGATAAGCCGGTTTCACGGGCAACCTGAGCAAAAGTAAAGCGGTTACCATCGACAAGGTTGCGCAGAACCTCGCGAATATCGGGAATATTCACCTCAGACATAATTAACTCCATTATTTGAAGGGTATTTAAATGGTTTTAAATCGCGTTTTTACGCTTATTTGATTCCAGAATATCCAGCGAGTTATTCAGATATTCATCCTCGCTGTATTCCGCATCCTCCACTTCCGCCAGCGCAACCGGTGTCGCACCGCGAGTGGGGCGATAGACGTTGCCATGCAGCCATTCCTGCTCTGCCGGAGCTGGCAGGGTGTGGACGTTCTCAGCCTCGGCCAGACGGACTTTCTCCTCGCCACGCTGGCGCATCCCTTTGATGCGTTGCTGGCGTTGGTGATATTCAGCAGTGACCGGGAATGCCTGCTGTTTATTACCATCCCAGACAGCCTCACAAATAAAGGAACCATCCAGACGACGAATTACAACCTTTGTTGCGTCGTGAATATCGTAATTAACCAGCACTTTATTACCGTGCTCGTTATTCAGCTCAGCGGAGTAATACAGGTTATTGAATAAACGGACCTCACAGCGGTTGACGGTACGCTCTATCTGCGGCATGAACATCTCGCGCAGCTCCAGCTCCGACAGCCACTCGATTTCTGTCCCTTCTTTCTCCAGCTTATAGCGGCGGAACTGCGCCGGAGTGAAGTGCTCACCATCACCACGAAGCGGCAGAGACTCATGCGGGCGGTTGTTGTACCACTCCACACCGGCCTCAATGTGCTCAATGAGTGATTCCCATGAGGGCAGATCGCGCAGGGTCTGCTGCTGTTTTGCCGTCAGCTCTTTCCCTTTATTCGCTGCATTCGTCGCCGACTGCAGCGCTTTTGTCATGCGGCGAACGGTGCTGCGGTCTGCGCCAGTGCCGTAGTAGGTGGCGAACTGGCGCGAAATACGCATGGCCAGAGAACGGTTGAGACGTTCGATAATACCTCGCCCCTGCGGGTTTTCAGGGATTCCCAGCCGGTGATCGATACCGAGGCGGGGCAGAATACCGGTCAGCTCCGCATCAAAGGTATTATTGGTCTCACCACCACCGTTATCGGAGTAGTACAGGAAGGGCTTGCCATGGTTTTTAATGCCGTGGCGCAGGGCATCGGCAACGGCTATCACACTTTCAGACAGCGCCAGACTCCAGCCGACAATATAACGGCAGCTACCATCCAGGATAAACGTCACCTCCGGCGAGAACGGGTTGCCGTGGTCAGGATGGGCGACTTTCATCTTCATACCGTGGCCGTCACCAATCCAGACGTAATTAACCGGAAGTGACTCCCAGTCACGGCGGACAAAGCCCTCATACTGGCGGAACTCACTGCCGGTGATACGGCCTTTCTGTTTAACCACTACCGGTAATTTATTCATGGCATAACACACCTGATCGTAAGAAGGGATTGCTGCGGCCATCAGGGCATCATCCTGATAACGCTCAGCCCATTCAGCAGCAAAATCATCGTATGCCTCCTGAATACCGCGCCCGTCAGGCCGACGATAAAAGCTCAGGAACTCTGGCAACCATCTGATTTCTTCCGGCTTAACAACCTGACGTTTGCCCGGTGCAAGCAAAAGAAGACGTTCAGCTGCGGAGCGGGTCTTATTAAAATCCGCCACCCAGCGCTTGAGTGATATTTCACTCAGCGACCGTGACGCACCTTTTTTGGCGTTCGCCATTGAGACGGCAGCAGCCAGCCGCTCAGGTAGTTCACCACTCTGAGCCTGACGCACAATCTCGCGAATAGCTTTTGCCCGGCTGTATCCCGGCAGTTCACCGAGGCGCAGCACTTCAACGACCAGCGCCATACGCGCGTCAGCAGTCTGGCGCTGTGCTGCTGTCAGACCGTTCAGCTTCTGCTCCATCAGCGCCGGGCATTTGCGGTACACCGCGATTTTGCTTTCCTCGGCACCTTTGACGCGTGGCGCAGTCGATGCGGTAACAGGGGCGACAGGCAGCTCTTTCGGTGAACCGTTCATCAGTTCTTTAATCTGGCGAGCACGGAGCGCCTGCTGCGCCACTTCTGGGAGGCAGTCAATATGGAATTCAAACGCCTTGCTGCCGGTACGTTTACGGACAAGGCTGGAGTTACCCTCAGCAAACTTGTTCAGTTTGATACGGATATTATGTTCGCGGCCTGGAAGACCAGGTAAATTCACGCACTCCCGCGCAGTTAACCAGAGAGACATTCCATTTCCTCCGTCAGTCGTTCAGTTCTTTGTCAGAAACATAACGGCTAGGCCAGATAACCTCTGGCGTAACTCCGATTTTTTGTGCGATCACTTCCTGATAACGGACGCATTTACGATAGAAAGCATTTCGAACAGCACCGCTTTTCAGACCGAGTTCTTTCTCAATATCCTGTAAATCAACACCTTTTTTGTCCAGTGCTGCGATGATCGCCTTACTGGACCAGTCCTGTCCTGGCTCGATGAATACTTTGGTCAGATCTTGCTTCAACAGCTGCATCATGTGATCCTCTCTGGTTTATCTAATTCGATAATCAAAAACGGTTATCGGATTCATTTAAATTTATTCCAACAAAAAACCGATGTCAAATTTATATTCGGTTTTTTGTTGGAGGTTAAGGGCAGAGCTGAAACAGGGGATTTAACCTAAATGTCAAACAGTTACGAAGAAAAACGCAATCTTGTGCGAAAAAACTTAGATCGGTTTTTAATTGGATATGGAATAAACCGTTTTGGAGAGCGTTTGAAACAAGCGATGGACGCCAAAGGGATCACATCTAATGTAAAAATGGGGGAAATGTGTGATATGTCAGATACGGTCATACGTAACTATTTGATAGGTAAAACTTATCCAACTCTAGACCGGCTTAGTATCCTAGCCCATGTTTTAGATTGTTCTCCATCTTGGCTTCTGACTGGCGAGATAGAGGGAAAACAGCCTAATGACAACCATGTTCAAGATAAAAGTGACAATCCGAACATATATTCGAGCGGCGTTGGAACGGTTCTGGACTTACTGAGTGAGTCGCAAAGAGAGACTCTATCTAACGTTATCATTGCGCATGGGATTTCCGGCATCATATCTGCTCTAAACGGGACAACGACCGTCAGTGATTTCCTGCAGTTATCAGAAAGCGAAAGAGAGCGGGTTCTTAGGCTTTACAACCAAGTAAAAGGGGGCGATGCTGAAACCGGTGGGATCATAACTACACCACCCCTATCAAAGAGTGACAAAAAGGCCGGATAGGGACGTCTGGCAGGTTTAACTGTTAGCAAAGCAAAAGAGATTGTTTCTTTTAGGAATGAGTACCTTCAAATAGCTTCTTTAGAAAATCATTCTACAACAAATGGTTATGCCATTATCAGCCGAAAAGAAACACCGAAATGATAAGAACGCTGATGTTCTTTTGATGGAGGGCTAAAGAAACCATCTAGCAGCGAACCGCACTAATGTCTAAATAGCATTAGCAGTCAGTTTGAACGCTATCTGAAGTGACTTAACACTAATAAAGTATCAGTATCAAATTTAATCCAAAACCAGCTATCTACCCTTGAGTTGGTATCAAATGCCTAAACTTATCATTCCAGCAATCCCGCGGGTTCCCGCTTGATCCAATCTCTTCCCGGTAATATCAAATGATTTCCCTAGTAACATTCCGGTTCCCAGCGCCAGGGGAATTTTGCCCTGCCACTGCTGTAAAATCTTCATGGCCGGTAAAAGCTGAATATCGACCGTCTGCAGCAAGTTCTCGATCGCCTGTTTTTTACGCTCGGCCAGGGAGAACGGATCGGCTCGTAATCCTTTTAAAGCCACAAGCTGGCTGGCCACCTGCCAGGGCGCTGAACCATTGAACGGAATCAGCTCCTCTTCAGAAATGGCGATATTGTCGGCAGCGAATACGCTTAGCCACGCTTTGCGGTGCAAAGGTTCGGTGTCAAAAAGCGTGCCATCCATATCAAAAATCAGGGCCTGATAGTGGCGATACATAATGATTGCCTGTGTGCTGTGATCATCGTCAGGGAGGGAAATGCGGAGAAGGCTCCCCGCATTGTTATACCGTCTTACCAGCAGACAAAGCCGCCATCGACAACCAGATCAACCCCGGTACAGAATGATGCCGCGTCGCTGGCAAGGAACAGCGCCGGACCGGCCATCTCTTCAACCTTCGCCATGCGCTGGATCGGCGTCTGGCTTTCGAACTCGCGGGTCTGATGAACCATCTCAGGGCGGGTGTTCATCGGCGTGGCGGTGTAGCCTGGGCTGATGGAGTTAACGCGGATCCCTTTGCCGATCCACTCCATCGCGAGGCTTTTCGACAGGTGGATCACGCCCGCTTTCGAGCAGTTGTAGTGCGCCTGATCGAGGCCGCGGTTAACAATAATGCCGGACATGGAAGCGATATTAATAATCGAGCCGCCGCCGGATTCCTGCATCAGTTCGGCTTCCGCCTTACAGGAGTTCCACACGCCGGTAAGGTTAATATCGATAACCCGCTGCCACTGCTCGGTTTCCATTTCCAGCGCCGGATTGGCATTAGCAATCCCGGCGGCGTTTACGGCGACATCAAGGCGGCCAAAGCGGCTTTTCGCCAGCGCGACGCCGGCGCGTAGGTCGCTAAGCTGACGAACATCGCCGGTGTAAAAACAGGCTCCGCCGCCGATCGCCTCAATATTTTTGACGGTTTCAGCAAGACCGCCGTCTTCACGTAGATCGAAGCAAACGACCCGGGCCCCCGCGCTGGCGAGTCCGTAAGCAATCATCTGGCCGATACCGCTGCCCGCGCCGGTGACAAAGGCTACGCGGTCCTGCAGATTAAATAGCTGTTGGGCAAAATCTTTTGCGATCATAGTTATTTCTCTCTAAAAAATATTCTTTAGCATGCCCGGTGTTGGCGTTCCCGGAGGCGGCGCGTTGCGCCTGTCCGGGCTACGGGGCTTGTGCCTTCGGGTAGCCCGGACAGGTGCGCAGCACCGCCTCCGGGAGATGATTTGTATAGCCTGACCTGAAATATGCCAGGCTGGCGGCATTACGACATAATCAAGCCGCCATCGATATTGATGGTCTGCCCGGTGAGGTAGCGCGCGTCGTCGGAGGCGAGAAACGCCACCAGCCCGGCAACGTCTTCCGGTTTGCCGGCGCGCTTCATTGGAATGCCTTCGACCCACTCCGCCATTAGCTCGCCCTTACCGTAGCGCTTCTGCTCGGTGCTGAGGATCTCGCCCCAGACGCGGTCGTTGTAATCCCACATTTCGCTTTCAATAATGCCCGGACAGAAGGCGTTAACGGTGATATTCCACGGCGCCAGCTCGTGCGCCAGGCTTTGGGTGATGCCGATGACGCCCATTTTGCTGGCGGCATAGTGCGGGGTGTAGATAAAACCCTGTCGACCCTGGCCGGAAGAGGTATTGATCAGGCTGCCGTGGTTCTGCTTAACCATGTATTTGGCGGCTTCGCGGCAGCACAGCCAGACGCCGGTGGTGTTAACGGCGAGCACTTTTTCAAAGTCGGCTTTCGGCATGCGATCGTAATAGTCGATGGTGATCACGCCTGCGTTCTGGATAGAGACATCGATGGTGCCAAAACGCGCTGCAGCCTGCTCGTACAGCGACTGCACCTGCGCTTCGTCGGTCACATCAACCTGTAACGATAGGATATCGGCCTGATAGCGCTGGCGTAAGGTTTCCGCCGTTTCATGGACGCGCTCGGCGTTAGAGACCATCACCAGATTCGCACCATCGCGCGCAAAGCGCTCGGCGATACCTGCACCAATTCCGCGGCAGGCGCCGGTGATAACAACCGTTTTGTTCTGGAAATTTCTTTGCATGTTTTTCATCCCTAATTGAAGCCGGACGGCAGTGCGTCCGGCGGGGTAATAAATAGGTGATTAACTGGTGGCTCCTGCCGCAGCCAGCTTCTCCTCATGGCGGCGCATCAGGATGACTTTGTTCTGCAGTTTCTGCTGGAACTGGTCGACGACGACGGCGGTGACGATAACGACGCCTTTAATGACCATTTGCCAGAAATCGCTGACCCCCATCATCACCATGCCGTCGGCGAGGAAGACGATGACGAATGCGCCGATGATTGACCCGGTAACCCGGCCGCGACCGCCTGCCAGCGCGGTTCCGCCGAGCACGGTAGCGCCGATGGCGTCCATTTCGAACATATTGCCGGTCATCGGGTGCGCGGTTTGCAGCTGTGACGCGACGATGAGGCCAACGAATGCGGAGCACAGGCCGGAGAAGGCGTAAACGAAGATTTTTGCTTTGACGATAGGCACGCCGGCCAGGCGAGCGGCGGATTCATTACCGCCGATTGCATAGATATAGCGGCCCAGCGGGGTTTTGGTGGTCAGCCAGTAGCCCAGCAGCAGGAAGCCGATCATCAGCCAGATAGGCAGATAGATGCCCATCAGCGTCCCGGAGCCGAGAGTGGAGAAGCCGGTATTGCCCAGCGCTTCCATGCCGTTGAGGTTCGGATAGGTGCTGCCGTCGTTGAACAGCAGCGCCGAGCCTCTGGCGACATACATCATGCCCAGGGTGCAGATAAAGGGCGCCACGCCGAAGCGGGTGATTACCGCGCCGTTAACAAAGCCAACCAGCACGCCGAAGAGCGCCACGCAGAGGATCACCTCCGGCACGTTGAAAAAGATAACGCTGCCGTTCCATAAGGGCAGACCGTTGGTTAAGAGCGCCCCGGCAACCATACCGCAGATCCCGGCGACGGCGCCGACGGAAAGGTCGATACCGCCGGTCAGGATAACCAGCGTCATGCCGATGGCCAGCAGGCCGGTGATGGCCACGTGCTGGGTCATAATCAGCAGGTTAGATGTGGTCAGGAAATTCGGTACCATCACGCTGAAGAATGCGATAACCAGCAGCAGAGCGATAAACGTTCTGGCCTTCAGCAGGTACATATAAATCATATATTTCTGGTTCATGATGGGTTCCAGCCTGATTAATCTTGAGGTGTTGAAGCCGCGATCAATTTTTCGCGGGTAACCGCATGGCGCGGTAAATCGGCGGTAATCCGGCCATCGGCCATCACCAGAATGCGATCTGCCAGCGCCATAACTTCATCCAGCTCCGATGAAGAGAACATCACCGCCAGACCCTGTTGGGCCATTTTGCCGATCAGGTGATACACGTCAGTTTTCGCGCCGACGTCGATACCGCGAGTGGGCTCATCGAGAAACACCACTTCGGGCCTGGTCATCAACGCCTTGCCGAGCACCACTTTTTGTTGATTGCCGCCGCTGAGCGAGGTGATGGGCAGATCGGGGTCGCTGACCTTGATCGCCAGTTCGCGGATCATCTCTTTGACGCAGGTGATTTCTTTCTGCGGATTCAGCCATTTCCACGCCCGACGAAAGCCCTGAAGGCTGAAATCAGAGAGGGTCATATTCGATTGAATCGACATCATCTGCACCACGCCTTCTCCCTGGCGGTCTTCGGGAACCAGCGCCAGCCCTTTTTTCAGCCGCGCCTGGAACGGGGACTTTTCGATATTTTCGCCGTTGAGATGGACGTTACCGCTTTGGCAAGGCATTAATCCGACCAGGCCTTTAAACAGCTCCGTGCGTCCGGCGCCGAGCAGGCCATAGATGCCGATCACCTCTCCCTTACTTAAGGTGAAGGTCACGTCGTTGAGCTTATAGCCGCCGCTCGGGTGCAGCGCCGTTAAACCTTCAACGGCAAGGACCGCTTCGCCTTTCGGCGCGGGCCGGTAGTCGAAATGTTTTTTCTTATCGCCGACCATCTGTTCGATAATCCACGGGATACTGGCGTCGCTGACCTCGCGTTCACTGATAAAGCGTCCGTCGCGGAAAATGGTGATGTGGTCGCCAATTTCCATCAGTTCTTCGAGGCGGTGGGAAATATAGATAATGGTGACGCCGCGACGTTTAAGCTGTTCAATAACGTTAAACAGGATTTTGACTTCCGACTGGCTGAGCGCAGAGGTGGGCTCATCCATAATTAATACCCGGGTGTCTTTTGAAAGCGCGCGCGCAATTTCGACCAGCTGCTGATGGCCAATACCGAGCTCGCCGAGCTGGGTATAAGGGTCGACGTTGAGCTCCAGCCTCTCGAGTAATTTTTTGGCTAACTCGTATTGATATTTTTCGTTGATCTTTCCTTTTTGAAAGAACTCGTTAGCCATGAAAATATTATCCATGACGTTCATATTCGGAAATAAATTTAATTCCTGGAAAATGATGCTGATTCCCTGCTTTTCGGCCTGGTGAGTCGAGCTCAGGGTAACCGGAACGCCATCAAGAATAATTTGACCGGAGGAGGGTGTTTCAACGCCAGCAAGCATTTTCATCATGGTGGATTTACCCGCACCATTTTCACCGATCAGAACGTTTACTTTATTTCGATAGACCCGGTAATTGACGTTATCTAAGGCAACGACGCCGGGATAAACGCGCGATAATTCACGGGTTTCGATAATAACTTCAGATTCGACTGGTTGGGAATTGACGAGTTCTTGCCGCTGCATTTTATTGTCCTCCCAAACGAACAATTTTTGCCGGCGTAATATCAGGAACGGTCTGCGGAATATCCCAGGCCGAGAACACGCCATATACCTGCACCGCTTCACCGGTTTTAACCTGTGCCGTCTGGATCATTTTGACCGCATGTTCGTTAATCGCCCGGCTATATTCACCAAACAGCACCTGATCGTTGAAGTCCTGATAGCTGGCGCCCTGGTAGCCGTCGCGTAAAAGCGTGCCGCGCAGCGTCGGGCCAATCTGCACCACCACGTTGCCGCCGCTGGTATCCTGGATCGTCATTTTTCCGCTGCGGGAAGCGGAATCAATTTTGCTGATATTGCCTTCCACTTTGACGTAGAACACGCACGGGTTCTCATCCTGAGCGCGATAACCTAACGCATTGCAGGCGCTATCAATGTCTTTCGCCGTGCGCAGGGCAGTCATTAACTCGGCAACGGGGCGAGCCCTGGCCACAACCTGAGGAACGACCTGCTCTTGCCATGTCCGATCGATATCCGCCATATGCGGATTAGGCGGGGATTTCAGGTCGGCCAGCTCCTGCTGAGAAACAATTCGGCAGCCTCCGAGGGCAACAACGACCAGCATCAGCGAGATTTTTTTATACATAATACTCTCCTGTGCGCCCCGGAAGGGGCGCAACAACCTGGAATCAGGATTTGATATTGAAGTCCTGAACTTTGTCTGCATTGTCCTGGGTGATCAGAATGCCGCGGAACATCACGCGCTGCCTGGCCGGTTTTTCGCCTTTTTGCAGGTAGTTATCGAGGTCGGTCACTCCCTGAGCGGCGATGGCCTGCGCCTGAAGCATCACGGTGGCCTGCAGGGTGCCGGCTTTTACCGCGTCGCGCTCATCGTTGCTGCCATCGATACCGACCACCACCACGTCGTTGCGATTAGCGGCTTTCAGCGCGGCAATGGCGCCAAGCGCGACAGGACCGTTGCCGCAAATCACGCCTTTCACGTCGGGGTGCGCCTGCAGGATGCTGTCCATAATGCGTTTGCCGTCGATTAACGTGCCCTTTGCGTCCTGCTTAGCGACGCTGACCATATCCGGGTACTGGTCGATAACCTGGTGGAAAGATTTTGAACGCGTTACGCAATTATTATCCGCCAGGTTACAGGTCAGCTCGGCGTATTTGCCTTTCTCCGCCATTTTCTCGACAAATACGTTGGCGACTTCAGAACCGGCCTGGAAGTTATTATGGGTAATTTGCTCCAGCGCAATATCATCGACAGGAATTTCACGGTTGATTAAAACCACCGGAATACCCGCTTTCTTCGCTTTTTCAATGGCGGCGACGCTGGCGGTGGAGTCGGCGTTATCCAGAATAATGCCCTGAACTTTTTTACCGATGGCGGTATCGATCAGCTCGTTCTGTTTTTTGACATCTTCGCCATGGGACAGAATGGTAGTTTGATATCCCAGCTCTTTGGCTTTCTCGCTGGCGCCCTTGGCTTCAGAGGCGTAATACGGGTTATCCAGCGAGTTAACCATGATCATAATGGTGCCTTTTTCTGCGGCCTGAGCGGCAAAAGAAAAGGCGGTCAGGGTAGCAGCAGTTAAAAGCGTTAAACGTAATTTCATGACAATTTTCTCTCTTGGTTGTTATTGTCGGGTACGGTGAAACAACGTAAGGCCTGTAAATCGAGTTTATGGGCCGGGGGTCTCCTTTTGTTGATGAGTAAGGTGCGTCACGCGTGCGATTCCCTGGTGGGCGTCAGGCGGACGTTGCCGGTTTCCATAATGTTCTGTTCACCGCATGGCGCCACTCCTGCCATCTCTTCTGCAGGCGCTGGTGGCGGGCCATATCGGGAATAAATTCGCTATGTTCGGTTAAAAAGGCTTTCAGGTCGGTGACCGTTCCCGGATTCAGGGCCTTGCGCGCAAGGAGGGCTGCGCCAATCGCCGACAGTTCGGCAACGTCGCTGCGCATCACCGGGCAGCCGAGCAGGTCAGCCTGATACTGCATTAACCAGTCGTTTTTGGTCGGGCCGCCGTCGACCATCAGCGCCGCTAAATGGAAGTCATCCTGCTGGCGCATGGCGACGACGACATCGGCGATTTGATAGGTAATGGATTCCAGCGCGGCGCGAATCAGATGGGCGCGCTTGACGCCGCGGCTCAGACCGCAAATCACGCCGCGGGCGCTGTCGTCCCACCACGGTGCGCCGAGGCCGGTTAAGGCTGGTACAAAATAGACGCCAAGAGTGGAGTCCACGGAGCCGGGAAGGGTGTTAAGCTCGTGAGCCAGTTCGGCATCCGAAAGCTCGCTTAACCCGGTGCTGTCGGCCATCCACGCCACGGCGTCGCCGGTATGGGGAATATTACCTTCGAGCCCGTAGGTGATGCTGTCGCCGTCGTGCCAGGCGATGGTGGTGGCCAGCGCGTCGATATCGCACTGTGCGGATTTTACCGGCGCCATCACCGATGACCCCGTACCGTAGGTGGCTTTAACACAGCCGAGTTCGCCCAGTGCGTGGCCAAACAACGCGGCGTGGGAATCCCCGACCATCGCCATCACAGGAATACCGTCAGGAATATTATTCAGCCCGCGGGTATAGCCAAATAATCCGCTGGACGGTTTAATCTCCGGCAGCGCGGCGCGTGGGATCTGGAACAGCGCCAGCATTTCGTCGTCCCACTGGCCGGTTTGCAGGTTCAGTAGCTGCGTGCGCGCGGCATTGGAATAATCGCAATGAAACGCTTCGCCCTGGGTTAAGTTCCACAGCAGCCAGCTGTCGATAGTGCCGAGGCAGATTTCTCCCCGCTCTGCCAGCATGCGACCCTCAGGAATGGATTCCAGCAGCCAGCGCATTTTTGAGGCAGAGAACAGGGGGGCAATCGGCAGGCCGGTAGCGGCCTTAATTTGTTGCTCAGTACCGTCGCGGCGTAGTTCATCGCAAAACGCAGCGCTGCGGGTACATTGCCAGGTGATAGCCGCGTTGATCGGCTTACCGCTCTGGCGATACCAGCCGATCGCCGTCTCGCGCTGATTGCTGATGGCTAAGGCAGCGATGTTTTCCGCGCCAACGTGTTCAACCGCTTGCGCAATAACGTCCAGTGACGCCTCTACCAGCACTACTCCCGACTGCTCAACCCAGCCCTCACGCGGTGTTTGAATCGCCAGCGGCTGGGAGAATTTCACCACGACCTGGCCGCGGCTATCGAGCACGACGGCTTTGGCATTCGTGGTGCCTTCGTCCAGTGCAATGATGAACTCTTTAGGTGTTGCCTGCATTAGGTAGTCTCCTGAGTCACACTTCGTCCTGGTGCGGAGGGCAAAAGGTGAGCATTCCTCTTGTTCGCATTGCTTCCTGGCAGGGCATGATGTGACAATTCGTTTTCACTTTTTTAATCACTGAATATATATTCGATAGTGATTATTTATTTGATACCTTAGCCAGAAACTTCCCGTCGGGCTACTGGAAAAGTTATCAATTGTGCTGGCAATCACACTTATCCGATCGGCGAAGCGTTCAGCTATGGCTGGGAAAGGAGGTGATTTTAGAGTTTTATATTATTGAAATATAATGACTTATTTGCGTAACCTTTACGCTTCTGGCAAAGCGTAAAGGCTGTGGGAAAGTGTTTGAGTGAGGAAATTAACCGGCAATAAGCAGTCTGGCCGTTGGGTAATCGGTGATCAGAACATCGATATAACCGCCCGAAAGCGCACCTTTGATAGCCGCGACCTTCTCGCTGCCGCCGGCCAGGGCCACCACGTTAGGGCACTTCTTCACCTTCTCCAGCGCCATACCGATAACAGGATCTTCATCATCGCGTAACACTGCTCTGCCGTTTTTATCGTAATAGTGCAGGCAAATGTCACCCACGGCACCGCGTTCCGCCAGCACCTGCAGCATATCTTCGTGATAGTAGTTGCCGGATGTTTTCAGCAGCTGCGAAGGTTCAAGAATACCGATCCCGACAATTGCGATATCGACTTCATCAAAGCGGGCAATAACGTCGGCGACATCTTTACTGGCAACAAGACGATTCTTCTCCTCGGTGGATCCTTCAATGCTCTGGGAAGGGAGCAGCCAGGCTTCACAGTTCAGATGCTGCGCCAGGGTCTGGGTGAGAATAGTGGCCTGCACGTTGCCGTTCGGCCCTACGCCGCCGAGCAGCTGGATGACGCCGCTGGCTTTCAGGTTTTGCGCGTGTACCTCATCCACCATCGCGCGGATGGTGGAACTCCACGAAGAGACGCCAATCAGATCCTTTGGCCGTAATCGCGTTTCGAGGTAGTGGGCAGCGGCGGAACCGATAGCGCGCTTGATGGTGTGATCGCTGGCATCCTCTTCGGTATCCACCACGATGGCTTGCTTAATTCCGTAACGATCCTCAAGACCTTTTTCAAGGTTAAGAAAAATATTTGATGGCTGAACAACGCTAATTTTCACCACGCCCTCTTTCTGGCAGCGGGTGATCGCTCGGGAGATAAATGACTGAGAAAGCGAGAGAAGTTGAGCAATGTCGGACTGCTTGCGTCCTTCGAGATAGTAGAGCGTGGCAATCTTAACTAATAGCCGTTGTTCATCCTGCTTAGCCATATATTTCCCCGAAAATCATTTACGTGCAGCCATTATCTTAGAGCTCATTATCATACGCGAAAAGAAAAGACATTTAAGTGTGATGAATATCTAACTTTCGCCAATCCTCAAAATCAGCTATGGACAAAAACAGAACAGTAGCTGCATAATTGAATAAAGAATCGTTGTTGAATATATATTCATGGCGATTTCAGGTCAACTGAAAAGTGCCCGGGTGAAGTGATACCCGGTGGTAAGGAGGCAGAATGTTCCTGAGTATGATGCAGCGGCGTGAGCCCTACGATGCGTTGCCTGGGGATGTCTGGTTTTTTTAGTCCCTGACGGAATAAATATTCCAAGTTGAAAATAAATTCAGAGGTATTAAATGAATCCCTATAGCTATGATGTCCAGGCACTTGAGCGTAAAGCCCGCGCCGTACGTCGCCATATCGTCAGATTGAATGCCAATAGCCCTGCTGGCGGGCACACCGGCGCCGACCTGTCGCAGGTTGAACTGCTCACTGCGCTCTATTTTCGCATTATGAACGTCGCGCCGGACCGCGTGGATGATGACCAGCGCGATATCTACATCCAGTCGAAAGGCCATGCGGTGGGCTGCTACTACTGCGTGCTGGCCGAAGCGGGCTTCTTCCCGGTTGACTGGCTGGAAACCTATCAGCATGCGAATTCTCATCTTCCTGGTCACCCGGTTCGTCAGAAAACGCCGGGGATTGAACTCAACACCGGCGCGCTGGGCCACGGTTTGCCTGTTGCGGTGGGGCTGGCGCTGGCTGCGAAAAAAAGCAACAGCACCCGCCGCATCTTTTTAATTACCGGCGATGGCGAACTGGCGGAAGGCAGCAACTGGGAAGCGGCGCTGGCTGCGGCGCACTACGGCCTTGATAACCTCGTCATTATTAATGACAAAAACAATCTCCAGCTGGCGGGGCCGACGCGGGAAATTATGAATACCGATCCGCTGGCCGATAAATGGAAGGCCTTCGGAATGACGGTTACCGAATGCCAGGGTAACGACATGGCGTCGGTGGTGGCGACCCTGGAAGGGCTGAAGCAGGAAGGTAAACCCAACGTTATTATCGCCAACACCACGAAAGGTGCCGGTATTTCCTTTATCCAGGGGCGCCCGGAGTGGCACCACCGGGTACCGAAAGGCGAAGAAATTACACTGGCACTGGAGGAACTGAAAGATGAGTAATGCAGAACACCTGGCGAGCGTGATGGTTCAGGCCTTTATTGATGCAGTCGACAGCGGTGTCGATCTGGTGCCGGTGGTGGCTGACTCCACGTCAACGGCCAAAATCGCGCCGTTTATTAAACAGTTCCCCGGGCGTCTGGTGAACGTGGGCATCGCCGAGCAGAGCATGGTCGGGACGGCGGCGGGCCTGGCCCTGGGGGGGAAAGTGGCGGTCACCTGTAACGCCGCGCCGTTCCTGATTTCCCGCGCCAATGAGCAGATTAAAGTCGACGTTTGCTATAACAACACCAACGTTAAGCTATTTGGCCTTAACGCCGGCGCCAGCTACGGCCCGCTGGCCAGCACCCATCATGCGATTGATGACCTGGCGGTGATGCGCGGCTTCGGCAATATCCAGATTTTCGCCCCGTCTTCGCCGCGTGAATGCCGGCAGATTATCGATTACGCCATCGGCTATCAGGGGCCGGTCTATATTCGTCTTGACGGCAAGGCGCTGCCGGAACTGCATGATGAAAGCTATCGCTTCGTGCCGGGAGCGGTCGTTACGCTGCGGGAAGGCGAGGATATCGCTCTGGTCGCTACCGGATCGACGGTGCATGAGATCGTCGATGCCGCGCAGATGCTGGCCGACGCGGGGATTCAGGCTAAAGTGGTGAGCGTGCCGTCCATTCGCCCTTGCGATACCGCCGCGCTGCTGGCTGCGCTGAAACCGTGCAAGGCGGTGATAACGGTGGAGGAGCATAACGTCAACGGCGGGTTGGGTAGCCTGGTGGCGGAAGTGCTGGCTGAGGCCGGGGCGGCAATTCCGCTCAAACGCCTGGGGATCCCGGATGGTGAGTATGCGGCGGCGGCAGATCGCGGCTGGCTGCGTAAACACCACGGTTTCGATGCCGCTTCCGTCGCCGGGCTGGCGCAGAAAATGCGCTGACTTTACGCCGGCTTAAACCGATAACCCGTGCGGCTGCCGCGCGGGTTTTGCTTTTACGCCGCGCAGAGCGTAATGACGTAGTCACCGGCCTTAATCCATTGCAGCCGATACTCCCCGGCGGAGAGCCGAAGAAGCAGATTTCCCTCCTTTATATACGCCAGCGTAAAATCGCTAAAACCGACGCCCGCCTGTACGTCGGGATGGCTGGCCTTAAACGCGCTCTCTTTCGCCGAAAATGCCAGCGTGAGCGCCAGCTCGGGGCCCAGGCCGCTGGCGTCCAGCAGACTTTTTTCCGCGCTGTTGATGATGCAGCTTTCCAGCTCAGCCGCCAGATCAGGAGTCAAGATGCGCTCAATATCAACGCCGATCGGCCGGACAGAGACGACTGCCAGCGCGCTGCGTTCACAGTGGCTTATGCTGCCGTACCACGGGTGCGGCCATAGGGGCTGGCGTTGGTCGCCAATGGCAGGGACTTCTGTCTCACCGACTTCCCGCAGCGCATAAACCGCAGCGATACGCCCGGCAAGATGTTCGCTCTGCCGCTTGCGGGCGCAGCCGGTTAGCCGGGCATGGTGCGGCAGCCAGAGGAGATCTTCAGGCCGAAAGGTCAATGGGTCGAAATCGACCCGCTGCAGCGAGCGATCGGCAAGTTGAATGATAGAACGTTGGGTTTGCATAGGGGGATGTTAACAGATTCTCCCCTCCGCCCTCTATGGGAAGAGGGCGGGGGGAACGGCCGGACAATCAGAAGTGGGTATTGACGCCCAGATACCAGGTGCGGCCTGATTCGTTATAGGTATTGGCGCCAGCGCCAGCCATATAAGAAACATCCGTCAGGCTACCGGTGGTTTGCGCATTACCCGCGCGCCAGTGGCGCTTGTCGAAAACGTTATCCACGCCGCCGGTCAGGCTGACGTTTTTCGTCACATCCCAGGTGGCGCTCAGGCCAACGATGCTGTAAGGGCTGACTTCATCCGTTTCAGAACCCACCGCCGGCTCACCTTTGTAGTTATATTTCTTCGGCTGCTGCTTGCCGTACCAGGTGAAGGTCGACTGCACCGAAATATCCTCCTGAATCTGCCAGCTCAGAGTGGAGTTCAGGGTATATTCCGGAATAATCGACAGACGATCGCCGGTTTTCTTGTTTTTACTTTGCAGCATATAAGTGATGTTATTGGTCCAGTTCACCGTTTCGCTGACCGGCACGTTCAGGGTGCCTTCGAGACCTTCAACCACCGCTTTAGGCACGTTTTCCCACTGATAGATATCGGTTTTCACTTTACCGTTCGTCGTCTGTGAAATCGGCGCGTAGCCCGCTTCGATTTTATCGCGGTAGTCGTTACGGAACCATGTCACACCCGCCAGCCAGCCGTCGCGTTTAAACTCAAGGCCAATCTCTTTGTTGATGCTGGTTTCGGCTTTCAGGTCATCGTTACCCATCATGTAGCAACCGGTACCGTTGCCGCTGGCATAGCAGCCCTGGCCTTTACTATAGAGAATATAGTTCGGGTTGGTTTGGTACAGGCTCGGCGCTTTATAGGCGCGGGCGATGCCCATTTTTAACGTGAAGTCATCCCACAGACCCTGAGACAAGTTAAGCGACGGGCTCCAGTTGTTGCCGACGATCGTGTGATGATCGAAACGCAGCGCCGGCGTCAGCATGGTGGTGTCGGTCAGCTCCACGTTGTCTTCGGCAAACAGGGAGAAGATCTCGGCCTTCGAGTATGGGCTACGGCCGGTGCTGTCATAGCCGTCGATATCGCCGCCCATAAAGGTCTGGGTATTTGACGCCAAATCCTTCATCCGCTGCTGATTCCACTCGGAGCCCAGCGTCAGGTTCTGGTTAAACACCAGATCCAGAGGGATGTTGACTTCGCTGTGCAGCATCACGTCGGCGAGGTCGATATCGCTGAACTGGTTGCTGTTGAAGATACCTTCCGTGCCGCCCGCCAGACCTTCGCCTTTACGCGAGTTACGGGTACGTTCGTACTGGGCCCAGTTGCTGGTGGTCACGCCGTTATCCCAGCCGCCGTTCCAGGTGACGGAATAAGTCTGGCGATAGAGGCGGTTCGTCTCTTTCCCGTAGTTCTCTTTCACCAGATCGTTAGTATTGGTGTTCTGCGTATCGCCCGCGTAGAGGTTGCCCTGACGGCTGTAACCGGATTCAAACTCCAGCGACTGCATCGGCGCGAAATCCCAGCGCACGACGCCGTTAATATTCTTATTTTTCACCCCTTCACGCCCGGCAGGCATGGTATTGGCATAGGCGCCGGTACGCTCGGATTGATGTCCGTCGTTGATATCCCAGGCATCGGCCTGGGTTTTGTCGAGGTTGCCCAGCAGGCGGAAGCTGAAATCGCCCCCCAGCGGGCCGCTGAGGCTAAAGTTGGTGCGTTTAGTCGAACCTTCGTCTTTATGCTCCGGGGCGTTCATGTAGGTATTCCATGAACCGTGCCATTCGCCGTCGCTCTTCTTGGTGATGATATTGACCACGCCGCCCGCCGCGCCGTTGCCGTAGCGCGCGGCCGCCGGGCCGCGAATGACTTCAATACGTTCGATCAGCTCCGGCGGTACCCATGAGGTATCGCCGCGGGTATCGCGCTCGCCGCGCCAGCCCAGACGTACGGAGTTGCGGCTGGTCACGGGCTTGCCGTCAATCAGGATCAGGGTGTTTTCCGGGCCCATGCCGCGAATATCAATCTGGCGATTGTTGCCGCGCTGGCCGCTGGTGGAGTTGCCGGTCAGGTTTACGCCCGGCATGGTACGGATAATTTCAGATACGTCGCGCGCAGGCGGACGTTTACGAATTTCATCTGCGGTGATGGTTGATACGCCAGGCGCCTGCAGGTTCTGCTCGGCGGCGGTGACAACCATGGTTTCATCAGCGGTTGCGGTTTTGCTATCGGAGACCGTTTCCGCCGCGCTTAGCGGAAAAGCAGCCCCGTAGATTCCCAGATTGACCAGCAAGGCCAGGGATTTGATCCTGTTATTCATTGTAAATCCTGCTTTTTGTCGCCGCCTTCCCCAAAGGCCCCTTCCCGTCGGGAGGGGAGGCGGTATCAATGTTGCCGGTAGAGAGCACAGGCACTCCGTCGCTGACCAGAACCCGGCTTTCGGGCTAAATTGTTTCCCCGAAAGTCCCGGCGCTGCATAAGCTCTCTCTGACATGTTTATTTTTTAAAAGACGCGCTTCCCACAGCGCGCTAATACGCTATTGCAAATGAAAATAGTTATCAATAATATTATCAATAAATATTGCGTTTATTAATGCGTTTGTTGATAAATGTCACGATAAACATAGGGTTGAAAGGAATGCATAAGACAGGATGCGACGACTGGTGGCGCCATATCTCCGGTCCGCAAATTGAGGTCGTGGACGACGCGTATCGGGTGACCTTTTGGTGGCGCGATCCGGCGGGCAACGAAGCCTCTTCGCCAACCCGGCGGGTATGGATTTATATTACCGGCGTGACTGACCATCATAAAAACGCCGTACCGCAAACGCTGCAGCGCATTCCCGGTACCGATGCCTGGTGCTGGCAAACCACTCTCTCTGCCGCCTGGCGCGGCAGCTACTGCTTTATTCCTTCCGCGCGGGACGACGACTTTTCCCCTCAGCTTTTTAACGGCGACAGCCCGGACCGCGCGTTGCTGCGCGAAGGCTGGCGCAAGCTGCTGCCGCGGGCGATTGCCGACCCGCTTAATCCGCAAAGCTGGAAGGGCGGGCGCGGCCACGCGGTCTCTGCGCTGGAGCTGCCGGACGCCCCCGAACAGCCCGGCTGGGCGCTGCGTGATGAACCTTATCAGCCGCCGGTCTGCATTGAATGGCAGAGCCAGCGACTCGGCAACCGTCGGCGGATATGGATTTACGCCACCGGCGATGCGCAGCCGCAAGCGCGCCCGCTGGCGATTTTGCTTGATGGTCAGTTCTGGGCAGAAAGCATGCCGGTATGGGCGCCGCTAGCAGGATTAACCCGCGAGAAGCGGTTACCGCAGGCGGTTTATCTGCTGATTGACGTTATCGATAACCAGCATCGCGCCGAAGAGCTTCCCTGCAATGAAACGTTCTGGCTGGCGGTTCAGGAAGAGCTGCTGCCGATGGTTCACCGGATAGCACCTTTCAGCGATAGCGCCGACCGAACCGTGGTGGCAGGCCAGAGCTTTGGCGGCCTGGCCGCGATGTTCGCCGCGCTCTACTGGCCCCGGCGCTTTGGCTGCGTGCTCAGCCAGTCTGGCTCCTACTGGTGGCCGCATCGCGGCGGCGCGCAGACGGGCCTGCTGATTGAGCGGCTCAGCCGCGGCGAAATACAGCCGCAGGGGCTGCGCATCTGGCTGGAGGCCGGCGTTCGCGAGCCGATCATTTTTCGCGCGAACCAGGCGCTGCTGACGCATCTGGAACAGCAGACGATTTTCTGGCGTCAGGTTGACGGCGGACATGATGCGCTTTGCTGGCGCGGCGGGCTGACGGCCGGGCTCATCCAGCTGTGGCAGCCATTAGGCCGTGAAGAGTAGCAAAGCGCGATTTACGAGGAATTTGATATGCAATTCAGTAACCCCTTCGACAATCCGCAAGGGCAGTATTACATTCTGCGCAATGACCAGCAGCAGTTCAGCCTGTGGCCGCACCACTGCGCCCTGCCGGAAGGCTGGACGGTAGAGTGCCCGCCGCAGTCGTTAGAGGCGTGCAACGCCTGGCTGGCGGAGAACTGGTCAACGCTTACCCCCGCGCACTATGCATCCTGAGGAGCCCACAATGACCACACGTTTACCGCTGGTTGCGGCTCAGCCGGGGATCTGGATGGCGGAGCGCCTCTCGACGCTGCCCGGCGCCTGGAGCGTGGCCCACTATGTTGAGCTGCGCGGCGATATCGACCCGACCTTGCTCGGGCGGGCGATTGTCACCGGGCTCTCTCAGGCTGACACCCTCAGCATGCGTTTTTGTGAAGATAACGGCGAAGCCTGGCAGTGGGTCGATGAAAATCGTCATTTTGCCGAGCCGGACTATCGGGATCTGCGCACGTCGCACGACCCGCACGCTGCCGCGCTGGCGCTGATGCAGGCCGACCTCGGGCAAAACCTGCGCGTGGACGGCGGTAATCCGCTGGTCTGCCATCAACTGCTGCGGGTGGGGGATAAGTGCTGGTACTGGTATCAGCGTTATCATCATTTGCTGGTCGATGGCTTCAGTTTCCCGGCCATTACCCGCCAGATCGCCGCGATTTATCGCGCATGGCAGCGCGGCGAAGAGACACCAGCTTCGCCGTTCACGCCGTTTGCCGAGGTGGTGGAAGAGTACCAGCGCTACTACGGCAGCGACGCCTGGCAGCGTGATAAACAGTTCTGGCAGGCGCAGCGTCAGGCGCTGCCGGCTCCGGCCTCCCTTTCCGACGCGCCGCTGGCGGGAAGGGCGACCAGCACCGATATCTGGCGCATGAAGCTGGAGGTCGACGCCGGCGTATTTAGCCGGCTGGCGGCAGGCGCGCCGCAGTGCCAGCGCGCGGATCTGGCGCTGGCGCTGACCGCCCTGTGGCTGGGACGGCTGTGCAGCCGAATGGATTACGCCGCGGGCTTTATTTTCATGCGCCGCATGGGCTCTGCGGCATTAACCGCTACCGGCCCGGTGCTCAACGTTCTGCCGCTGGCGGTCAATATTGACGCCCGGGAAACGCTGGCGGAGCTGGCCATGCGTCTTGCCGGACAGCTCAAGAAAATGCGCCGCCACCAGCGCTATGATGCCGAACAGATTGTCCGCGACAGCGGCAGGGCGGCGGGCGATGAACCGCTGTTTGGCCCGGTACTCAATATTAAAGTCTTCGACTATCAGCTGGATATCGACGGCGTACAGGCGATTACCCACACCCTGGCCACCGGCCCGGTCAATGACCTGGAGCTGGCGCTCTTCCCGGATGAAACCGGCGGTCTATCGCTGGAGGTGCTGGCGAACAAGCAGCGATATGATGAGCAGACGCTGCGCGGGCATATCGCCCGTCTATCTTCTTTGCTGACTCAGTTTGCCGATAATCCCACTCTGCCCTGCGGCGAGGCGAATATGCTGTCGGCGGCGGAAAACCAACGCCTGGCGCAGGTGAACGCGACCGCTGTCGACCTGCCGCTCACCACCCTGAGCGCGCTGGTGGCGGCGCAGGCGGCAAAAACCCCGGATGCCCCGGCGCTGGCGGATGGCTGCTGGCAGTTTAGCTACCGTGAGATGCGCCAGCAGGTGGTAGCGCTGGCCGAGCGTCTGCGCGCACGGGGCGTCAAACCGGGCGATAGCGTGGCGGTCGCGCTGCCGCGATCTGTATTCCTGACGCTGGCGCTGCACGGCATTGTTGAGGCCGGAGCCGCGTGGCTGCCTCTGGATACCGGCTATCCCGACGACCGCTTGCGGATGATGCTGGAAGACGCCCGTCCGTCGCTGCTGATCACCTCTGAGGATCAGCTGGCGCGCTTTAGCGATATTCCCGGCCTGGAAAGCCTCTGCTACCAGCAGCCGCTGGCGGCGGGCGAGTCCGCGCCGCTGGTGCTCTCGCAGCCGGAGCATACCGCGTATATCATCTTTACCTCCGGCTCCACCGGGCGGCCGAAAGGGGTGATGGTCGGGCAGACCGCCATCGTCAACCGCCTGCTGTGGATGCAGGACCACTATCCGCTCTGTGCTGAGGATGTGGTGGCGCAGAAAACGCCGTGCAGCTTTGATGTCTCGGTATGGGAGTTCTGGTGGCCGTTTATCGCCGGCGCGCAGCTGGTGATGGCCGAGCCGGAAGCCCACCGCGACCCGCTGGCGATGCAGCAGTTTTTTGCCCGCTACGGCGTGACAACGACCCACTTTGTGCCGTCGATGCTCGCGGCGTTCGTTGCCTCGCTGGAGGCGGAAAACGTCGATTGTTGTCAAACCCTGCGCCGGGTATTCTGTAGCGGAGAGGCGCTGCCGACGGCGCTATGCCGTGAATGGGAGCAACTCACCGGCGCGCCGCTGCATAACCTGTACGGCCCGACGGAAGCCGCTGTGGACGTCAGCTGGTATCCGGCCTGCGGGCCCGAACTGGCGGCAGTCACCGGCGCCAGCGTACCGATTGGCTGGCCGGTGTGGAATACCGGCTTGCGCATCCTTGATGCCGCCATGCGCCCGGTACCGCCGGGCGTGGCGGGGGATCTCTACCTGACCGGCATTCAGCTGGCGCAGGGCTATCTGGGGCGTCCCGATTTGACCGCCAGCCGCTTTATTGCCGACCCCTACGCGCCGGGCGAGCGGATGTACCGCACCGGCGATGTTGCCCGCTGGCTGGATAACGGCGCGGTCGAGTATCTCGGACGCAGCGACGACCAGCTAAAAATACGCGGCCAGCGAATTGAGCTGGGCGAAATTGACCGCGCGCTATCTGCGCTGCCGGACGTTGCGCAGGCGGTGGCTCACGCCTGCGTCTTCAACCAGGCGGCGGCGACCGGCGGCGATGCCCGTCAGCTGGTGGGCTATCTGGTTTCTGCTTCCGGTCTGCCGCTGGACACCGCCGCGCTCAAAGCGCAGCTTGGCGAACAGCTACCGCCGCATATGGTGCCGGTGGTGCTGATTCAGCTGCCGGCGCTGCCGCTAAGCGCCAACGGCAAGCTGGATCGTAAAGCGCTGCCGTTACCCACGTTGAGCAGTGAGCGCAGCGGACGTCCGCCGGAGCCGGGCGTGGAAACTGCCGTTGCCGCAGCGTTCAGCCAGCTGCTCGGCTGTGAGGTGAACGACATCGACGCCGATTTCTTCGCCCTTGGCGGCCATTCGCTGCTGGCGATGCGCCTGGCGGCGCTGCTGAGCCGCGAACTGGAACGCCAGGTGACGCCTGGCCAGATAATGGTCGCTTCTTCCGTCGGCAAGCTGAGCGCGCTACTGGCATCGGATCTGAGCGATGAGCAGGCGCAACGGCTGGGCTTCGACGCGATCCTGCCGCTGCGCGAGAGCGACGGCCCGACGCTGTTTTGCTTCCATCCGGCTTCCGGTTTTGCCTGGCAGTTCAGCGTGCTGGCGCGTTATTTAAGCCCGCGCTGGTCGATCGTCGGCATTCAGTCGCCGCGACCGCAGGGGCCGATGGCGACGGCGGCGGATCTGGATGCGGTATGCGAACATCATCTGCAAACCCTGCTTTCGCAGCAGCCGCGCGGCCCGTACTATCTGTTTGGCTATTCGCTCGGCGGTACCCTGGCGCAGGGAATTGCCGCCCGTTTACGCCAGCGCGGCGAAGCGGTGGCCTTCCTCGGGCTGCTGGATACCTGGCCGCCCGAGACGCAGAACTGGGCGGAGAAAGAGGCGAACGGTCTGGATCCTGAGGTGCTGGCGGAAATTGCCCGCGAACGTGAGGCGTTTCTGGCCGCCCAGCAGGGGCAGGCTTCCGGCGAGCTGTTCAGCGTGATTGAAGGCAACTATGCCGATGCGGTGCGCCTGCTGACTACCGCGCACAGCGCGAAGTTTGACGGTAAGGCGACGCTGTTCGTGGCGGAGAAAACCCGGCAACCCGGGATGGACCCGCAGGTGGTGTGGGGGCCGTGGATCGGCGAGCTGGAGGTGTTTAGCCAGGATTGCGCCCACGTGGATATTATCTCTCCGCAGGCTTTTGAAGCGATCGGTCCGGTGGTCAGGGAGATACTCGGTTAGGGATCGATGAACTCCCGGGTTGCGGCTGACGCCTTACCCGGGCTACCGTTTGTGCCAGATTGGGTAGCCCGGCTAAGCGCAGCGCGAGCCGGGAATTTCTACTTGCGACCCAGCGGCACTACCAGCGGTGTATGCGCCACCGGATCGTCAATAATCGTACAGCGCAGGCCGTAAATCTTCTCGATCAGCGCCGCGTTGACAATCTCCTTCGGCGCGCCCTCGGCGACGATTTTACCGTCGCGCAGGGCAATCAAGTGGGTGGCGTAGCGGCAGGCCTGATTCAGGTCGTGCAGCACCGCCGCCAGCGTATAGCCCTTTTCTCGATTCAGCTCGCTCAGCAGCTCCAGCAGATCGATTTGATGGCTGATATCCAGCCAGGTGGTGGGCTCATCCAGCAGCATAATCGCCGTTTCCTGGGCCAGCACCATGGCGATCCACGCCCGCTGGCGCTGGCCGCCGGAGAGCGTATCGACGCTTTGTTGCGCGAGGTCGGTAATGCCGGTGGCCTTCATCGCCCTGGTGACCGCCTCTTCATCCTCTTTGCGCCAGCGGGTAAACAGCGGCTGGTGCGGATAGCGGCCGCGGGCGACCAGCTCCTGAACCGTTATATCCCCCGGCGTGGTGGCGTTCTGCGCCAGCAGGCCGATGCGCTTTGCCACCTCTTTACTGGCGTAATGCTGGATCTGTTCGCCGTCGAGCCAGACATGGCCGCTGGTAGGCGTCATCAGGCGGCTCAGGGTGCGCAGCAGGGTCGACTTACCGCAGCCGTTGGGACCGATAATCGCGGTAAAGTGGCCATCGGGAATGGTGACGTTCAGCGATTCGGCGATGGTCTTTTTGCCGTACGCCAGGGTCAGCCGATCGCCGCGCAAACGGGAGGTAACAGCGGTCATTTTTTGCGGGACTCCTGAATTAACAACGCGATGAGGTAGATGCCGCCAATGCTGACGGTCACCACGCCCACCGGTAACTGATAGGGCATAAACAGACGCTGCGCGGCGTAGTCGGAGATGGCCAGCAGCAGGGCGCCGCACAGCGCCGCCTGAGTCAGCCCCCAGCGCGCGGTACCGCTGAGGCGGCGCGCGATATGCGGGGCCACCAGGGCGATAAATGAAATCGGCCCGGCGAGCGCGGTGGCGGCGGCGGTCAGTACCACCCCGACCAGCATCATCAGCAGGCGCGAACGCTCAACCCGCACGCCCAGCGCACAGGCGGTATCGTCACCCATCTCCAGCAGCCGCATGCGCCGCGCCAGCAGCGCCCCGCAAACCAGCATCAAGAAAATCAGCGGCGCGGAGGGCCAGGTTTTTCCCCAGGTCAGTCCGTTAAGCGAGCCGGCATACCACAGCCCGGCGGAGAGGGCGGTTTCCAGCGAAGCGCGCAGCAGTAGCCAGGTATTGAATGCTACCAGCATGGCGCGGACGCCGATGCCGATAATAATCAGGCGAAAGGTTTCAATCCCGTTGCGCCACGCCAGTATCCAGACCACCAGCGCGGTGAGGATCCCGCCAGCCATGGCTGCCGCGGCGATGGCCGCCAGGTTCTGGCCGAACATGACCATGGCGACCAGCACGCCGCTCCACGCCCCGGTGTTAAAACCCATCACGTCCGGACTACCCAAGGGGTTGCGGGTGAGCGACTGGAAAATCGCGCCGCTGACGCCGAGGGCGGCGCCGATCAGCAGCGCCATCAGCACGCGGGGCAGGCGCCACTCGGTCACCACCAGGGTGATATTGCGCGGCGCATCGCCGAGCAGCGCGGAGATAACTTGTTCAACGCTTAACGGTACCAGGCCGGTGCCGAGCCCCCACAGGGAGACCAGGGCGCTGGCGATCAGCAGCAGCAGGCAGCTAAAAATCAGGCGGCGGGACGGGGCCATCACATTCCACCTCCGCGCGGCTGGCGGCGGACCAGCCAGATCAGCACCGGCGCGCCGATAAAGGCGCTGACTACCGAAACCCGCAGCTCACCGGGGACCAGCAGACGGCCCAGCACGTCGGCAAACAGCAGCAGGGCAGGGGTGGCCAGCAGGGTGACCGGCAGCGACCAGCGATGATCCGCGCCCACCAGCCAGCGGGCCATATGCGGCATCATCAGGCCAATAAAGGCGATGGGCCCGACCACCGCTGTGGCGCTGCCGCACAGGACGGTAATCGCCAGCAGGCCGATAAGCTGGGTACGTGCCACCCGGCTGCCGAGCGCGGTGGCCGTATCGTTACCGAGGCTCAGGCTGTTTAAGGCCCTGCTCAGCAATAGCGTCACCAGGCCGGCAATGAGTACCGGGATCAGGACAATTTTAAGGGTTTGCAGGGTGCGCACGTCCAGCGAACCCGCCTGCCAGAAGCGCAGCTGATCGTAGACGTCGGGGTTGAGCAGGGCGATACCGCTGGAAAGGCCTTCCAGCACCGCCGCCAGGGCGACCCCCGCGAGGGTCAGGCGAACCGGGCTCAGCTGGCCGCCGCCCTGGCTGCCGGTAAAGGCGACCAGCAGCGAGGCGCCGAACGCGCCGCAAAAGGCCATCAGCAGCTGCTCCTGCGGCGAGGAGATACCAAACAGCGCCGCACCCAGCACGATAGCGAAGCTGGCGCCGGCGTTGACGCCGAGGATCCCCGGATCCGCCAGCGGGTTACGGGTCAGCGTTTGCATCAGCGCTCCGGCCAGGCCCAGCGCGGCGCCGGCCAGCAGCCCGGCAAGGGTTCGCGGCAGTCGGGCATCAAGGACGATGGTGCAATCGGCGCTCTGGCAGGTGCCGGCGAAAGCATCGATGACGACGCTAAACGGTAGGGGTTTGGCGCCGATCAGCAGGCTGAGCGCAACCGCAATGATTAACACGATTAAAAGACCCGGCACGGCAAAGGCGCGCGCCGCGGTCGTTGAAGACGACATGGCTTACATCCCTGACATGATAATGATAGTAATTATCGTTATCGATTCTATCCAGTTATGTTAGCATGTGCACCCATAAAAATGGTATGGAAAATAATAACAAGGCGCTGTCATGAACCGACAATCCTGGCTGCTGAATCTCAGCTTGCTGAAAACCCACCCGGCCTTTCGCGCCGTCTTTATCGCCCGCTTTATCTCAATTCTGTCGCTTGGCCTGCTGGGCGTGGCGATCCCGGTACAGATCCAGATGATGACCCATTCGACCTGGCAAGTGGGGCTGTCGGTCACCTTAACCGGCGGTTCGATGTTTGTCGGTCTGATGATCGGCGGCGTGCTTGCCGACCGCTATGAGCGTAAGCGTCTGATCCTGCTGGCGCGCGGCACCTGCGGCATCGGCTTCGTCGGCCTGTGCCTCAACGCCATGCTGCCGGAACCGTCGCTCATCGCTATCTATCTGCTGGGCATCTGGGACGGCCTGTTTGCCTCAATCGGCGTGACCGCGCTGCTGGCGGCGACCCCAGCGCTGGTTGGTAGGGAAAATCTGATGCAGGCCGGGGCGATCACTATGTTGACGGTGCGGCTGGGATCGGTCATTTCACCGATGATCGGCGGTCTGCTGCTGGCAACCGGCGGCGTGGCCTGGAACTACGGGCTGGCGGCGGCAGGTACTTTTATAACGACGCTGACTCTGCTGCGTCTGCCGCGGCTGGCACCGCCGCCGCAGCCGCGCGAACACCCGCTAAAATCGCTGAACGCGGGATTGAAGTTTCTGTTTAACAGCCCGCTTATCGGCGGCATTGCGCTGCTTGGCGGACTGCTGACGATGGCCAGCGCGGTGCGCGTGCTCTATCCGGCGCTGGCCGGAAGCTGGCAGATGTCGGCGTCGCAGATTGGCCTGCTGTACGCGGCGATCCCTTTGGGAGCGGCGTTCGGCGCGTTGACCAGCGGACAGCTGGCGCAGACGGCGAAGCCCGGCGTGCTGATGCTGGCGACCACCGTCGGCTCGTTTGTGGCGATTGCGCTGTTCAGCCTGATGCCGGTGTGGGAGCTGGGCGCGCTGTGCCTGGCGCTGTTTGGCTGGCTGAGCGCAATAAGCTCGCTGCTGCAATATACGCTGATCCAGACGCAAACCCCGGAGAATATGCTCGGGCGCATCAACGGGCTGTGGACCGCGCAGAACGTGACCGGCGATGCGATAGGCGCGGCGCTGTTGGGGGGGCTGGGCGCGATTCTGACGCCGGCCGCTTCGGCGAGCGCCAGCGGCTGGGCGCTGGTGATTGTGGGCGTGGCGCTGGTCGGGCTGCTACGCGAGCTGCGCCGCTTTCAGCGCCCGGAGACGGTCAGCGAAAGCTAGTTCCGCTGGTCTTCCCGGAGGCGGCGCGTCGCGCCTGTCCGGGCTACTGGCCCGCAGACGGCGGTGAACCCGTAGCCCGGGTTAGCGCAGCGCGACCCGGGAAGAAGCCGCGCCGATGTATTTATCCCGGCGCATCCCGGGCTATCGACTTGCAGTAGCCCGCTAGCGCCACCGGGAAAACCGAAAAGAGCGCCAATAAAAAGCCCCGGATGGCTCCGGGGCTGGCTATCACTCGTCAGTGACGATTAACGCTTAGTACGCGCCAAGATCGCTCCATACCGCGAACTGACCGCAGTTCAGGTCCGGCTGGTCACCCTGAGACCACCATTTCACCTGGTAGTTATGGCCTTTCCAGCTGACGGTTTCAAAGGTACCCCAGTTGCTGCCATACACGGTGCTGGCATTCCACAGCGGATAAGGCGTGGTTTCGTCTGACGGCACTACATCATCATCCGCCGGTTGAGGTTGATCATCGCTGTTATCCTGGTCGTCCGCCGGCTCATCATCGTTCTTGTCTTCCGACTCGTCTTCGCTGTCATCGCTCTGGGTCGCGGCGACGACGGAGAGCACAAAGCGCTGCTGCGTTGACGGCTCACCCCAGGTATCGCGCACGAACAGAGTAAAGGTGAACTCGGTATCTTCGCTCACTTTCGGGACGTCGAACTCGATGACGGCGGCGGTTTTATCCGCCACGGCGATCGCCGCAGGCACTCCCCAACTGAAGGACAGGTCGTCGCTATCTTCATCCGAGGATTTTTCGCCGGAAAGACGCACGCGGGAGCCGCCAACCACCATCAGTTCGATGGCTGCTTTCGGCGCGTGGTTGACCGCCGGTTCAGGCTGAACGTCGTCTTCCTCATTTTCATCCGTTTCATCCGCTTCATCCGTCGGTTCGACGTTGATGCCTTCGAAATAGAACGGCTCCATATCGATAACTTCAGAGGCCATTTCATAGCCCAGACCTTCACGCGCGGCGTTCACCAGCACGCCGTTGTCCTGGTCGATAGTCCAGGTGAACAGCGCGCCCAGACCGAGGCTGGCTGCGTATTCGCCCTTGGCTTTCACCGTACGCGGGGTGTCCAGAGACATGAACAGTTTGCTTTCCGGATTGTAGAGGTAATCCGCATTGGCCACCTGGTCGGTATAGACGTTGAAACCGTTACGGCCTTTCTGGTTTTCCAGATCCAGGTAGTTATAAATGGTGTCATACCATTCGGTGGTACCCGACTCGAAGGTACCCACGGTGGTGCCGGTGCCCGGGTTATAGGTACCCTTGAGCGGAGACAGAGATTCCAGCTCTGCATTGCGGCCGTTACGGCTATAGGCAGCGTAACCAATATTAATGCGGTCTGACGGGAAGCCTTCGGCCAGCAGATGGTCGACGATG